>CAZWGK010000023.1:0-18583 GCA_964633685.1 uncultured Bdellovibrionales bacterium | reverse complement strand
GATATCTCTGTGGGTATTTTAGACTTACTGGTGGCAACCAGAATCTCCTGTTCTACAGTTTGCTCGCCTATTTGGATAATAGCTTTATCTGTAACCTTCGATTTTGCATCAATTCTCCAGGATACCGTGTGACTATCGAGATCTCTTAGTGGTGGTGTGGCGATTGTACCTTCAGGAGCCTTTAGTTCGGCTGAAAATAAGGCAGAGTCATCGCTAACCTGCACTGAGATAATCGTGCTTTCGCCAATATCCAGGGATCTGACTCCGTAACGGAGGTTCAGTTGCGCTAATATTAGAAGGCAAGGAATCATTAGAATTAAAATCGGCGGTATAGCTAATCCAAAGTATTTTAAGCCTCCCCAGAACATTTTGCCTTGAGCTTTGAGAGAGACCTTAAGGTCGTTTCTAAAAAGCACTGACTCGTAAATTCCTGCAGCGATACTTTTTTTAACTTTTTTAATCGCCTGCTGATTGGAAACTTTGCCGTAAATAACCAAGAGAGCTATTCCAGCGATGATCGATACTAAAAATACACTCCAGGATGCTCCTAGAAAGTTTAAGGGATAAAGAAGAGCATCGAATAGTGCTGTAACTAATGAGTTAAATAATTCCACAAGATTACTCTAGGTAACCCAATCCCTTTAGTTGATTGGTTATGTCTTCTACTTCTTGCTTGGAAACTTCTTTCTTAGCAGTGCTTGCAATTACCTTGTTTGCTTCAGCTAATAGAGTCTTCTCGGCGAACTCTTCCATTGAGGCGCAGCCCATTATCTCTGAGGCCACTTTTATCTTTTCAATGACCATGTCTGATATTTTCAATTTAGGCTTAAACATGTGCGCCTCCTTTATCCTGCTGGACCCTCTTTAAGGGCTCAATTGAGCTCTAAGAGTAGCAGGTTCGGGCGGTTAAATGCAAATATAACGGGGGCTTAAAGAATCGCCTCTCCTTCCATGTAAGCTGGCTTTTTTACAGCAAAAAGGTCCAGTACAGTAGGAGCTATATCTGTAATATGGGGTCGCTCTTTTTTAACCTTACGATTGGTAAAGAGTATTCCAGGAATTAATTCAGGGTCCACGTGATGGTCGCCACTCCATGCCTTTAGGTTATCTGAGAATATCTCAGACTCTACGGTTCCGGTTATGGAGTCCCAGCTAACCCGATAACCTGGATGGTAGCCAACAATAAGGTCAGGTGCTTCGTCGGTATAAAGGCCTTTATAAGATTTTGCAGCATCGTGAACTCTTCTGATAGTTGGTGCACCATCTGCTGGATCTTTTAGCTGCTCTAGCTTTCTTCCAATCTCTTCTTTGAGTTTTATAGCTTCGTCATCTGAAACTATTCCTCTAGCCTCACGGCCAATTCGATTTATATAGATTCCCGTTAACCCAATTGCAAAAGCCTTCGTTTTTGTCCAATCGACATCTTGAAGGTAGTCAGCACCTACGGTTTTTCCATCTTTGAGAGTTAGATATCCCTCTTTCATCAACCAGGTATTTAAATTTATACACCGCCTAAACGATGCAAACCCATGGTCACTCAAGATTATTAGATGGTCTTTCGGTCCTAGCTTCTTTTGGGCGCGACCTACTAAGTCGTCCATTTTTTTATACATGTCTAAAATAGTCGAGCCGAATTTATCTTTGTCCTCCAACGGAGATGGATGTTGCTCGTCTAGATAACGCCAGAACATATGTTGAATTCTATCACTGGCATCAAAAACGCATATACACAGCCCCTCTCGAGTTCTCTCTAGGGCATCAAAGAACATCTGCTCGCGCTCATTGTGAGTAAGGTATGTTTGCTCTAAAAAGCGTGCGTCATCTAGAGCTAGTTCGTTGCGTCCCCAGGTGTCTTCCATAAGCCCTAAGGTTCCAAAAAGCCCATTTTTCTTGGCTAACCACGAAGAGAATGTGATTGGCTCCGCGATAGGTAAGGCTGGCTTTTCTGGATGAACGTTGACCGGTGATATATACAGAGACAGGTCGCCATTAACAGAACGGAGGCAAAATCTTGCTATTCCAGAAACAGAAGAGCGACCATGCTTGAATTCAAGCTCTACCCAGTCCGAAAACTTATCTACCTGAAGGTTAATTTGTTTTTCATCAATCTTTAAAACAGCAGAATCTTTAGGCATGCTTGGAGTAAGAGAGAACGGAATTTTTAGGTTGCCTTGTCCATTAGGAGATGGTGGGCCATCAACAAAGCCACATAAGGCACCCCCAGTCTTTTCAAAAACCTTGGTGTCACCACCAGTAGCCTTGTTTGAAGCTAACTTTGCTGATGTAAAATATGAGAAGCTGCCCTGAGTTCCTTTAAGATCGGGTGTGCACATTGCAGAGAGAACGTTGCCATTAAATTTTTCAGGCGGATAGGATATCGGGACTCTAATGATATTAGAGAAGACGCCATGATTGCCCAGAATCTTCCAGAAGGGCTGACTCTTTCTGGTAATATTTATGGATGTTTTAGCTCGATTTAGCTTAATTCCGAGTATATTAATTACTTTTTGGGCTGTAGTTGTTTCTGTAGATGCTAACTGAGGTAAGCAGTGGCGCTTGTCGCGAGTTAGAAAATCAAAAATATTGTGCGCACCTGGATTGACTCCAGTTTGAAATGAAGACCAGGCAACTGGAGATAGAGCTGGCAAAGTTGTGCCAAGCCTTTTGAAGGAGCCGCGTTCTGAGAGCTCTTTTAGATTTGGTAGATGTCCCTCGGAAATAAAGCGGTCTACTAATTTTGGCTCGAGCCCATCCAGTCCTACGATTACCACTCTTCGCGTACGAGCATTTTTGGAAATTCCTTTGTTGCGAGCCTTTTTCCAGATCCACTGGAGCGGCCAGAAGAGAATCGTCAGTAATGCCATCCCGATAGTGATAACAAACACAAGGGTAGATCCGAGAAAGGCAAAGCCCGCCCCTGGTCCAATATATGAAAAGGCTAGATCTGGAACGAGCAGAAGAGTTAATCCGATAATGGATGATAAAATTATTTTCATGATCTTTCTTAATCTAACAATACTTACTGAAGATATCCGAGAGATTTTAGCTGGTCTAATGTCTCATCTTTAATCTCAGTTGACTCTTTATCCGCTTGGACTACTAGTTGTACCGCATTTGCTAGGCTTTCATCAAAGGAGCCTCTTAAACGGGCCTGTAGAGCTGGGTTTTTGATTTGATTAAAACAGCCGTAATCCTCTCTTGATGAAAAAACCCCAACAATTTCAGCTTCGTTCCACCTACCTACTGAGTTGGTGTGGTCAGTTGATTCTTGATTGTATGGCAAGCTTAGAACCAGGCGATTGCCGTTCGTATCCGTAAATGATTTCAGATCGTAAATCCGACGTATCTCTGACATTACGCCCTTTCTAGCAGAGATTGCCTCAGGCGATAGCAGTGATACACCCGGGAGATTTCCGGTTTCTTTCAAACCCAATCGAGATAGAACTGTTGGGAGAATATCAATAGTGCTAACCGGCTCTTTTATTACCCTACCGTTGTCTGAAGATCTTCCGGTTTTAAGCATCAATGGAATATGAATTTCTTCGTTGAACAATTTGTAGCCATGTCGAAGATTGCCGTGCTCCATAAATTGCTCACCGTGATCTGCTACTATCACTATGAAAAGGTCTTCATACAGACCTTTAGCTTTGAGGTAGTCGAAGAATTTTCCAAGCTCAGCATCGAGATAGCTGATCTCCCCATCATATAAATTGATGTTTTTTTGCATCGCTTCATCGTAGGTGAATTTACTCTTTTGGAGTGGTCCTGAGTATTTCTGGGCGTATTCTCCTGGAGGAGCGTAGGAGTCATGTGGATCTAAAAAGTGGAGATACATGAAAAATGGTTGGGTCATAGGCCCGTTTTTAGTCCAGGCTTCTATCAATTCTCGGCCGGATTCTGTTATTTTTTCGGCTATTTTACGGTGAAGGTAGTAATATTCATCAAAACCTTGGTCGTATCCAAACTCTTTGGTTACCCACGGATTCGGGCTAACCGCAGCCGTGCGGTAGCCGTTCCCCTTTAATATTTCAGCCAATGTGACGTGTTGAGAGCTCAGCTTTGCATATCCCTTTTTTGCAAGGTCACGATCGTTTGGGGGCATCATTCCGTGAGAGGTAGGATAAAGACCCGTAAACATCGATGCAACCGACGCTGGTGTCCATGGAGCGGTAGCAAGAGCAAACTCAGCTTTTAAGTTCTCTGTAGCAAATCGATCAAGATTAGGAGACGTGTTTCGCTCATATCCATACCCACCTAAGTGATCTGCTCTCGTGGTATCAAGAAGTATAAAGAGGATGTTGGGCTTGCTGACTTTGAATTCACTTCTGTTGCATGAGCTTAATGCTAATGCGATAAGACCAAGCAGGCTTAAAATCTTTATTTTCATACCCAAAAAGTATCCATAACCCACAATAAGGGCAAGTTTTAGCGGTTTGAAAATAACATTATATAAGCCCAGCGAGGTCGAAATCTCTATGAGCTGCAATAAAGAAATTATTAAGAACTGAGGGCTTATTGTATGCTGGTTCTGACAGAGTCTTTAAATCAATAATCTTACCCCCGCCCTCAGTGGCGATTAAATGCCCAGCGGCGATATCCCACTCGCTAGTTGGTCCAAGGCGTGGGTAGATATCTATCTCCCCTTCAGCAAGCTTACACAGTTTGAGAGCGGAACCGATTGGTTTAACCTTTCGTATACCTGCCTTATTTAAAAAGCCAGTAGTTTCATCTGACCCGTGCATTGAGCTGACCGCTGCGATAACTTCGCTATTCATTTTTTTATGATAAATCGGGCTACCATTTAGTTCGGCGCCACGGTCTTTAATCGCAGAATAGAGCAGGTTCAGTGCGGGGGCATAGACAACCCCTAGGATCGGTTTGGAATCTTTTATTAGGGCTATATTTACGGTGAACTCTCCATCTTTATTAAGAAAGTTTTTTGTCCCGTCTAATGGATCTACTAACCAAAAAGTTTCCCAAGTTTGTCGTATTTCAAAATCAACAAGACTCTCCTCAGAGATAATCGGGTATGGTGATATTTTTTTTAAGCTATCTAAAATTAAGGCATTTGCCTCTTCATCTGCTTTAGTTAAGGGCGAATCATCTGTTTTTTTTACTTGAGGGATGCTCTCAGTTTTATACCAATCAAGAATGACCTCGCCGGCGCTAAGGGATATCTCACGAACCTCAGACAGTAATGAATCTTTAATCATTCTGCATATCCTAGTGTTTTTAGTTGACTGAGCCCTTCATCCGTCAGGCTCTCTTCAACCGTGATAGTTTGGAATGTTTTTTTACCGGCCCCAACGTTAAAGGCTTGCTTGTTTAGATCGGTGGTTATGGTTGGCTTTTCTGCAGCTAAATTATTCTTCTCCCGTCGATCTAACCTTGCGTTGTAGAGTTCGTGTTGGGTTTGTTCTCCACTTCTGGTAATACCCAAATAGTGCCAATCGTTAGTGAGGGCAGATCTGACTTCAGGGTGCGGATGGTCAGGCCTTCTTAGTAATTCAGAAAATAAAGTGCGGTCTGGAATGGTATTTTTATTGATAATTTGGGTTAAGTCATGACCCTGCCAGGAATCTTTTGCCGGGAAGCGCAGCAATCCAGAGAGTGTCGGTAGAAGATCCATGGTTGTAACATAGTTCTTAATGCGTGCCGGTTTTAGGCCAGGAACATATATTAGAAAAGGAACCTCAATTACTTCGCGGTAGAGAGTTTTTCCATGACCAATTCGCCCGTGCTCCTTAAATTCCTCACCATGGTCTGCTAATATTACGACAATCGAGTTATCAAGCCATTTAAATTCTTTGAACATCTTCTCAATATGTGAATCTAGATATGATATCTCGCTATCGTAGGCATTTTTCATCGCCTGTATTGAGTCTTCGGAGTGCTCGTACCATGGGGCTCTCTGGTGATATGGCGCATGAGGATCCATGTAGTGGATATAGGTGAAGTATCTCTTGTTGCTCTCAATTTCAGTTTTCCAAGACATGAGAGTCTTATTGACAACTTCGGCTGTCTTATATTGATACGTTTCAAATTTATCGAAGCCTTGAGCAAAGCCAGTGTGTTTGGCGATATTTAGATTATCAGCAACACCGTAAGCCGTGAGCCCTAACGACGAAATTTCTTCGCCTAATGTCGTAATCTCCTCTGGGATTTTATCAAACTTTACCGTTTGATTTCCTTTCTGAAGTTTTATGTTAGCAAAGTGGCCTGTTATGACCCCGTGTTGAGATGGATACATTGAGGTGAAAATAGATGCAGTAGCGGGAGCAGTATAAGAGCAGGTAGAGAATGCGTTCTCAAAAACAACTGATTTTTCGGCAATTGTCGACAGAAACGGTGCCGTATTCTTATGATAGCCATAGAATGGCAAGTGGTCCGCTCTCAGAGTGTCGATAAGAATTACCACCAAGTTTAACTTAGAGGTGTCGATTTCAGAGAGGGATTTTTTTGAGCAGCCAGCCAAGGTAGAGGCTAGCAAAGTTATTATAAATAGATTCCTCGCAATACCACTCATAGGATTTAATCCCTTCTTAGTTTCCTAAAAAAATTTGTCAGAACTGTTTTGCATTCAGATTCAAGAATACCTTTTATGATGCGTGGAGTAGACCCCAGGCGAGAATCTTCGAGCAGATTGTAAAGTGAGCCGCAGGCCCCGAGCTTCTCATCATCTGCTCCGTATACCACTGTTTTTATTCTCGCCGCCCGAATAGCCCCAGCACACATAGTACATGGCTCTAGGGTAACAAAAAGGGTTGCATTATCGAGACGCCAACTTTTCATTTTGGTTGAGGCCTCTCTAATCGCCAATATTTCGGCGTGAGCGCAGGGCTCTTGAAGCTCCTCGGTTCTATTATGTGCAGATGCAATAATCTGGTCGCCTATGCAGATTACGGCACCAACTGGAACTTCGCCTTTAGATTCACCCATAATGGCTTGTTCAATAGCCGCACGCATCATTAATTCTTGTGGTATCGGGTTGTTAGGCATCTTCTTTTTTTATCAGAGGATGGGGGCGATAACAAATCGGCAGGTGTAAGTGGATTTAAATGGCGCGCTCTGAGAGATTCGAACTCCCGACCTTCTAGTTCGTAGCCAGATGCTCTATCCAACTGAGCTAAGAGCGCGTAATACGAGCCCCCAGTAATAGCAAATAGTAACAGATAAGGCAAAAAAGAGCCCTAAAGTCTTGCCAGGGTTTATAGTGAAGTGTTACCTATTTGAGCCTAGGCTACTGATATCATTATTTGAACCAAAATGGTGGCAGAAGTGGTCTAAAACTTAGCGGAAGGATGGCCGAGTGGTTGATGGCGCCGGTCTTGAAAACCGGTGACGGTGCAAGCTGTCCGGGGGTTCGAATCCCTCTCCTTCCGCCAGAAAGTTTGATAAAGGTGTAAGGAGAGGGATTCGAACTTTGTCCTCGTGGAGCGAGGACTAAAGGGAGAAGAGAATCCCCCGAGCTGCGCTAGCAGCGAGGAAGATCTCCTTCCGCCAGAAAGTAGTTTTTTGTTTTCCTCGCGGAGAGTTGGCCGAGTGGTCGAAGGCGGCGGTTTGCTAAACCGTTGTACGGGCCTAAAGCTTGTACCGAGGGTTCGAATCCCTCACTCTCCGCCATTTCTTTTTTTCCTCCATAGATGTCTAGTGAGGGATTCGAACCAATCCGAGCAAAGCGAGGATAAAACATTGGGGTGAATCCCTCTCGCAGCGAAAGCTGCGAGATTTATCACTCTCCGCCATTTCTTTTTTTCCTCCATAGATGTCTAGTGAGGGATTCTCTCTCAGCTACGGTCCAGCGAGTTATTTCACTTAAATTGCCTGATAGTTCGATTGGAAAAATATTTTAGTTAACTCGACTTTCAACCTGATCACTGTCACCCAAGTTCTCGCCCCCAATTTTTGTCTCGTAGACAACCTCTGATTTAGATTGAGCTCTGCTAGGTTGAGAGGCGTGGGACCCGTAGATACAGCTCTCTAGCTCCGAAGTTATATCCCTTAGCTCATTACTCTGTCTTGTTAGTGCAAATGCAGCTTGTGAGGATTCTTGAGAGAGTTCATTAACTTTCTGTGAAGCTTGATCCATCTCAGACATCGCTGTTGAGGTTTGCTCAACACCGGTTCTCTGTTGCTTGGTAGCATCATTAATACTGTTTACTAAACCGGATACAGCCTGAATTTCGAGGGCTATGATATTGAAGTTTTCTTGAGACTCCTTAGACACTACTTGCCCATCAGATACGCGAGACCTGGTTAGCTCAACAATTCGAGCTACTTGCTTCTTGCTATCTTCAAGGAGACTCTGAATCTCCTTAGCCGCATTACCGCTAATATCGGCTAGATTTCCCACCTCTTCAGCGACCACAGCGAATCCGCGACCATGCTGACCGGCACGGGCAGCCTCAATAGATGCATTGAATGATAATAATTGTGTTTTAAACACGATATCATTAATAACCGAAGCTTTTGTAGAGATTTCATTGATTATATTTGTCATGTCTTGGAGTTGGTTGTTAGCCTGTTGAATAGCCTCCATGCTCGCAACCATTCGCTCCATAGTTCGTCCACCGACATCGGCAGAGGAAGCCATTTTCTCTGCGCGAGTCAAAGAGTTCTTAGAGTGTTCTGTTGTTTGAGCTATCATTCCGGAGATCTCTGACATAGAAGCCACTGTTTCCTGAATAGCGGCTGCTTGCTCAGCGGCACCCTGAGCTAGTGCCTCGCTTGTTTGAGATAGTTGAGTTGCTGCTGAATTAACTGTATCAGAACTCATGCTCAAGCGCTTGATTACGCGCTCGATCGGATTTGCAATGCTTGCGATCATAGCCTTGGACGTGAAGAAGCCGGCGATGGCACCTATTAGGCAAACACCGATTAAAATCCATCTTAAGTCAGTCGCAATCTCTATGCTAAGGTCCCTTGATTTAGCTGCCTCTTTTTCTAATAGAGAGGATAGCTCTGCCATTTTATCTTCTAATTGGCCGAATGACTCCATAAAAACTGAAAAGTCAGCTGATAGATCTACTCCTGGTTTTCCCGAGTCTATGACGAGTTGTTTTCCAGATGAGAGATATTCATTTAGAGCAGGTCTTGCCTGCGCAAGGGCAACCTTGAGTTCTTCAGGAAGTTCCATTTTTGCGGTGCTATCAAGTGCTGCTATAAAAGTTTCAGAGTGATCCTTTAAAGAGGCCTCGATTGTTGCTTCAGTGCCATATCGCCCATCGGGATACTGAGCTGCCAAGATAGCTTGAAGGGCGTCCCCACGAATTGCATCATGCATCATATCTGCTTCCATGTGGTTCTGAATAGCTGAGACGTAAGTCATAAGATCGCTTTTGGATGGATCTAATCGAAGAAATCCCCAATAGGCTGGTCCTACTGACAGGAAATATATGGTGAAAAATACAACATTCATTATTAATAGTTTTTTTCTTAGCGTCATAACCTTCCCTTTAAATCTTTACTTCCTGTTCTTCTAAAACTTTTCTTAAATCAATCAAGGTGACTAACCTTTCGCCTTCTTTTGCCACCCCTAAAAGATAGTCGGCTGGTATATTGGATTTTACGTTAGGTTGTCGTTCAATATTTCTCTCTGGTATTTTTGCTACCGCCTCAATTTTGTCGACCAGAGCAGCTTCTGTGCCAGTTAATGTCTCAAAGACCATCATTGCTTGTCCGGGTTCAGTCTTTTGGTTCTGTTGAAACCTTGCTCTTAAATCCATAACCCCAACAATCTCACCACGAATATTGATGACCCCTGTAAAAAATGGGCGAGTATTTGGTACTGGTTTAGGAGGAAGTGGTTCGACGACCTCTCGTACACCAAGAAGAGGTGTTCCAAACATTTCGCGACCAAGAGAGAAAATTAGGTAACGATTCTCCTCCTGAGCTGCTATAAATTCCTCTTTTTTGATATCTGTCGATTCCACCATCTGTTCCCTAAAACGGCCTAGTGAAATTTCACAGGCTTTCATGTAATCGACATCCGACAAATGAATCTTGATGAAAATATTTAAATACTAAATTCGAGCACATAACTAGGTTTTAATCCCACGTCTATCTCAGATGTGACTACGAAATTTAGTTAAGAAAATTTGCCAAAAAGACGAGTCTCTGTATGTCTCAAATTATCTAATACAGACAGGAACTATGAATCCGGATATCGATTTAGAACTTTTAACTTGTTTCATCGATGAGACTCTAGACTCCCTCGAATTGTGGGAAAGATGTTGTTTCGATCTGGAAACTCGCGGAGCCTCTACAGATATATTAAATGCACTATTTCGTGCCGCTCATAACATTAAGGGAGCGTCTCGCGCTGTTGGCTTGGAGTCTTTTGGAGCCTTTGTTCACTCTATTGAAGACGTAATTCAATCTGTTCAAAAGTCAGTTATCAAATGTGACTCAACGGTCATCAGTTTTCTTTTGAAAGCGCAGGAGGTATTAGCTGATTGGGCTGAAAAGCTGAAGGAGGACCAAGGGTACTCCCCTGATACAAATGAACTGCAGGCTACAGCTCTGAAGCTTTTAAACAAAAAAATTGTACTTGAGGCTGTTGAATCTATTAAGCCAACTGTAGACTCTAATGTCATTTCTTCGACGGAGGAGCTCGATAAATTGATTGCTGAGATGCAGGGGCAATTATCATCGCCCGTAGTATCCGCCGAGAAACCTGCCGAGAACGTTCAGCAAATGATGAGAGCCGAAGCAAAGCCGAAACCGCCCTTGAATGTTGAAACTGCTGATAAACCGGCCGCTAAGAGTGATGAGACTATCAGGGTGGCAGCGAGCAAATTAGACGAGCTGATTCAGTCTATTGGTGAGCTTTCGATTCATCAGGCTATTGTTGCTGAAGCGCAAAAAAATGGAACTATGAATTCTAAGATATGTGCAAATGCACTAGCCTTGAGTCAAAAGATTTCTAAAGAGCTTCATAATAAAGCGCTATCATTAAGGATGCAGCCGGTTCAAGGTCTGTTTCAGAGACTGGAGCGGGTAATTCGTGATGTAGCCCGGTCCCAGGAAAAGCAGATTAAGGTAGTACAGATCGGCACAGAGGTAGAGTTAGATAAGACAGTTATTGAGCGTATAACAGATCCTCTTATTCATGTGGTACGTAACGCTGTAGACCATGGAATAGAAACCACTGAGGGACGTAGTCAATCCGGCAAGGAGCAAATTTCTATTTTAACTCTGACAGCCCAACAAGATGCAACCGATGTGTGTATAACCGTCTCGGATGATGGTCGGGGTATAGATCCAGAGAAGGTACGCAAAAAAGCGGTGGAAAAGGGGCTTATCTCGGTTGATGCTCAACTTTCGAAAGAAGAGTTAATCAATTTAATATTTCTACCAGGGTTCAGTACTGCTGAGAAGGTTACAGATATTTCTGGTCGTGGAGTTGGAATGGATGTCGTTATGAAAGCCGTGCAGGCTCTTCAGGGCAATATTCAAGTATCAAGCGAATTGGGTAAAGGATCGGCTTTTGCACTCAGGTTGCCGATGAGCTTAAGTATCGTAGATGCCCTTGTCGTCAAGATCGATGAAATAAAATATGCCGTAGCGATGCATGAGCTCACTGAAATAATCGATCTATCGGATATGCATATCGAAGCGAGTGGTAATGATGGCCAGATGTTAGATCTTCGGGGGCAAATCATACCAGTTGCCAAATTGGGTAGGTTCCTAGCCAATCAAAGAGGAACAAAAAATTCATCTTTATTCGTCAATGGAAGACCGGCTCTTTTGATAAAGGAGACCCGCGGGACAGTTGCGTTTGAAATTGATCGAATCATGGGTCAACAACAGATTGTTGTAAGACCTTTGAGTGAAAAGCTATCAGGGCTTGGAGAATTCAGTGGTTGTACCATTCTAGGCGATGGCGAGCCTGGGATGATTTTAAGTCTAAATAATTTAGCTCGAAGCTATTTTAACTCAACAGCGCAGGGTGCTCGAGTATGAATCGAAGGGGAAGTAATTTGATTGGTGATGACCTTGAAGAGAATAGGTACTTGCTTTTTAAGCTTGGTGGAAATGTTTATGGCACCCCTCTTTTAGCAGTTAGAGAGGTGGTCGAAGCCACTCCTCCACAGGTAATTCCAGAATCTGATAAAGATTTTCTTGGAGTAATAGAAATCAGGGGTCAGGTTGTTGGAGTAGTGGATCTGAGACTAAGATTTCGTCATGATCCGGAAAATAATCAGTATACCGCACTTTTGGTGTTTGACACTGACTTGGGTCCAAAAGCTGCGTTGGTTGATAAAGTTGAGTCTGTTCAGCGAATACCCTCGGCTCTTATTGACACAAAACCAAATATCAATACTTCAGTAGAGAGACAATTTATCAAAGGCGTAGCGCGACTAGAAGGGCAGTTGGTTACGATCCTCGACGTTGCTGGTTGTATAAATAATTTTTAATAAATTTCGGAGCTTTATAATGGTTTCAACCTCAAGTCTTTCCCGTCGCGTTTCACAGGCGCTTTTTTTGATTGGCTTAGTCCCAGCTATCATTTTAGCGCTGGTAAATCTAAAAACATTGAAGGATTTGGCAGATACTAAAGGATCAGAGTTAGTTAGTCAGAGCATTACGTTAGGGGAATTAATTAATCGAAATCTTTTTGAGAGATACGGAGATGTGCAAGCCTTTGGTTATAATCAGGCGATTCATGATAGAGAGTCCTGGTATAAAGTTGGTAGTGAGTCCAACCAAATAGCGAGGGTCATGAATGACTACATTAAATCGTACGGAGTATACACACTTTCGCTCTTAGTGGATCTAAACGGTCAGGTTATTGCCGTAAATGACCGGAATGCAACTGGAGAGAAAATCGAGTCAAAGTTCTTATATGCCTTATCTTTTAAAGACCATACTTGGGTGAAGGATGCAATTGAAGGTCGATTCTACACTGAACAAGGAATGATAAATGGGTCTGTGGTGGAGGATGCTTATTTTGATCCAATTATTAAGCAGATCTACAAAGGTGATGGGTATACAATAGGATTTTCGGCTCCAGTAAGGGATTCAGAGGGTAAGACGATCGCTGTTTGGAAGAATTTTACAAACTTCAACGTCATAGAGGAGATTCTGTGGACGTCCCAAAAGTCCCTAAAAAAGTATGGATATCCAAGAACTGATTTTGTTTTAATTGGTAAAGATGGAACCGTATTAGCTCAATCAGATCATGTAAACGGTGAGGAAGATAAATTCGAGCGTAGCCCGAAAGTTGGTCAGGATAATTTTGTTAAAAATGGAGTTTATTCTGAGCTAGAATTAGCAGAGAACATGTCAGGACTTAGCCATCAGATAGATCCCGATAGTGGGGCCTCTCAACTAGTAGCATTTTCTCGCCTTGAGCCAACTCTTGGATTTAAGGGGATGCATTGGTATGCGCTGATAAGGGTAAATAGATCTGATGTTTTAGCGGACCTGATCGCTATCGAACGAATTCTATTTGGTCTCTTGGTTGCTACTATCGGGGTGTTAATATTCTGTACACGTAAAATTGCTAAGTTGCTGGTTACGCCGCTACAAAATATTCTTGAAGAGTTTAAGAAAACAAGTAAATTGCTTGATTCTTCATCGGTCCAAATTCTTGATTTAAGTCAAGAACTAGCTGCTGGTTCAACTGAGCAGGCGGCTGCGATTCAAGAATCAGTTGCTTCTATGACCGAGATGTCAGGAATGATTTCTCAGACCAGTGATTTAACCCAGCGGAGCCGAGTTGCCTCTTCAAAAATGGCAGAGGGCTCTCAGATAGGCGCTACTACCATGCAAAATATGGTTCGGGCGATGGAATCTATTCAGGCTTCCAATACTCAACTCCAGAATATGGTAGACGTGATTTCTCAGATATCATCAAAGACAGCCGTTATAAATGATATTGTTTTTAAAACTCAGCTACTCTCATTTAATGCTTCAATCGAGGCTGCTAGGGCTGGCCAACATGGGCGGGGGTTTGCGGTAGTTGCTGAGGAGGTAGGTCACTTGGCTGAATTGAGCGGTCATGCTGCCAAAGAAATCGAGTCGTTGATTGATCAGAGTAAAAAAGAGGTATCCCAGATAGTTGAGATGACTTTAGCTCGCGTCACAGAGGGTCATAGAGTAAGCAACGAGTCACTTAATATTTTCAGTAAACTTACTAGCTCTATTAGTGAGGTGGATAATCAGATAGAGGGTATAGCTCAGGCAACCAAGGAGCAAAATCTTGGTATCAAACAGTCCTCTATTGCTCTTTCAGAAATGGATAACATTGCACAGAAGACTAGAGATATAGCCCAAGAAGCCTCTTCGTGCTCGGTGCAGCTTGGACAGGAAAATCAAAAGCTGAAGTTTTTGCTTACATCATTTGACTCTTTGTTAAATGGACGCAAGCTCGATGCAGACCCGAAGATTGATCCAAGAGAGGAAAACTTGGATATCCTTGCCGTTCCAGGTAGGGCCATAGCTGTTTCAGAAGTAAAACCAAAGCCACCTTCAGTAAAAGCTCAAAAGTCGATTTCGAAGAAGCCTAATATCCTCTCTAAATCCTTAAAATCTTCCTCGGTTACGGAAGCTCAGGTGGAGACAGTACCTCCTAAAGCTATGCCCCCAGGTGAGGCCTCGGAGATTGCCGAGCGTTTAATCAAGAAAAAAGCTGAAGGAAAATTGGCGAAATTAGAGGATGAAACTCCGGCTCATAGTCCTGATAATTTTACCCCAATGACCTGAGGGGGAGAGGTAAATTAGTCGATGAAAAATTTACTCACAGTGCTAGATAGAGAGGTGTTGTATCGGTTAGCTGAATCGTTAACTAACACTTCGCAAGATGGTAGGTACCGGCACAGCATTATAATTAATAACGTGCAGCGTAGAATGGTAGCCCGTCGTGTTGAGAATCTCAGTCAGTATTTATCTATCGCTGAGCAAGAGTCCGGCGAGTACGCTCAACTAATCTCTGCCCTAACAATACACACCACTCAGTGGTTTAGAGAGATGCCGCATTATCATCGGATCGAGGAGTTTTTGAACTCTCATAAGGCACGTTTTAAGAATCACAAATTTAAAGTTTTGACCGCTGCGAGCTCCACTGGTGAAGAGCCATACTCGTTCGGGCTTGTGCTTGAACATTTTCGTCAGTCTAACCCCGGATTCGACTATAAGATTGTTGCAAGCGATATTGATCCAATATCAATAAGAATCGCCAAAGAGGGCGTTTACAAACTATTAGCAAGTTCTCAGATTCCAGATAAATATCGTCGATTTCTTTTAAAAGGCAACGGACCTAGCCGGGGATTTTTTACAATCTCAACAGACATCAAAGAGCGATGTGATTTTTCGGTAAGAGATCTGACCAAACTTAAAGGTGATATTTTAGGAGAGTTTGATCTTATAGTCTGCCGGAACGTTTTAATTTACTTTGAACCGCGCAAAGTGGAGGGTATCTTAAAGAATCTCTCTTCAATGTTGGCACCTCATGGAATGCTCTGTTTGGGGCATAGTGAGGCTATTGAGCCAGGCCAAACTGCCCTTAAACTCATGGGGAATGCTTGTTACCTCAAGCCAGCCGTAGCAGAGGATATCGATAACTCCTTAGATAAGACTATTTTGGTAGTTGATGATACCGCTTCTCTCAGAAAAACACTTAACAAGATGTTCTCTATGGCGGGCTTCAAGGTTGTGCAAGCTGCATCTGCTGAGGAGGCCTCTAAGATAGTCTCTTCAACTAAGATTGATGTTATAACTCTTGACTTGAACATGCCTGGGATGAGTGGTCAGGAGTGGTTAAGAATGCAACGAAAAGCTGGGCTGAGAGTGCCAATAGCAATTTTATCGGGGACCAATCCAGAGGAAGCCGGGGATGTGCTAGGAGCGTTAGAGGATGGTGCACAGGATTTCATAGATAAAGCAGAACTATTCAAGTCAAAAGACGAATCTATCGAAAGAATTATTGCGCTAGCAAAAAATATTGAAGGCACCAGAAGTTCTGTTTTGGTTGATCATAATAAGGCGTTCGGTGGATCCATCAGGAAGCGTCCGGATGTAATATTAATTGGCGCTAGCACTGGAGGCACGGCAGCTTTGGTGGAACTACTTCAGGATATGCCACCGGATTCGCCACCGATCCTTATCACCCAACATATTGTTAAGACCTTTGCAAAGGCTTTTGCCCAGCGGTTGGCAAGCTCTGCTAAGCTTAAACTAGCCGATCCATTTAAGGAGTCGGTCCTCAAGTCTGGACACATTTATTTAGCTTTGGATGATTATCATATTGGATTAGAGGAGCATGATCATCAACTGCATATAAAAGTATCTAACGCCGGTCCGATTAATAGGCATCGACCAAGTGTTGATTTTCTATTTCAGAGTGCAACCAAAATCTCGAAAAGATACAGTGTGCTAGCTGTCATTATGACGGGTATGGGGGCAGATGGTGCCAGAGGGCTTAAAGATTTGAAAGACCTCGGACATACCACTGTGGCCCAAGATGAAGCTTCCTCGGTAGTATTTGGAATGCCAAAAGAGGCCATTAAATTGGGCGCTGTGGATATTATCGGTAATCCATATCAGATTCGAAAATTATTCAATGAAGCGTTAAGAAGCTCGTTCGGGAAACCCACGACAGCGAAATCATTTGAAGCTATGATTTCGAAAGTCATATGATCATCATCAATTTATATTGAATGATTTTAATCGAACCTCATCCTGAGATTTATGAACAGCAATAATTTAGGGACTCGTGGGCATGATATTGTCAGAGGCTTCTTTCTGCGCCCGTCACTGATTTACTACTCCAAGTAGCTCTAACAATCGGCATAATCGATTAGAGTGCGTTTAGTGTACCCTGAAAGCTGTGCTATCTTTTCTAAGGCCGTAGAGCGTCGCCCATTGGGGATAAACTTGCATCAGGTATTTGGCCAGAAACTTTTCTCCGTCATTTTGGGTGAGTATCAAGCCTAGATAGTCCTGAGTCGATGCCGTAGGTGATATTCGCTCCATCTGCCACCGTATCTCTGAAAATTTAGCTGTCATGGGAAGCATGGTCTCTGGATTTTTAAGCGCACCGACAATCGATCTAAGGCTGGACTCAATTATTAAGCTCTGCATGTCGTTAAATGTTTTGTATTCTTTAAATGGACAGCTTGGGTCTGGTGATTTTCCCTTAGCAGAGGATGTAATCGTTATTCCAGGCACGACAAGTCCCCGTGAATCAACAATTGCTTGTGCCATAAGCACCCCAGGCCCAGAAAATTTATCTCGATTATTTCGGGCATATTCTTGTAGCAATGGAAAAGCAGCGCGAATTCCCTGATCGCCCAGATATAAAACTATTTGGTCTTTTTGGTTAATTATCTGGAATATCTCTTTTGGACCGGCGCTAGACAGGTCTGCCATTTTTATCTGAAAGCCGAATCTTTTGATCTCCTCTGAATTACCCAAGATTTCAATAATTTTCTGAAAAGAAGAAAATAAGTTGGCACCGTTAGTAGAGAAATAAACTCGATAACTTGTCGACTCCCTCTCTGGTTGAACGTATTTCATCTGAGTTTTATCAAAGTTATTAGTTTCGAAATATAACCAGTTATTCTCACAGAAATAGTTATTGGTGTACCTCAATTTCGGACCATCTGAATTGTCTGGTAGAGCTGATTCAATAACCTCAGGTTGGTAGCTAATCCTTCCTTTGTTTTGGGAATGGAAATTTAGTGTTTCTTCTATGCAGAGATTGTTATTATCTTGATGTAACCAAGAGGCGACTTTGATCTCTCGAGCTTTTTTATAGCTCTCCATATCAATTTCTCCGCTAGAGATACGGTCGTATCGAATCTGATAATCTATGCCCCTCTCTAATAATGGGGCCTTTCCAGTGAGATGAGAGTAGAAGTCGCCGCCATACTTAACCCAGTTTTTAGTCACACCGATAATCGACTCAATTTTTTTCTCATCAATAGGATTTGATTCCGAAAGGAACGTATCGAAGTCTATTTTTATTGGGGCCTGATTAGTATTTAATTCAGAGAGTAGAGGATCGGTGAAGCCGGTTCCATCAGAGCATTGTCTCCTATCAAAATCATTTGGCGAAACTGGCATAAAAGTATCTCCGAAGATGTAAGGGTTATTACGGTATTTTATGAAATCGGCTCCTATATATTTACGAACAAATAATATAAAAAACGAGGAGTTATCAGATGTTTACCTTTGTTGTAACCTAGGACTTACTGTACCCTTATACACTCTGTATTTTATTTAGTTAGATTATGCGCGTTATCTCTCAAAAAAACGTTGGTGGCCCAGAAGAGCTAATACTCTCAGAGGCGCCTATTCCGACGCCTGCCCCTGGTGAGATTCTAATCAAAGTTAAAGCAACAGCTTTAAATCGGGCCGATATTTTACAAAGAAAAGGGAAGTATCCACCGCCACCTGGGGCTTCCCAAATATTGGGTCTTGAGTTTGCGGGGGAGGTAGCTTCTCAAGTGGGCCCTTGGAAGGTTGGGGATCGGGTCATGGGAATCGTGAGTGGAGGTAGTTACGCCGAGTATCTAACTACTTATCCCGATCAGATTATGCCAGTACCACAACATCTTTCATGGCAAGAGGCAGCTGC
>CAZWGK010000022.1:15523-18761 GCA_964633685.1 uncultured Bdellovibrionales bacterium | reverse complement strand
TCACCCCCGTAATAGATACCTTTGGGAAAAGTGTATTGGCCACCTGCAATCGCCTGTTTCAAATTGTTAAATCCATACTTTAGAATTTTAATAAGCAGATTTAGGTGGAACAACTCGAAGCGCCTTGGAGCTCTTCTAGGATTTAGAAATGAGTCGATTTTCGAGTAGGTATCCGCACTTTCTATACTCTTGAAACCATCAACTCTGAAATTTCTATTAAGATCGACATTATCTTCATTAGTACGTCGATAATTTTTCATGCCCCAAGGATTCAAGCAGAAAATAAAAAGTATTGAGGTGTCAGCAGGAAGAGTTTTTCCATAACTCAGAATAGCCAACTGAATAGCAGCTCCTAGATACCCCTCAACTCCATGGGTTCCTGCTATATGCAAAATTACTTTTCTGGCAGTTGAAGAACCTAACCGAGCGTAATCAATAAAATGTCCAGAATTATCCCCAATACGGAGGGATGAGACCTTGGCCCCAATCTTCTCCGCAGCTTCTAACCAGCGCGCTCGGGCATCTTCATAAGACTCTGAGAAGAAGCACTCTGCGGTGCTTAGAGCACCCAAGAATTTCTCAAAGTCGATAAATTCATCTTTCAAAACAGTAACCTAACGAGTCTATTAATAATTTAATTAATATAACCAAATACTTAGCAGTATTAAGCTCTGATCGCACGATGCTTACTTTTAATTTTGCACTCAATGGGCTATAACCCTGCGATACTCTTACTTTTTTAGCTATTTAGAAAGAGGCTACTTTGGTTATGACATTCATATATCTATGCGGACTTCTCGCTGTTGTTACAGCGTTCATATATTCCAGGAAGGTCCTGGCTGTTGCTGTTGAGGGTAAAGACGCTCAAGAGACTGCCAGACTGGTTGAGATATCCTCAGCCATCAGTGAAGGCGCAATGGCCTTCCTTTCCAGGCAGTATTTCTACGTTGGTATCTTCGTTTTAATCTTCGCTGTCCTGATAGCACTTGCGCTCGGAACAGGACACACCGGGATTAATGAAGGTCTCTTTAGTGCGATTGCCTTTATCGTCGGTGCAGCCACTTCATGCCTCTGTGCATTTTTAGGAATGAAGATCGCCACCAAGGGCAATGTAAGAACTACAGTTAAAGCCAGAGACGGCATTGGTGCTGCCTTCAATGTAGCCTTCGGATCAGGAGCAGTCATGGGCTTCGGACTCGCCGGAGCAGCCCTCCTAGCCTTGATAACCGTTTACTACGTATTCCACCAATACATTACAGATATGCCGATTTTAATGGACGTTTTAGCCGGCTTCGGATTGGGCGGATCGACTGTCGCTCTCTTCGGCCGTGTAGGTGGTGGTATTTATACTAAAGCTGCCGACGTTGGTGCTGACCTTGTAGGAAAGGTTGAGCAAAACATTCCGGAAGATGATCCAAGAAATCCTGCTGTTATTGCTGACAACGTTGGTGACAACGTTGGCGACGTAGCCGGTATGGGCGCTGACCTTTTCGGTTCCTGCGCTGAAGCAACCTGCGCCGCTCTCTTAATTGGAGCAGCCTCAACCCAAATCCTCGCAAGCGAGAGTGCGACTCTCTATCCAGTTCTTCTCTCTGCTGCTGGCATACCAGTTTGCATAGTGACAGCTCTATTCGCCAAAGTTAACGGCGAAGGGAAGGGTGTTGAGCCAGCTCTAAAGAAGCAACTGCTGCTCTCAACCATTCTGATGACATTCGCTGTTATCTTTGTAACCAACTGGGCTTGGGCCACAACTCCTGAGTTTACCCTTGGCACAATGACTATCACCAAGAACGGCGTGTTAGCATCAGTATTATGCGGTCTCTGGAGCGGACTCCTAATTGGATACGTTACCGAGTACTACACATCTCATGCTTATACTCCTGTAAGAGAGGTAGCAAAATCATCTGAGATGGGCTCTGCTACTAACATCATTTACGGATTATCCCTTGGATACAAATCGGCCGTAATTCCAGTATTCGCACTTGCGATTACTGTTTATGTGTCATTCCATCTAGCCGGAATGTACGGTATCGCATTAGCTGCTATCGGTATGATCTCGACAATTGCCATCGGTCTAACAATCGATGCTTACGGTCCAGTATCAGATAACGCCGGCGGTATTGCTGAAATGTCTCACATGGGTAAAGAGATCC
Source organism: uncultured Bdellovibrionales bacterium (assembly GCA_964633685.1). Taxonomy (GTDB): domain Bacteria; phylum Bdellovibrionota_C; class UBA2361; order UBA2361; family J135; genus JAWXBT01. The sequence continues at coordinate 16,608 of CAZWGK010000022.1, read as the reverse complement.
GCTCTAAAACCGACCTTCTCGATGCCGCAGGAAACACAACTGCTGCTATCGGAAAAGGATTCGCTATCGGATCTGCTATCCTTACAGCATTGGCTCTCTTTGCAGCGTTCCTTACTCGCTCTAACATCACATCATTGAATCTATTAGCTCCGACCGTAATGGCCGGACTCCTAATTGGTGGTGTACTACCGTTCCTATTTACAGCTCAAACAATGAAGGCTGTAGGACGCGCAGCGCTATCGATGATCGATGAAGTCAGAAGGCAGTTCAGAACAATCCCTGGATTGATGGCTGGCACAGGCAAGCCTGACTACAAGGGTTGCGTTGCAATATCTACCAGCGCTGCTCTTCATGAGATGATTGCTCCAGCAGTTCTCGTGCTAGGTACACCACTAATAGTAGGCACACTCTTCGGAGTTGAGTCCCTTGCTGGCGTGTTGATGGGCGCTTTAATCTCTGGCGTAGTTTTGGCCCTCTCTGCTTCCAACTCAGGCGGCGGATGGGATAATGCCAAGAAATACATCGAGACAGGTGAGCTCGGCGGCAAAGGCTCCGATGCTCACAAAGCAGCTGTTGTGGGTGATACTGTAGGTGATCCTTTCAAAGATACCTCAGGTCCATCACTCAACATTCTTATGAAACTCATGGCGATCCTCTCCGTAGTATTTGCTCCTTTCTTTGTGGAGCATGGAGGCATCCTCTTTAAGTGGTTGGGAATGTAACAACCGTCGAGCAATAAGCTCACAAAAGCCCTCAGAGAGCGATCTCTGGGGGCTTTTTTATTGATTAGGTGATATACATAGTCATAAATAAGGCATATCAGGGAGGAATAGAATGACTTGTAAAAAGCTCTTCATCTTACTCAATATTATTTTTCTTACTCCCGCCTTTGCAAACCCCTTGCCCAAAGAAACGCGTCGGGTCTCTACAAACACCGATAATGCAGATGCCTCGGGCCCGTCTTTATTGCCAACTATCTCCGGAAATGGACGATTTATTGTTTATCCAAGTGAGGCTGACAATCTAATCTACGGACCACCTGAGATAGGAAAATTCATGCTTTACGATATATCAACCGGCCTGAA
>CAZWGK010000022.1:0-15484 GCA_964633685.1 uncultured Bdellovibrionales bacterium | reverse complement strand
CTTATTTAAAGGGTACTCGGGAGAAGTCCCAGATGGTCCCTATAATGAGGTTGCCTCGGTCTCTTTCTCAGCTCGGTATGTGCTAATAAGCACACAAGGAAATAATGTAGACCCTGCCGACGCTGATAATGCAGTAGATGCCTACTTAATAGATAGAATCAGCGGAACTCGCCAGTTGGTCTCTCAGACTACAACTGGCACCCAAGTTACCTCGCCATGCTATGGATTGGATTTAACAGACTCTGGAAGGTTTGTTTTATTTTCATGTGATGGAGATGGGATTATTCCTGAGGACACTAACAATCGTCGGGATGTTTTTCTTCTAGATCGAAATCTGAATCAAATTTCATGGGTATCTGCTTTTCCTGGAATAAGCAGAGATGACTGCAACGCTGGTAGTCTCTCCCTATCAAAGAACGGCAAGTTCACACTCTTCTCATGCTCTGTTTCTGGTAGCAGTAATTCTAATATTAAACTTTTTAGATATAATCGAATCACGGGAGCCACCATTCCAGTCTCAGTTAACTCAGATGGTACACCCTCTAATGGAGTAGTAGGTCGGCACGGTATCACTGAGGATGGCAAAAAGGTGATATTCTCTTTTGACAACTCAATGACCCCTTCAGATAATAATCTACTAACAAATATTTACCTCAGAGATATAACCGCTAAAAAAACTACACTCCTGGTGACAGGAATAGGCGGACAACTTCCGGATCAAGACACTATCTTCAGATCTCTCACGCCCGATGGTCGTTATATCACCTTCGCTTCTAATGCTTCTAATTTAGATAATCGCACTGACACCGGATATTACGACATTTATCGTTTTGATGTCGTCACTAAAAAATCTCTAAGACTTTCTATTAATAATTTTGGGACACCTGGAAACGGCAATGGATCGTGGTCTTCAATATCAAACAGTGGCCGACGAATTACGTTCAACTCTTCGGCAAATAACCTCCACCTCAATGATTCAGATAACGACAGTGATGTATTTGTGAGAATTTTAAAGTAGCCTAAGAGGCCCGACCTATCTCTACCACCAACTTTTTCGGCTTTGATGGGTCATAAGGAGTCTGCTTGGCAATAGTCAGCTCATGTTTTTTTATCGTCGCTTCGTCTAAAGCTTCAGAATCCTCGCCAGTCATTAAGAACAGAGGTGATTCCTCTTTCACTAAATAACTGCAATATCCGAAAAATTTCCGCATGGGGCTGAAGGCTCGAGAAATAGAGAAATGCTCCTGATAAATCGGGACAATTTCATCACCCTGAAGCTCCTCAATAGGAATAGTATGAACCGTCACATTATTGAGCTTCAAATTTTTAATGGCTTCCTTTAAGAAGGTAGAGCTCTTCTCCTTGGGCTCCACAAGATGAGCCTCTCTATTAGGCCAAAGCATCGCTAGCACTAGACCTGGGAACCCAGCCCCTGAGCCAATATCCAAAAATGCTTCACTCTCCGGTAAAACCTTGGATGCCAAGATGGAATCAAGAACATGATCTGTTGCTATTAATTCTGGGCTTCGGGCTGATGTTAGGCTTATCTTCTGGTTCCACTTATCAAGAAGAACGCAAAAATCGGCAATGAGCTTCTCGACTTCCGATTGATTTGTAGTTTTTTGAAGCTCGCTCCTAACGCTTGCGGGTAAAGAGAAGTTCATAAAAATGCTTTGGTCTCCTAAAATATAAACCCTTCCTATTAGACTCCCAGGAACTAGCCCCGTAAAGCAAGAAGAATTCTTTATGTTAGATGAACATCCATCAAAAAAAGGTACAAGATATTAGAATGCCCTTTCTTCTGTAGAAACAATATCTTGGATCAATGCAATTTTGGGTTGTCTAACTATCTGACTGATATATTATCCCGCTTATCGGAGTTCATTAATTAGACTCGTTAGAAAATGGAAGCATATGCCAAGAAGAGAATCAGAGACTAAGATAATTGATAATCCACCTTACTCTTCTGTAACAAAAGGCATCAGGGTGTCAGTTAGCCCAGCTTTCCATCCTGAACAGTCAGATCCTGCTGCTGGATTCTATATGTTCACTTACACAATTGTTATCGAGAACATCAGCGAGCAGGCTGTACAATTAATAAATCGCCATTGGATTGTATACTCAGCCGAGAAGCAATGCGCAGATGTAAAAGGAGAAGGAGTCATAGGAGAGCAACCGATACTACTACCGAGGGAGCGCTATCATTATACTAGCGGCACAAGCATCACCGACCCTATCGGCTCTATGTGGGGAAGTTATACATTTCGCACGCAAAATGGGGATTTCTTTGATGTTGAAATTCCAAGGTTTGAACTTGAATGTTCAGGGATACCTGAGTCTCTTCTGAATTAAAATCCGAGTAACCCTCTAATATAAGTGAGTGAAGTAGATCTTCGCTTCCTTATTATCTCGGCCATCGGCTCTACGTTTAATTCTTCATTATTGTCGTCAAAATTTCTTATATTTTCTATCGCACCAAATTTAGTTTGACCGATTAAGGTAGTGCCTCTAGGTCTTTGATTTGGCGTTTCGGTTTGAATGCTGGCTTCACCTTTTTGAAACTCCAACGCCTCGTCATCCCAACCTTTCAAACGACCTTCGGCATTGGCATTAGCTACGAATCCTTGTCTAATTACGCTATCAATACGGCCCATGATTACACCTTCAAAATTTGTATTAGGGTAATGAGCAAAGAGCATACCAGCAAAAACCGACAGAATTTTTGTTCATGTTACTAAATAATACTGGAACAATATCGGCTATTTAGCGCGATCTTAGAGGACCCGTATAAGTATAAATTTTAAATATCTTAGCTCCTGACATGCAGTGGGAAATGGATGATCCTCAGGCTGACCATTAATCACCAAAATATGACCCTGCCTCTTGGCCGACGAAAGAGCCTTCTCGCAAAGCTCTAAAAACATAACTGGTGTCACTCGACTAGTACATGAGGAGGCAGCTAGCAATCCGCCACGTTTAACAAGACCAATCGAGCTAGTTATCAAAGCATGATAAGAAGATCTTGCGGCCTCTAATGACTCCTCTGAGTGTGTAAATGAAGGAGGATCTACAATCACAATATCCCAACTCTTCTTCTCAGCTCTAACATCTTCGATAAATTTAAAAGCATCGATGGCTACACCTTGATGGGCATCTGGCTTTAAATTATTTAGTCCCCAATTTACCTCGGCTGCTTCAATGGCTGGCTTGGCTAAATCGACAGAGGTAACAGAAGAAGCGCCGCCTAGACCAGCATTAACAGAGAATCCCCCGGTGTAGGAGAAAAGATTGAGGACCGAGGCACCTTTAGATACAGATCTAATCTTAAACCGGTTATCTCTCTGATCTAGAAAAAACCCAGTTTTTTGGCCATCTTTGATATTTACGGAAAAACGGGCGTTATTCTCTAAAAACTCAACCTCTAGGTTAGGTAAACTTCCCGCTAAAACGCAACCCTTTTGGTCGTCATTATGTCTAGGCTTAAAATAGACACTCTTTACTAATCCGCTCTTCAATATCTCATCGGCGATAGCTTTATGATTATAAAAATTGCGAGGTCCTGCACCATCGTACTGCATGACCGCCACCTCTCCATATCTATCCACGATTAGCCCAGGCAATCTATCACCCTCTCCATTGATCAATCTATAACCCGTGGTGGAATCACTAAAAACATCAGCTCGAAATTTTACTGCTCCTACAACTCGATTCCGAACTAGCTCTGAATCCAGATTTTCTTTCTCCAGAGTTAGTGCTCGAAAAGCCAGATGAGAATTCGGATCATAAAAACCCTTGGCCAGAATTTCACCCGATTTATCTTTTACAATTGCAATCGAACCAGATTCGGCTTCTGGCAGGCCAGTTAACTGATGTGCAAAAATCCAGGGGTAGCCACGTTTGAGGACCCTTGATTTATCCTGGGATAGAACGAGATGAATAGGCTTTCCTGTCTTAATCATATCCTAACACTATGACTCTTCAGTGGCAGACTCAACCCGCCTATTAGAGGTTTGTAAAATACCTATACCTGAGATAACAATTAAGACAGTCCCTATGAACGATAAATAATCAGGCAGCTCTCCCCAGATAAAAAAAGCCGCGAGCATTGAGAATATAACCTCCGAAAATGCATAAGGCTGGGTAACAGAGGCTGGGGCGTACAAAAAAGCCCAGGTAAAAAACAATTGACCAACCGTGCCGGCAGCTCCCATCAGTACTAAAAACAGCCAATCAGTGCCTGCTGGCAAAATGAACTGATGCCCAAAAACTATCAAGGCAAAAATAACAGACCAAAATGAGAAACTGAAAATAATTGTCAGAGTAGACTCAGTTTTATGTAACCTTCTCACTGAAACTGTCACAACCCCTACGCAGATTCCCGCTACTAGAGCCGCTAGTCCGCCAACATTCATAATATCAAACCCTGGCTTAACTATTAATCCTGCTCCTACCATTGCTAATAATATAAAACCTACGAGTGCCAAACTCACTCGCTCCTTTAAAAAGACCATCGCAAAAAAAGCAGTAAATACTACGGATGTTTTCCATAGAACAGTTACATCACTGAGATTAATCTGAGAGATTGCAAAAAACCCGAGAAATAGGGAGGTAAATCCAAATAAACCCCTAATAAATAAAAGGCCCTTCTTCTCACCAAAGAGAGATATTTTTTTATGCGCCATCCATGGCCAAATCAGCAGCAATGTAACTAAAGATCTAAAAAACGTTATCTCTGCTACCGGCAGAGAACCCACTAGGCTTTTTGCAAAAAGATGCATCAGTGTGAATGAAAATGAGGCCAGAATCATAAATAAAATTCCTCTCAAATAGAGGGTCGCACCATCAATAGAAGTGCTTTTGGTATGTGTCTGGTTGTGGGATAACAAATTCATGCGAAACTATCTGAAATTAATTTCTGCCTTAATCTTACTGCTTCTACCGAATGAATCTACAGGTGACAGCAAAATAGTGAAAATCGGCACTATCATGTCACTATCTGGTTGGGCAGCTATCGGGGGTACCGCCGAGCTTACTGCACTAAAACTTGCGGTTGAGGACATAAATAGCCAAGAGTCAGCTAATGGCTTCAAATATGAGTTAGTAATTGAGGACAATCAATCAGATTTTAAACAGACAGCTGCAGCCATCAATAAACTGGCAAGCATAAATAAGGTTCAGGTGATCATAGGTCCCAATTGGACTGAGTTTTCAGAGATAGCAGCCCCGATAGCCAACCATAATAAAGTCATCATGCTAACAGTTAGTGGGATCACCCCGACGATGACCCAAGGCAGAAAATTTGTATTCACTACCGAGCCAACTCATTCGGCGATGTCAGCCCCTCTCACTCAACAAATTATTAAAAACAAACACTCAAAAATTTCTTTAATCACCTCGATTACAGCTTATTTCGAGGGGCTCTCAGGTGCGATTAGAGCAGATTTAAAGAATGCGGGCATAAGCCTATTTAGCGACGAGACGGCACTTCCGGAAAACCTCGACTTTCGATCATATCTAGCCAAACAAAAAGCAGCAAAAACAGATGCTCTTGTAGTCATGTTAAATGAGGGCGGTGCTCTTCATGCTTTTTTGAAGCAGGCCTATGAATTAAAAGTTGAAGCTAAGATCTACGCTAGCAATGCTGTCCTCTTTGATCCGGTAATCAGCAAAGAGATGCATCTAGCAGATGGTGTGACGATATTTAATCTAGACACAATCGCAACCCCGAGCTTTCTAAGCAGGTTTGAGAAACAGTTTGGCGCCCCGGCGTCTGATGCAACTCCGAGAGCCTACGATGCCATGTATGCGGTCGCAGATTCTTATAATAGATGCGGGATCGCAGAGACAGAGAAACTAGCAGAATGCCTTAAACAAACAGATTTAAAACTTCAAACTGGTCGCCTGCGATTTGATAGCAGTAACATGGCAATTATAGAAAATAAGGTAAGCTCAGCCTATCTGATGAAACAAGGCAAGCCAATTCCGATTAGTTAACAAACTCAGGCCTGAATTCTCTCGTAATTACCCTTGGCAATAGTAATTGCTAATAGCGTTAATGCTGCTGGGGTAATCCCCGGAATACGACTAGCTTCACCTAGAGATGTTGGTCGCACCTTAGAGAGTTTTATTTTTACTTCATTACTTAAACCTTTAACGCCCTCATATGAGAACTTTACTGGGATCTTCATCTCCTCATGTTTCTCAAGAGTTTTGAGATCACTCTCTCGTGAGAGGTATCCTGCATACTTAATCTCAGTTTCAATCGCAGCTTTAAGATCATCACTAACCTCGTCAGCAAAACCAAATCTCTCTAGTATGACGCCGATAGTCATTTCCGGCCTTCGTAGTAAAGTTTCAAGGGTTACAGCATCTTTGAGCTGTGCACTTTTTTGAGTACTTAACCACTCCTGCATCTCAACTCTAGGAAACGCACGCTCGGTGGATAACCAGTTCTTTGCTTTGTTAAATGAATTATTAACCTCATCAAAACGTGCTTTTTGAGATTCAGAAATTAAACCATAAGAGATCCCTTTTGGTGTTAACCGCCGCCATGCGTTATCCTCTCTTAGGGTTAGGCGATGCTCAGCTCTGGAGGTAAACATCCGATAAGGCTCATCAACCCCTTTGGTAATCAGATCATCAATCATAACCCCCAGATAACCTTCAGAACGACTAATTGTGAGTGGCTCTGCATTTTTTGAGCTTAATGCAGCGTTCGCCCCTGCCAGTAATCCCTGGGCCGCTGCTTCTTCATATCCAGAAGTGCCATTAATCTGGCCCGCCAAAAAGAGTCCTGCAACGTCTTTAGTCTCTAAAGTTGGTTTTAGGTAACGAGGATCCACAAAATCATACTCCACAGCATAGCCGGGAATTATAATTTCAACTTTCTCTAGACCCTTAATCTTTCTAATAAACTCAAGCTGAACATCAGCAGGCAGACTAGTTGATATCCCATTTGGATAAACTATATCTGAATCGAATCCTTCTGGTTCTAGGAATATATTGTGCTCTGTTTTATCAGCAAATCTAAAAACCTTGTCTTCAATCGACGGACAATATCTAGGCCCGATAGATTTAATCTGACCATTAAACATCGGGCTCTTTTCTTTATTAGCCCTGATAATATCATGCACAGATTCAGAGGTAGAAGTAATCCAACATGAGATCTGCTTTCGCTCGATCTTCTTGGTCATAAAAGAGAAGGGATTAATATGAGAATCCCCGGGCTGCTCGGTCAGAATGTCGAAATTAATAGTCGAGCGCCTGAGTCTTGCTGGAGTACCCGTTTTTAAACGACCCAACTCAAAACCGAGCTTCTTTAAGCTATCACTCAAAAAACTAGCTGATTTATCACCACACCGACCGCCACATGTTTGACTAGTACCGGTGTGCATTAACGCCTTCAAGAAAGTGCCTGTGGTTACCACTACAGATTTAGCGGATATCTCAGAACCGTCGGAAAGCTTAACTCCTGAGACTCTACCTTTATTGGTCATAATTTCAGCGGCCTCGCCCTCTACCACTGTAATATTAGAGATACTCTCGATGATCCTTCTGACCTCAGCTTTATAAAGATCCCTATCTGCCTGAGCTCTTGACGCTCTTACAGCTGGACCTTTAGAGGAATTGAGGGTTCTAAACTGAATACCAGTGTTATCAATCGCAACACCCATGATTCCACCCAAGGCATCAACCTCTTTAACAAGATGACCTTTTCCAACGCCACCTATGGCGGGATTACAAGACATCTGACCGATTCCCTCTCGTCTTAAGGTCACAAGTGCTGTTTGAGCACCGATTCTTGCAGCAGCAGCGGCGGCCTCTACGCCAGCATGGCCAGCTCCTATTACAATTACGTCGAAATTTTTCATAGTAGTTTGAGACAATTAGTAAGTTACGGTTTATTAGATTTTAGCACTCAAATCAATCGCCTAACTCATTGAACTTATTGAGTAAGTCACTTTTCTCAACGAAGCGCCCATAACTATATCAGCGAATCGGTTTTTAGGCGAATAACGCCAATTGGTTGCTGTTGGTGAGTCCAAAAATGCAAAGTGTCGAAATATATCCAACCCTGAGGACATCTCGGGCCAACCGAAATCTTCCTGTCGATCAAAACAGATCGAGATCTGCCGCTATAAATTTAAGTGCTGAAAAATTCGATCTTCTTGATAGGCTTGGATTCGCACTCTTTGTAACAAGTGCTGTCTTTTTGATGATTGTTCTTTCTTTCTATGTCTTTGCCAAACAGCCTGATAGCAAAGCCAAACTATTTGCGTTCAATGATATAGATCTCGCTTTGTCTTCTGAAGATAACCTCTTCTATGATGAATCAGATCATGTTGGGCCAAAGGTGATTAGATACCAGCTACCCAATACTTTTGCTGCAATAAAATCAGATCCAAGAGTTGAAAACCAATACAACCAATATCTTGTTCAGGTTCGGTTCATCTCTCGATTGATACAAAAAATAACAAAGAAAAATGCCGGTTCAAATTTGGCTCAAATCTTTGTCAAAGAGAGCAAAAAAAACGGCTACGATCCTCTTTTCGTAACTGCAGTCATAATGGCCGAAAGTGGATTTAATAAAAAAGCGATTTCCCCTGTAGGGGCACTCGGGTTAATGCAGCTTTTACCGACTACTGCCAAATACATCTCCGCAAAGCTTGGAGAAAACTACTGGAAGGGACACAGACCCCTCCTGCATGATGAATCATATAATATCAATCTCGGGGTAACCTATCTTAAATACCTTGATGCTAAATTTGGAGGAGATAAAAAACTTACCCTCGCTGCTTACAACTGGGGACCCGGAAATTTAGAGAGATCTCTCAAGCGTGGCTCTAATAAATTACCCGCCGAAACACAAAGATATAGAGACTCTATCCTCAGAAACTATTCAAAATGGACGAGCGAATTTCGCCAGCAACAAGCTAAGAATGCCAAGGGAACCAGTAATTTCTTAGGTTAACTATTTTCCAATACAGAACTTAGAGAAAATTCTTCCCAGGATATCATCCGTCCAGGTCTTGCCGACGATCTCCTCCAGTGCCACTAGGGCTAGCCTAATCTCTGAGCTAGCAAGCTCCAGGGGCTTCTTTGTTTTTAGACAATCCAGCGCCCTCTCCAGTGCCTCCTCGGCTTTTATAAGGCAGAGCCTATGGCGTTCGTTCGTTACAGTGGTGCTTCCGTCAGCAGAGTCAGCGACCCTAGCTTTAATTTCTTCAACCAACGAAGCCGTTAAATTTTCAAAACCGTTATGAGTACGCGCAGAGAGGTAAAAAACTTGGTCTGCTAAACTTGCTTGATTGGCAAACTTTGCAATTGCGTCTGGTGCTAAATCTATCTTGTTAAAGACCAGCCAAATTTTATTTGTTTTAATTCGAATTTCGTCAAGAATAGGGATCCATGTTTTCTGAGATGACTCAACACTCTCGGTTGAATCGATGACCATCAAAACAAGGTCTGCCCACTTAAGCCTGCTATACGCCAGCTCTATCCCCATCTTCTCAACAACATCTTTTGTCTCAGTTATTCCAGCCGAATCACAAAAGACAAACTTATAACCAGAATAAGTGGCCTCTTCCTCAATTAAGTCTCGAGTGGTTCCAGGAACATCGGTCACAATTGCTCGTTCTCGACCAAGAAATAAGTTTAATAGACTAGACTTTCCAGCATTCGGTCGACCGCATAGCAGCACTCTGAATCCTTCTTTCACGATTTGTCCGTAGCTGTAGCTTCCTATGTGCTTCTGCAATAGCTTAATAGAGCGCTTAATTACGGCCGCGATGCCCTTGGCTGAGTCTGGCTTTATATCTTCCTCTGGAAAATCCAAATTAGCTTCCAACTCAGCCAATGCGTTCCTAATAGGCTCACCTATAGCCTCAATAGCTTGGCTAAACCGCCCTTGTAACTGTTCGCTGGCTACTTTTAAGGATTTCTCAGTTGAAGCATTAATTAGATCGCGAACGGCCTCCGCCTGAACAAGATCCAACTTTCCATTAAGAAAAGCTCGCTTGGTAAACTCACCTGGTTCCGCTGGACTAATTCCAAAAGCATAAATGGAGCGAAGAAAATTTTGAACTAGGGCTAAACTACCATGGAGATGGATTTCTCCTACATCCTCACCGGTATAACTAAAAGGCCCCGGCATAAAAACAGCCATGGCGTTGTCAATAATATTGCCAGTTTGAAAGTCTAAGACTTTTCCAAATGAGAGATGTCTAGGATTATCGACTGGTGGAACTTTGGCTTTAAAAAGAGAACCTAGTGCCTTTCGAGTTAAGGGACCCGATATCCGAATAACCGCCACGCCAGCTGGAGCTGGTGCTGTTGCAAGGGCAGCTATTGTAGAAATCGAGCCCATCAGAAGCCCCGAAACAAATTAAGAAAAGAGAACCAATATGTAGGAGAGTCCAAATATTGAAACTCCCGCTAATAAAGTCGCACGAGTTGCGCCTATGAATCTCTCCTTCCTAATAAATGCTTGCTGAACAATTGAAACTACGTTGTTCACCAACCAATAAAGAACTAGTCCTGCTGGGAATCCAATAAAGAAGAAGGTAAAAATTATCGGCATAAACATCATTATCTTCTTCTGCATCGGATCCATGGTAGATGGCATTGTCCATTGCTGAACAAACATTGAGATACCCATCAAAATTACCATTACAGGAATTCCAAACCCGAAAAGATTTAAACTTTCAGGAGCCGAAAGATCGTTAATCCAGAGTGCAAACGGTGCATGTCTTAACTCGATCGAGTTAAGTAAGGCATTATAAAGACCCAAAAAGACTGGAAGCTGAATCAACATCGGTAAACATCCACCCATCGGATTAATACCCTCGCGCTTGTAGAGCGCAATCAACTCAGCGTTGAGTTTGTTAGGATCCGATTGATATTTCTCTCTTAAAGCCTTTATCTTTGGTTGAACAACCTGCATCGCAGCCATGGACTCAAAGCTTTTCTTTGTCAGAGGCAAGAACGCAGTCTTAATCATGAGGGTTAAAAGAATAATCGCTAGACCCCAGTTACCCAAAATTCTGTGAAAGAATCGAATTAGGTCGAGCAGGGGATGAGCCAGTGCCGAGAAGACACCTAGGTCAATTGCCTTTTGTAGATCATACCCAATAGCCTTAAGAGTGTAGAACTCTTTCGGTCCCACAAATATTTTAAACTCCCCACGGTTAGTCTCTCCGGACGATTTAATGGAGAAGGTGCTGCCTATCCTTGAAGCATTTGTATTTTGACCGGAAACAGCTGGAATCAAAGTTGACATGAAATATTTGTCACCAAGCATGATCCAGGTATCGCTTCCTGGAATTTCAGCTCCCTCCACGAATGAAGCGAAAGGAGTCTTTGTAACTGAACCTTCAGATAACCTTTCAATTCCGTGGAAATCATAACTACTGAGCTTAGATAGGTTAGGCTCAAAATAAGACCACTCTAACTTGAGCCTGGATCCATCAGCAGTTTCACCATCTAACTTAACTGCAACATCAAAAAGGTATGAATCAGCTTTGATCGTTACAGTTTTTGTAACACCAGTTCCATTTGATAACTTACCAACTAGGGTCAAAATGACATCTGAGCCGATCGCTCTATAAATGTCCCCCTGTTGCAAACCACCAAAAACACTTTGGACTTTATATTCAACAAAGTTATCATTAACTGGGCCAGCATAAACTCCAAGAGGAAGAGGTTTGCCCTCTTCTATGGACACCATCTCATATAACTCCTCGCCACCTTTGCTCTTGGTATACCCTTTCAATTTTAAGCTCTGGATGCGACCGCCCAAGGAAACAAAAGTCGCCGAGATCTTGGCGTTTTCAATTTGCACCTTAGTGCTCTGATTCAATTCAGCTACAGATGGGGAACCTAATCGTGGTTGAGCCGCAACCACGCTCTGCCCAATGCCATTCGCTGATACTGTCTGAGAAGTGGGGGCATCCTGCACAGTGCCAGATTGAGTAACCACGCCAGAAGCATCCTGAGGGGGAGTTGCTGGCCTGTTGTAAGGAGCAAACATGTACTCAGAGTAAATCATCACAACAATTAGACACAGCAACATCGCCAAGGCGGTGCGCTTGTCAGCAAAGAAATTATTCTCTTGATCCGTCATATTATTATTACTCACTGTTTAACCTCTGGTACGTAATCAAATCCCCCTGAGTGCCAAGGGTGGCATTTACAAACTCGCGTCAACGATAGCCATAGCCCACGAAAAATGCCGTGGGACTCAACAGCGGCTAACATGTAATCAGAGCAGGTAGGATGAAACCGACACCGCCCACCCATCAGAGGAGAGATAGAATACTTGTAAATCCGATGCGCCAATCGAAAAATCGCAAGATAGGACTGGCGAACTAGATACACTTTGCTTTCCTCAATGAATCAAGAATCTGCTTTTCAATCTCTTGAAAAGAACATTCAGTTATACCCTGTCGAGCGATGATTAATATGTCAAAATTACCTTTTAATTTACAGCGATTTAGCCTCAAAACTTCACGAATTTTTCTTTTGATTCTATTGCGAACTGAGGAGCGAGGATCGAGTCTCCGGGTTACAACAATCCCGAAGCGGCTGGCAACCGATAGGCCTTCGCCGTAAATTAAAAGTAAATTTCTGGCAGAAACTTTACTGCCCTTCTCCTGTAGACCAACAAACTCTTCTCGCCTTTTAATGCGAGCAGATGCTGGGTAGGGAAGGGCAGTAGTGAAGGAAGTCACAATCGCCTTAACGACGATTAGGGTTATTTATAATGACCCTTACGATGGGTTTTAACACCCATGCTCTTACGACCACGAGCACGACGTCGATTTAGAACTTTACGTCCACCTTTCGTCGCCATTCTTTTGCGAAATCCGTGAGCAGTCTTTCTTCTTTTCTTACTTGGTTGATACGTGCGCTTCATAAAACTTATCGGTAATACCGATCTCCTTATGCGTTAACAAGGCGAAAGTTATAGTTATTTTTTTGAATAAAGGCAAGTTTTGACCCTCCAGGAGGCAGGCATTTCCTGTAAGTCTTTATATTTACCCTAAAACTCAGACTTAATTGGACGTGAGAGGAGATCCCTGAGAAGCTCCTCTGGGGTCATTACGCCCCTAATTAGCTTTAAAACGCGCTCAGAGATTGGCATTTCAACACCGTATTTGTGCGAAAGGCGCTCTACTATTTCAGCAGTCCGAACGCCCTCAGCTACCGAGCCAAGATTGTTGAGAATACTCTCTAATCTTTCACCTTGCCCTAAGCGGAATCCAACAGTGCGGTTTCGACTCAATGTGGAACTCGCAGTCATCATGAGGTCACCCATACCAGAGAGACCAGAGAGAGTTCTCTCCTTAGCTCCCATGGCTACAGCAAGTCTAGTAATCTCATGAAGGCCTCGTGTCATAACAGCCATACGAGCTGAATCTCCCAACTCGAGGCCGTCGGCTGCGCCAGCTGCTAAAGCAATCACATTTTTCAAGACGCCACCTAACTCGACTCCCAAGGTATCTGTCGATGTATAAACTCTAAAATTTCTAGCTGTAAAAAGTTCAGCTACAGATCGAGCTACTTTCTCATCTTTACTGGCAGCCACAACGCTACACGGTTTATCTGCAATCACATCTTTGGCGAAGCTCGGACCAGATAAACAGGCCAAGTTTATGTTTGGCGGCATTATTCTAGAGGCGGCCTGAATAGGGGTCTCTAAAGTATCGGAATCTAGACCTTTTATAGCACTAATAAGCACAGAATCAGGAGCCATCTTTAGTTGATTCATGACTATTGTCATGGCTGAAGAGGAGACCACTAAAACAACAAAAGGGCGCGAGGCAGCTTCGTTAATATCGTGTGTAGCAGAGAACCCAGAAGACAGCTCCACATCGGGCAGAGCCATTGGATTCAGATGGCTGGAATTTATTCCTGCTACTACAGCTGACTCTTTATCCCAACCTAAGACATCGTGTCCCGCCCTGGCCAAATGCTCAGCGAGTGCAGTTCCCCAATGTCCTAATCCAATAACGCCAACTTTTTTCACTTAATTACTCTCCGCCTTCCTCAGTATCACCATACTTCTCTGCAATAGGCGCTACTGCTGAAACCACTTCACCCTCATCAAGATCGATTAGCTTAACGCCTTTGGTATTACGACCGATCACAGAGATATCAGTGGCATTGATGCGAATGATCTTTCCAGCTGAAGTGATAATCATGGCCTGACCATCGTTGTTAATTGAATGGGCACTAACTACTGGTCCGTTTCTTCCCTCGGTTTGAATATCAATCAATCCTTTACCACCTCTAGATTGAGCCCGATATTCAGTTACTGATGTCCGTTTACCAAATCCCTTCTCGCATACAGTCATTAGCGTCTCTGATGATTCGCCTGAAGACGCAGAGCCATCAGCCGCTGTAGCTGTCATACTAACAACCGAATCATTCATCTCAAGACGAATACCTATTACGCCCTTAGCGTTACGTCCCATTACCCGAGCATCTTCCTCAGCAAATCGAATTGCCATGCCGCTTGCGGTAGCTAAAATAATATCATTCGTACCGTCAGTTATTCTGACTCCAATCAATGAATCTCCCTCATCAAGAGTGATCGCAAAGATACCGCCTCTTCGTGGACGACTAAAATCAGGCAGACTAACCCTCTTGATTGTTCCTTGCTTGGTAGCCATGAAAACAAATTTGTTTTCTGAGAACTCTTTCACTGGAACTATCGCTGTTAAAACCTCACCTTGTTGTAAGTTAAGGAGGTTTACCAAAGCTCGTCCTCTAGCTGTTCGATTAGCCTCAGGCAACTGATAAACCTTTAACATGTGCATTCGACCAATAGATGTGAAACAGAGCAGATTAGACAGATTCGAAGCTATAAATAGGTGCTCTGTAAAATCCTCGTCCTTAGTAACGGCCCCAATTATACCCTTACCACCACGCTTCTGAGACCTAAATTGGGTAATAGGAGTTCTCTTAATGTAGCCACCGTGGCTTACGCTTACCACCATCTCATCATCGGCAATAAGATCTGTTGCCTCAACTTCGATACTCTCACCAACAATTTCGGTTCTGCGTTTATCGGAGTAATCGCTCTTAATTAATGCCAACTGATCAGCAATGATCGCATCAACTTTCTTACTGTCTGCAAGAATCGCTCTTAGTCGCTCAATCTCTTTCGCTAGAGCTTCATGCTCCTGCTCTATAGCTAACCGCTCCATTCCAGTTAACTTTTGAAGCTTGAGATCCAATATGGCCTGAGCCTGAATCTCTGAGAGCTTGTATTTCGCTACCAATCCATCTTTGGCCTCTTTAGGGGTCTGAGACTTGCGAATTAGGGCAATTACTTCATCAAGATTCAGAAGCGCAATCTTAAATCCCTCTAAGATATGCATTCTTTCGAGGGCTTTTCTGAGATCAAAATTTGTTCGTCGCACAATCACGTCTCGACGGTGATTCAAGAAATGCTCCAAGAGTTGCTTGAGTGTACAAACTA
>CAZWGK010000021.1:12697-19293 GCA_964633685.1 uncultured Bdellovibrionales bacterium | reverse complement strand
TCCATCAAAGATATTGTTAAGGCTGTAAATGGTCTGAATCTAGTCAGGGCCTCTAAAGAGGATTTAGATATAGTTGATGCTATTGCTAATCAGGCAATTGAATTAGTTGAGGGTACGTATTCAAATTCTGTCCATGAAAAGCCACTGGGTATAGACTCGGGAAGATTAATCTATGAGGGTTTGTCTAATGCACTGTTAGGTGCTTCTACTCCCAAATCACTTCCTTTAGGCCGGTTTAAAAATTTAGAGAAACCATTTCAGGAGTTTATTGATGCAAACAATAAAGTCGAAATTTTTGAGAAGGCAAATGCTCTTTTAAAAGCTTTTGCCGCTGAACCTTTAGTAGGCAGTAGATTTTTTAATTCAGTAGCTCTGCCTAAATTTTCACTCGCTTTAAAATATGACAGCACTGTGACTTGGCAACCTCATTATGCTGCCATTGAATCATTAGGATCAATGAAGAGAGACCCGGTTGTTAGAGCGCTCATATCTATGGGGGTGAACGATACAAGATTGTATAATTCAATGAACTTAAATTGTTATCTTGAGGTGGTTAAAGGGGAATTAAAAAAAATGCCCGATATTGCGGGCCGCACTAAACAAGGAGAAATAATCCGTGTATCTGATGTTGAAATCAGTCGTAGCGGAGCTATTTCAAATTTTGGGCCTGTTTCAAGTTCAATATCGAGAGAGCTTGCTTCATTAAGAGCGTCCAGATTGCCGGACCTAATAGAGACTCTCTTTGCTAATTTGGATCCGCATAGTGCATCCCCAAAGGATATTTCAATACTGCATGAAGCAAGCTATTTGTTAAAAGAGATATTTAATCAAAACGGTGCTGGTCCAAAATATTTACTTGGACTAAAAAATCTGGATAAAAATCCGGTCCTATTTTGTGAGTTAAACTCTCTATCTATCTCAAGGTATCCAGAGCTTCAGTCTAGAGTCGCTACTCAGGCAAAGACATATCTAGAAGGCAATCATCCTGAAAAACGAGAAATTTTGAGGCAGCTCTTAAGTGTTGAGAAAGACAATAAAACCAATCCATTTCATTATGCTATCGAATCCCGTATTCGAGATCTTCCACAAGAACAGGATTCCACTGTTTGGGAATCAGAAGAGCTTGCACTAATCAATTTGCCGATGGCAAAACTTCTTTTGAGTTTACCTAATGATATTGTTTCTGCCTCAGAGAAGGTGGCGTTGTTATTACAGCCGAATTTATCGAATCAGAAGGGCGGCGTAGAGATATGCTCAAAAGCAAGGCTACAAGTCATTCGAGGTATACTAAAAGAGGACTTCCCGGAATTTGTAGCGCCGAGCAATTCATTTGAGGGGCTTTTTGCCAAGCATGCTGAAATGCGAGCCAACCCTACAAATAAAATGTCGTCGACTGAACAGTTTTCAATTCTAGAAGCTGAATTTAGAGAGCTGGCACTTACACCAAAAAAACTACCCTCCGCCCATGACCTTCTAAGATTATGTGAAGTAGAGCCTGATTGGGTAATAGCATACGACCCTGCGCTTGCTGATCGTATAAGAGAGAGATATCTCAAAAAACTTCCTGAGTTGCCAGTTAATGGTGAGACGGCTGTAAAAACCTGGAAAGTGCTTCATGAGAGCGCTCTGATTCCTCCACGTAATATTTATTCGATGCTTGATAAAGTTATAAGCAATGCTGAGCGGAATGCCGAAAGTTCTGAAGCAGAGAAGATTTACTGTTCGATCCTACAGGGTCATCGAATAGTGGATCCAATAGTAAGGCAGCGCTGCATAAGTAGTTGGGGAGATGCTGTTCGAAATAATATTGGATTAGACGATGGGAGCGAACAGTTTAATCAGTCTTTAAGACACACTATTTCGACAATAGGTCGTGTTGACCCAGCACTTAAGGAGGAGTTGTTAAATATGCTGGGTAAGCGACTCAATACTCAACGGGCCGCTACTCAGATTCTTGATAGCAGTAGGCCTAATATATCTCGTCAATCTCTTGAAAATTCTCAGATGCAGGGAATTGGAATTGAGGAAGTTTTGTACCTAACCCGTCGTGAACCGGATACACGAGACTGTATTCTAAAATTCTTGACCAGCCAATTGACTCAAAACACGATTCGGGAGTTTGTCTCTCTATTCCCCGAAGCCGATTCTTCTTCAAGAAATACATTTGGTGCGGCTGTATTATCAACTGCATTTGATGCAGAGCTGTGGGAAAGGTATCAGGATGCATTCAAAGAAGAGGCAGCAAAACAGTTCCATCGCAATTTTTGGGCAGCTCCCTTCGAAGTGCGCACAGTTATAGCAAGAGAATTATTTTTGCCAGCAGAGGAGACTAGTCCTCAAGAAGAGGAGAAGATTTTCAAGGTGGCCCTAGAGCAGACATTCCCATCTAAAGTCAGTTACGGTCGTCAAGCCCAGGAGTTTGTTCGTTCATATATCAAGAATGTCCCCGAATATTCAAAGCATCTCTCTATTGCTGCGTTAATGGTTGCTGCTGAAAAGTCTAACAATTCATCGGTCGGAGTAGGTTATGCATTAGCTTCGTTCTTAGAGACGATGGGGCCTGCTGAGACAAAGGCAGGACAGGCTGCAGAAAGTCATCCGGCTACGCCCTCAGAGATCCGCTCTGACCTAAAACGGCTGAAAACCATGGCTGACGAGCCCACCAGGTGGGCATTGTGGGCGACAATTGATGAGAGCGTGCCTGATAAAATCAAAGAGAATATTGCCCGTGTAGATGAGGTTCTCGGGTGTGGCTCATTTTATGTCGTAGCGTCAGTAACAATGACAGATGATTCCCAGAAGGTGATCGCATTATTACGAAAGCACGCCCTAACGAGAGCTGAGAATGGATTTGGACTTATGAGTGCCATGGCGGTAGACCTTGGGCATAATCACCAGGCTTTTCATACTTTGGATGAACTAATTGATCAGGCTAAAGAGCTCTCTAAAGTTGAGAGTAATCCAATCTTATCAAAAGAGCAGATTGATATTGCACGAAATATTTATAATGGCTCGTCGGTCACTGTTGATGGGTACACTTTTAATTTTCATGTGCCTAGCGTCGATAGCGTCGGACAGAGTTTTCGCTTAATGGAAAAAGTAGAGGGAAGCCATTTCTCTGACCTTCCGCAATCAGATGAGACAAAAGCTATCGCAAAAGCTATTGCAACCTTCGAAATTTCAAATATCGTAAAAGGGCTGCCTTTTGACGATGATAGACATGGTGGAAACGTCAAAATAGAGGGCAACACAATTCATCATTATGATTTTGGTGGCATGATGCTGACCCCACCTACTGATGAAGAGTTAGGTAAATTTGCAAATGTGATGTTGGATACTTTATTCGCTACTCAGACACAATCGGAATTCGTAGATAATTTCTTTCAACAGATAAAAACACTTCAAGAGAGAGAGGGCTCTGTGCCTACGATGATCAAGAGAGTACAAAAAGCTCTATTATCTTTGGACGATTATAGAAAACACTTTCCTAAAGAAGAGGATGTGGCTGATGTGCTTATATCAGCAATTCGCGATTCCCATCCGATTCTCCAGGCTAATGCTATGCAGCGAATGAGCTCTGTGGAGGGCCAACAAAAATTATCTGGAGGTTTAATAGCCAAATTATTTATGCCTCCAATCCTAATTAAAAGACCGAACTAAAAATATCAGAACCGTTTTCTAAAAATTGACGGCTAAACTATTTTATTATTATTGTAATTGGCATAATTGCCTGGCGTATGAATAAATTTGTCTCCCCCGAAGAAGCCCTATCCAAAATAAAATCTAATCAAAGAATTTTTGTGCACGGTGCTGCGGCCACGCCATCTTTTCTTTTAGAGGCGTTAGAGAATCATCTGGAATCAAATCCAGCTATCTCTGGGCTTGAGTTTATACATCTTCATACCATGGGCAGCCCTTTCTATCTGAAGCCAGAGTACAGAGCTCGAGCAAGAGTGGCTAATTTATTTGTTGGAGAAAATGTCAGAAAATCAATCGACTATAGCTCGATAGATTACTTGCCGTGTTTTCTTTCAGAGATTCCGCAACTTTTCCGAGCCAAAAAGCGGCCCCTTGATGTAGCTCTTATCCATGTTTCCCCTCCAGATGCTCATGGCTTTGTGAGTCTTGGTACCAGTGTTGATGTGGCAAGAGCCGCGGTTGATTCAGCACCTATTGTGATTGCGCAGGTGAACGAGAACATGCCGCGCGTTTTGGGCGATGGATTAGTTCATATATCAAAGATTACAGCGATGGTGAAAACTGATGCCCCAATTTACGAAGCCAAGCCCACAGAGTTAACCCCAGAGGAGATACAGATCGGCAGAAATGTTGCTGAGTTGATTGAAGACGGAGCCACTCTGCAAGCCGGTATCGGAGCTGTGCCAGATGCTGTGCTAAAGTCCCTTAAAAATCACAAAAATCTCGGTCTTCACACCGAGATGTGGTCGGATGGCGCACTTGAATTGCTCGAGTGTGGCGCCATCGATAATACAAAAAAATTAAAACATATCGGAAAATCGGTCTCTGGATTTGTTATAGGATCACGACGGCTCTACGACTACATTGATGATAATCCATCGGTAGCGCAACTGGATATCGCGTACGTCAATAGCCCAACAGTCATTGCGCGCAATCCAAAAGTAACTGCAATTAATTCGGCAGTAGAAATTGATTTGACTGGCCAGATCTGTGCAGACTCAGTTGGACATCGGGTGATCTCTGGAGTGGGTGGTCAGATGGATTTTATTCGTGGGGCTTCTTTGTCTGAGGATGGAAAGCCAATAATTGCAATTACCAGTAGATCAAAAAATGGGCGCTCTAGATTAGTAGCCGAGCTTAATCATGGGGCCGGAGTAGTAACAACTAGAGCACACGTGCACTATGTGGTAACCGAGTATGGTATCGCCGATCTTTTTGGAAAAACACTCGGTGAACGGGCTCAATCGCTGATTAAAATCGCACATCCTGAGGATAGAGATAGGCTAGCCGGGGAGTGGGAGAGGGTTATGCATTCCCTCCCGACTTAATTTGAGCTTTATCCCCACAACTTCGCAAAGTTAGTAGCTGGATCATAATGGGACGGGAATTGAATACCTCCTCTAGTTCTGACCGACCCCTTACTCAAAGCCATGACAGCATTTCTTGTGACATCATACTGAGCTAGTCTGGTTGAATCAGTTGTAGTCCAGACCTCTCTGAGTCCATTCTCTTTTGCCACTAACCCAAGCTGCTCTATTAACTTCGGCATTAGCTCACTCTGGCTGATGGAATATGCGTACTCCCGCCTTATCTCAACACCGAAGAGCACTAACGAAGGTGTGCCGTTTATCTTTGATTTTACCGCGTACACCACCCCATAGTGATCTCCAGAATCAGGATCTACTAATCTTATAGGCTGGAAGTCACTGCGTTCTAGATCTTTATTCCCCAGACACGACTCACCAATCGCATCATAAAAAGTGTCATAGATATTTTTTGTGCCGATGAGTTTTACAGTCCGAGTCTCTTTAGCCCCGCTAAACCTGAACTTATCAAGCTCTTCTTTGATTGGCTTAGTGAAGTTATCAAACACCACCTGCTTTACATCTTTGGTTAACTTAATGCCCTCTCTAGAGAGAACATCATCAATGTGTTCATACGCTGTAATTACTGACCCATAAAAGTCATGGATCTCTTTTATATTAGGGGTGCTGACCTCTCCAAAACTCGACTGCCTAATTTTGGAATCACACAACACTGGCAACGCTGGCTTAATCGCATTCAATCCCGAGCGAAGCTTTTCTTGTGGCATGGTTTTTAGCAGAAGAAATATCTCTTTCTTGCCGCCTTGGGTTGACACATCTGGCAGCTTCTCTGGTGAAGGTAGTCCTGCCAATGCGTATAAACTCTTGAGTCTGTCCTCTAATTGTTTCGGCTCTGCTGTTACCTTTTCACTCACCGCCTCAAATAATTTCTGGTTAAGTTCCTTGCCAGGAATTACCCTCAACGTCGGTGCACCTGCCTTGGCTCTTATCTCAAACTCTCTATCAGAGTTCACCTCCAGCGCTGGAGGTAAGTTCTTATCCCCCCAGTTTTGGATTCGCTCTGCAAAGTCGTTGCGGCCGTATCTATTATATTGACTGAATACCAGGCGGCGTAGGTCGTTGATAGTTACTTGGTGCTCTATTACCGCAATTGATTCTTTTGAAAGAGTGCTCTGCAGCTTTTGTTTGTGTGCTTCGTCTAAAAAGGTAGGGTTGTGACATTCCTTTATTGTAGAAACTAATTCTTTTAGTTGAGATACAGACTCAAACGGTATGCCATGGCGCGCCTCTATGGCCATAATATTAGATAAGCTATCGGGTGTGATTAACTGAGCCCCTTCGCTAATTAAAGATAGAGCTTCTTCATCAATCAGGCCTCTGTAAGAAGATAGAATCTTTTTTGTTTGGCTTAATACTATCTCTTGGTCCTTATTGGATTTAGATATTAGGACTACCAGGTCTCCCATATCCTGAATGAGCCGAAGCGTGACTGGTTGTTTAGTTAACTGAAGACCTTTTGTCAGGGCGGGGAGGGTGTATTTGCTGTGCTGACCAGACTTCGCGGCGACATCT
>CAZWGK010000021.1:3040-12597 GCA_964633685.1 uncultured Bdellovibrionales bacterium | reverse complement strand
GCGACCTCTACGACCGCACTGCCTAGCTCCTTAATCAACTCTGGGGTGACTTTATCTGTTGATAGCTTCATCGCCTCTGTCAGGGCGGGGAGGGTGGATTTGCTGTACCCATAAGACTTCGCGGCGACATCGC
Organism: uncultured Bdellovibrionales bacterium; assembly: GCA_964633685.1. GTDB lineage: Bacteria > Bdellovibrionota_C > UBA2361 > UBA2361 > J135 > JAWXBT01. Next base: position 12,464 of record CAZWGK010000021.1, on the reverse strand, counting down.
ATATAGCTACCATCTCTTTGGTATCTAGCTTCTCTCCTTTTAGTGACTGCGTGCGCTCCAACGCCTCTGTCAGGGCGGAGAGGGTGTATTTGGGGAAATAACCAGACTTCGCGGCGACCTCGCATATAGCTACCATCTCTTTGGTATCTAGCTTTTCTCCTTTTAATAACTGGATGTTCTTCATCGCCTTTGTCAGGGCGGGGAGGGTGATGTAGCTGTCCTCGCCAGAGTTTGCGGCAAACTCAGAGACTGCACTGCCTAGCTTCGTAATCAAATCCGGGGTGACTTTATCTTTTGATAGCTTCAACGCCTCTGTCAGGGCGGGGAGGGTGTATTCGCTCTCACGACCAGACTCCCAGGCGACCTCTACGACCGCACTGCCTAGCTCCTTAATCAACTCTGGGGTGACTTTATCTGTTGATAGCTTCATCGCCTCTGTCAGGGCGGGTAGGGTGTATTGGCTGTCCTTACCAGACTCCCTGGCAAACTGAGCTACAGCCCTCCCCGTTTCAGAAGCCCCAGCCATCCAATCCATTATGTTGACTACGCTGGAGATCGTCGCTGTTAAGAGAGTATGTTGATCTCTATCGCATATCTCCGTGAGTGTGAGGTTAAAAAAATTCTTGTCCTCCCTCAACCAATCACCAATCCTGTTGGAAACGTCCAAAGTCATTTAATTCTCCACTTAATAATCTTTTAATCAGCTAATTTTTCAATCTCAGCGATAAATTGCTCTGGTCGTAATTCAAAAAATTGTTTCAACAAACAGGCTCTTTCACGTGGCGTTGCATTGTACGGCAACGTTTTGCTCAGCCTTCTCCAGAGCTCTGAACCTATAGCAATTCCCCAGGCCTCTTTTTCTGGCTGATCTGCATGCACTAAAACTGATTTTCTTGTCAGTTCATCTTTAGGTAGACCCGATAAGGCCAGCACCTCTACCACCCCTTTGCTGATCTCATGTATCAGGACTGGAAAGTGTACGGCCTTGGCCCTTATGGTTATGGGCTTAGTAGAGAAATCTAACTGTACTATGCCAGCGGGTCTCATTTTGGAATGATCGAACCCTCGCTCATCTTGGGTCCACACGGCAGTATCAGCCAAAGCCATTAACGATTTACTTATGGATCTAAGCTCAGGATCCAGCTCATCACACTTCTTATCTTCATAAAGAAATCGATATTGAACCCCGTGTCCAGCTCCTTGAATTATTGCGTTAATAAACAGCCGCTTGTTTAACTCTGGGAGTAAGTCAGGGCCTATGGTGGTGCTCGGCTTTTCCGGATTAATAGGTGGTGGCAAATTGTGATGCGAAATTAACTCTGCTTCGATTATGAGGTCCGACTCCTTTAAACCAAAATGATCTCTGACTAGTTGTGCCGCAAACTCCTCTAATCGAGGATTCCCGATTATTGCTTGAAGATCGTCTAGCTTTTTTATGGCAGTTGAAAACGACCTTGGATTACTAACTACATTGGCAGAGAGGTGCACTTCTGTATAATGAGCGCCTGCCTCGAGAAGTTTGATTAGAGAGTACGGCGCTAATGGCAGAGGGGTCTCTCCCTCCATAATTCTATCTACACGTTCGTTAGATAAGTCTGACATGGTCCCCCAAATTATTAATATTTTAACCTTTGGGCCCTGGCTCTTGGCCTGGCTCTGCCCAAGATGGCTCAGTAAAAGGATTTGGTTCAGTAACTGGTTGAGTCACTGGTGAGGTCTCTGGAGTAACGGCAGGGTCCTCCAGAGGCCAATAGTCAGGAATTTTTACAGGCGCTGGCAAAGGCGCTATGCCAGGATCTGTAACCGGGGATTCAATCGTGACCCCTGAGCTGGTATTCATCATGCAACTCCCCACTTGTTTAGTTAAAAGAGGCCTGCTTCGCTAGTGTTATTAGAGTTCGCGTGTCGGGAGTGACCTGAAAGTGGTGATTTTTTGAATTAATCAACTTGGGAGAAGATTGGGGCATTTGGCTATTTGAGGACAGCGAAAGGTCCTATTTACGGGCTCGACATTTCAATAAGCTAGCCGAGGAGTGGGAGAGGCGATTAAAGCCATTTTCTTCAGCGAACAACTAACGCTATCAAGCGATTGATATTACTATTGTTTGTTATGATTTATTGGTGTGTTATGCTCCGCGAATCATCCCTAGGAGCTTGCGATATGAAACTTCGCTCATCTTTTATTATGCTGATAATCTCAGCAATATGGCCGTTGTTGATTTTAACACCAATTCCAGCCACCGCAGACGTCACCTGCCTCCGCGCTGTCAATACTGCAAAGAACGGCAAGGTTGTCACAGCCCTATCAAGAGTCAAGAGAATCAACAACTGCAAAATCGGCGAGATTAAAACCTCTATATTATCTGGTGTGTACGGAGATGGCTCGGCAGGCGCTAAAACTATTTCCGGTCCAGAGACATTATCCGATCCGACCGCTACCTACACCGATGTTGTAATCAATGCCGGTACTGTCTGGACGGTGCCGAGCGGCACTGTAATTCGGTGTACCGGAACTTTTACAAATAACGGCTCCATATTGATTCAGAATGGAGCAATCGGTGGCAGGAATGTAAGTCTCGACACAACAACTCTCTTCCCGAGCTATACTCCTCCTCATCCAGGAGTCTCAGTAAGAGCCGCAGCAAGCGGAGAATCGGGTGACACTACTAATGTTCGCGTTGGTGGTTACGAAGGAATCGGACTTTCAGAATATCAATCCAGCCTTATAAGATATCCAGGCCCATTTGCGGGCGGCGGCGGTGCAGGTGGTTCTTCGTCAGGTGGCAGCGGAGGCGGTAGTCTCGTTGTTTTGTGCGATGGCGCAATCACCAATAACGGGCTCATCTCAGCGCCAGGCCAAGGCGGATCTTTGGGAACTGGCGGGGGTGCTGGCGGAGTTATCATACTTGGGTCCCGAACTTCTGCTGTAAGCTCTGCTGGTAGCTTTATCCTGGCAGACGGCGCTGGCGGAGGCGACTCTACAATTAGCACTGGACCAGGCGGCGGTGGTGGCGGCGGAATTATTCACTTGCTCGCTCCGGCCGTTAACACAACAGGCGCTACGTTATCAGTAGCAGGTGGAGATGGTGGTCTTACTAGCGGGTCTTCACTTAGTAGCCTACCTCGCTCTGGTGGTCACGGCGGTGGCGGATGTGGCGGGTCTGGTGGAAAAGGAGGCAACGTAATCGGCACTGACCCAGGAATTGCCTTGGGTGGAGTAGAGGGACATATAATTTATTCTTTAGTGGATCCAACGCCGCTGTTTTAGGGATTATCTTCCTGGAGCCGCCCATGGGACTCGAACCCACGACCCCCGCTTTACGAAAGCGGTGCTCTACCAACTGAGCTAGGGCGGCAGCGACAATTAGAAAAGATTATATCAGCAATAATTAACTTTCAATTACCCTTGTCTCCGTATCGCCCGAGAGAGGAGAACCAGGTATAACTATTGCGATGAGTACTCATGCTACCCTGTGTAATTACTTTAATTTAGGTCAGTGTAAATCATGCACTCGGATTGAGCTGCCCTATAAAGTTCAATTAGAAAATAAGCTCTCAACCTTAGAGGCGGCTCTGGTTGCTGCAAAGTTGATTCATCCAAAGATCTCAGTAGGCTTTCAAGCCCAGAACTCATTTAATTACCGTAACCGCGCCAAGTTTGTGGTGGCTGGAACAATTGAGGCGCCGCTCCTGGGCATGGCTGACAATTCTCAGAATGTTTTAGATCTTCCGCTTTGCCCCCTACATGCTCCTGAGATAGTAGCTCTTGCTCCAATTTTAAAGGAAACAATTTCAAAATATAAACTTACCCCATACGACATTAAAACGCGGCAAGGGGAACTAAAAGCAATCATCGTTAGAGTAGGCTCAGAAACAAAAGAGATAATGGTTCGATTTATTCTCCGTTCTCGGAGTCTTGAAAAGAGAGTTAAAAATGCGGCGAGCCACCTACAAGAAATTAATCCTAGCATAAAAGTTGTTACTCTTAATGTGCAACCTAAGCCAGCGGCTATTCTTGAAGGGGAGGAAGAATACATCTTAACTGATGCAACTCGGATCCACGAAACCATACAGGGGCTCAATCACAAAAATATTCACATTGGCATTTCTCCAAAAAGTTTTTCCCAAGTATCAAGCCAGTGTGCTGAGTCGTTATACCAACGAGCGGCCCAAGAGATTGCAAAAACTCCTGGGATTTTCTTATTAGATCTCTTCTGCGGAACAGGCTGCTTTTCTATTTTTGCAGCACAGTCAGTAGAGCGCTCCTTAGGAATAGAGCTTTCAGAATCGTCCATTAATGATGCAATTTATTCGGCAAATCTTAACGGAATTTTAAATTGTAATTATGTTGTTGGAGACGCCACCAACTTCAGAAAAACAATAGAGCTTAGTGGGGGTGGACGTAGCCCTGATGTTATCTTAGTAAATCCTCCTCGCAGAGGTCTTGGTGAATCAATTTGCAGAGAGATTAATGCCATCAACCCTCAAAAAATTATCTACTCTAGTTGTAATTACGAAACCCTTATCGCCGATCTAAAATTACTTAACGGATACGAAATTCGGTCCGTCGAAATATTCGACATGTTTCCCCAGACGGAGCATTTTGAAACTATGGTGGTGCTTGGCAAAGAAGGCGGGGTTTAACCTCACCCGTGCTGGCCGATCTTTATCGGCATATCGGCAAGTCTGGCAAGCTCGGCTTCAGAGTCAACCAGGCTCTGCAATGTGTGGGATTTTAAAAACGTCTCAATATGATCGTGTAGCTTGTGCCAAATAGGCCTCATGGCGCATTGACCTTCTGGCGAGCATTTTTCTAATCCTATTGGGTCCGAGCTGCATATGATCTCAAAGGTATCCCCTTCGGCAGCCCTTAAAATATCAGACAGAGTAATCTCAATAGGTTTTTTGGACAGAAGATAACCCCCCTGTGGTCCCCTTAAAGTCTTTATAACGCCCCCATTTTTTAGCCTCTGAAGTATTTGACGGGTGTAATCTATCGGAATTTTTAAAGAGTCTGAAAGTTCTTGGGCGTTAACCAATGGGTTAGAGCTCTGCTCCCGAGAGGCTATAAAGCTAGCGCACTGGATTCCGTACTCGCCCCATCTTGTGATTCTCATGAACTTCCTTTGTTAGCAGTCTCGGTATAAGTAGCCACCGGAAGGTCAGAATTCTACTTTTCAGGCTACCCAGACCGCTATTTGCGTTTAAGACAGTATTGCTATACTATACTAAAAAACTCAAGTATAAAGAACTTCTAATTTTAACAGCTAGTTAGATGCTAACTAGGACATGGTGAAGGTACAAAATGAGCTCAGATACTGCCATATTGGACAAGTTTACCAACCAGCAATACAAGTACGGCTTCGTCTCGAATATCGAAGCTGACTCGGCTCCTCCGGGTCTCAACGAGGATATCATTCGATTTATTTCCGCCAAAAAAGAGGAGCCTGAATGGCTACTGGATTGGCGTCTAAAGGCCTACAAGAAATGGTTAGAGATGGAGGAGCCTGATTGGGCGTTCCTTAACTATCCCCCGATTGATTATCAGAGCACGATTTATTACTCCGCTCCGAAAAAGAAGGAGTCTAAAAAGAGCCTTGAGGAAGTGGATCCAGAGCTACTTAAGACCTATGAAAAACTAGGCATTCCTCTCAATGAGCAAAAGGCTTTGGCTGGAGTGGCCGTGGATGCTGTGTTTGATAGCGTCTCAGTTGTCACTACTTATAAGAAGCAATTAGAGGAGCACGGTATTATTTTCTGCTCTTTCTCTGAGGCGGTAAAGAATCATCCAGATCTAATCAAAAAGTATCTAGGATCAGTTGTACCTTATACCGACAATTTCTTTGCGACATTAAACTCGGCTGTGTTTACAGACGGATCCTTTGTTTACATTCCGCCAGGCGTTAGATGCCCGTTAGAATTGTCGACTTACTTCAGAATTAATGCCCAGAATACAGGGCAATTCGAGCGAACCCTTATCATCGCTGATAAAGGTAGCTATGTAAGTTATATGGAAGGTTGCACTGCCCCCATGAGAGATGAGAACCAACTACACGCTGCCGTTGTAGAACTTGTTGCGTTAGAGGGAGCTCATATTAAATATTCGACAATTCAAAACTGGTATCCTGGAGATAAGGAGGGTAAAGGCGGCATCTACAACTTCGTAACCAAACGAGGAATCTGTGCCGAGCGTGACGCTAAAATCTCCTGGACCCAGGTTGAGACTGGTTCGGCCATAACCTGGAAGTATCCAAGTTGTATATTAAAAGGAGACAACTCCGTAGGTGAATTCTATTCTGTTGCTCTGACAAATAATCGCCAGCAGGCAGATACGGGCACCAAGATGATTCACATCGGTAAGAATACTAAGAGTACAATCGTCTCTAAGGGTATCTCAGCCGGTGAAGGGCAGAATGCTTACCGCGGCATGGTAAAAATGATGAAGAGTGCTGATGGAGCCAGAAACTTTTCGCAATGTGATTCAATGTTGATAGGGGATAAGTGCGGCGCGCACACATTCCCGTATATCGAAGTAATGAATCCAACTGGCAAAGTAGAGCATGAGGCATCGACTTCAAAGATTGGAGAAGATCAGATTTTTTACTGCAACCAAAGGGGTATCCCAACAGAGGATGCGGTATCTATGCTAGTTCACGGGTTCTGCAAAGAGATCTTTAAAGAATTACCGATGGAGTTCGCAGTCGAAGCTCGCCAGTTACTTGCAGTGAGCCTAGAGGGAAGCGTCGGATAAAGAAAAATTTTTTAAGAGGATAGTATGTCATTACTTGAAATTAAAAACCTTCATGCAAAAGTTGAGAGTAAAGATATTCTCAAAGGATTTAACCTTACCATCAACCCAGGTGAGGTCCATGCCATCATGGGACCTAATGGGTCGGGCAAAAGCACTCTTGCTAACGTCTTGAGTGGACGCGAGGGCTACGAGATTACTGGTGGTTCAGTGTCTTATATGGGCAAAGATCTATTAGAGATGGATCCCGAAGAGCGAGCTCAAGAGGGTGTATTTCTAGCTTTTCAATACCCAGTGGAGTTGCCCGGCGTAGTGGGCTCTTATTTCCTAAGAACAGCCCTGAATGCTGTCAGAGAACATCGCGGTCAACCAGCTTTAAAATTGAGAGAGTTTGATGAACTCGTGAAAGAGAAGGCTAAATTGCTCCAGTTAGATGAGAGTTTATTAAAGCGCTCTGTAAACGAAGGTTTCTCAGGTGGAGAAAAGAAGAGAAATGAGATTTTTCAGATGGCGCTGTTAAATCCAAAACTCTGCCTTCTTGATGAGACTGATTCCGGCTTAGATATTGATGCGCTCCAGATCGTATCTCACGGTGTAAACACTCTGAAGAAAGAAGATCCAACTAAGTCATTCTTAGTGATTACTCACTACCAAAGATTGCTCAATTATATAGTGCCTGATTTTGTCCACGTACTTGTAGACGGAAAAATCGTAAAGTCCGGCGGCAAGGAGTTAGCTCTAGAACTAGAGAAGCAAGGCTACGCTATCTTCAAAGAAAACGAGGCTCGGGCTTAATTATTTGAGAGATTTGATATGACGACTGGTGTGATTCCTCACAACAAAACTTGGATAGACGAAGGCTTTAAAGCCTCGAATACCCTAGAGGGAAGCCAAGGAAAAACCTCAATTCAGAAAATGAAGCAAGATGCGTTTGCGTCTTTCTCTAAATTGGGATTCCCATCAACAAAAAATGAGGATTGGAAGTACACCGATCTGAGCTCTATTGCCCGTTGTGATTACACTAAAACCTCTCAGCTAGCTAATGTTGATCAAGAAATTATTACCAAATTGCTCGGCGTAGAGCTTGCAGGTATCTGCATCACGATCGTTGATGGCATAGCTAAGATGCCAGGGGATTCTCTACCAAAGGGATTAACAATCGGCTCAGTAATGAGCGAAACAAATCCGAAAATGGTGGCCTCCTTTGGTCAAATCGCCAACAGTAACGAAAACACAGTTGTAGCGCTTAATTCTTTATTCTTTGATGATGCAGTTGGAATTGATGTCGCCGCCGGAGCAAAAATCGAAACTCCTATTAACCTAATAGTAATAAACTCAGGCGAAGAGAAGAGTGCGAGATATCCACGGTTTTTAATTAAGGTCGGAAAAGAAGCCTCGATCGTAGTTTCTGAAATCCATCTGGGTATTACCTCAAGCAATGCACTCTCTGTACCAGTAACCGAGGTAGAGGTAGCTGAAAATGGTAGATGCGAACACGTAAAGTTGATTCTTGAGGGGGAGGGGACAACTCATCTCGGACACTTTGCAGTGAAGATGGCAGAGTCAAGTTTTTATAGGTCTCACTGCATTACTTTTGGTGGCAAAACTGTTCGCAGTGAGATATCACCGACTTTGAATGGGGAACATATTGAGTGTCACCTGCAAGGGTTGACTGTTATAGGTGGGAACCAACATGTTGATAATCACACCATCTTGGATCATGCCAAGCCCAATTGTCATAGCGACGAGATGTACAAGGGCATCTATAGTGATAAGTCGAGCGGAGTTTTTAGCGGCACTATAATAGTGCGGAAAGATGCGCAGAAGACCGATGCTATTCAGTCTAACAGAGCAATCCTGTTATCAGATACCGCAAAAATTGAGAGCCGACCTTGTCTGAAAATATGGGCGGATGATGTTAAATGCACCCACGGCGCAACAGTAGGTCAATTGGACGAAGATTCCCTTTTTTACCTAAGAGCACGAGGAATACCCTTAGAGACTGCCCGAAAGATGCTGCTTCAGGCATTTATTGGGGAGGTTGCTGAGAAGCTGCCTACCGCGGAGCTTCAAAAAGCCGTTGAATTAAGGGTAGTTAAGGCCGATTAAAACCTAAAAATTTTCTCCCTGTTGGTTTGCCAAATGTCCCTCTAGGGTGTACTCTGCACCGCCTCAAGATTTTATTGTTTAGAGTGAAGCTCATATGAAAGCAGACGATATTCGTCGCGGCGTTGTTATTATGTATAACGGGATTCCTCACCGTGTAATGGATTTTCATCACCACACTCCTGGTAACCTTCGCGCAAAAGTTCAAACTAAGTTAAGGAACCTCTTTAGCGGAACTCAAACCGAGGTTAGATTCAGCTCAACTGAAGATGTAGAGGAGGCCGATGTTGAAACAAAAATGGCCACCTATCTTTATGCCGATACTGGTGGATATCACTTCATGTATAGCGAGAGTTATGAAGAAGTAACTATAAATGCTGAGATTTTGGGAGATGGAAAATACTTCCTTCAAGATCAAATGAGCGTTGAAGTCCTGACCTTCCAAGGCAATCCCATAAGCATCAAATTACCGCAGACAGTAGTTTTAACAATTGCTGAAACAGAGCCTGAGTTAAGGGGCGCTACAGCTAGCGGCTCGCCTAAACCAGCGAAAACAGATACCGGTCTTCA
>CAZWGK010000021.1:0-3030 GCA_964633685.1 uncultured Bdellovibrionales bacterium | reverse complement strand
GATAAAGTTGTTGTAAACACCGAAGAATCGAAGTACTTAAGTAGAGCTGACTAAGTCAGTCTAGATCCTTAAAAGATTATCTGAGTATTATTCGACTCGGCGTTTCGATCGAGGGGCATCCTTCCGTCGTACCGCTTGGGTCTCAAGGTTTTTTGAGTTTGGATCCAGCATCCGTGCTGCTGGAGGCTCAAAAATTTGAGGTTTAAGGGTGCAAAGAGGAGGACGCAATGGTCAGGGGTCGATCATTCGCGGTAGTCAAAGGGCCAACCGAAGGCGGTGTGGCAATTCTCAATCTCTCAGGAGGATCGTTTCAGGTACAAGGGCATGTTCTGGAGTCGGCCATCCCGCACATCAGAGGTTGCCTGGACTTGAAGAGTCGATTCAAACACTGGATCGAGCATCTCGATCTCAACTCCCACTGTGCGATGAAGGAGCTGGCAGAAGACAAGGGCGTGCTCTTGTTGGTCCTGCCGATGAACTACAACGACAAGTTGCGGAGTGAGGTGTTCCATGTTCTTCGGAGCTGGCTCACCGAGATGCACGTGCCTTGCCCAGAGCATTCGAATCTCCCGATGAAGGTGATCGAAATCTCAGCATTGGTCAGGGAACCCGTGTGAGGCTCGTTTTCGTATTGCCCCCAAGGTTTTTTCTAAACAAATAACCCCAGGCGGTACGAAATCCAAAAAAATTTTAATCCTTTAAAGTATTGCTCTACGGTCTAATTATCTGCCATGCTTCGGCCATAATGAAGATAGGCATACTTTCAAAAAATCAAAAATTATACAGCACTAAAAGGCTCAAAGAAGCGGCCATTAAAGCTGGCCATAAGTGTCGTATCCTTCACCAAAATTATTTTGCGATTTATGTAGAAGAGAACAACCCAAGATTAACCTACAAACAGAAGCCTCTTACCAAAATTGATGCGCTGATTCCGAGAATCGCAGCCTCTGACTCCCCCTTTGGGTTGGCAGTGCTAAGACAGTTTGAGCAGATTGGCATCTTTTCGCTGAATCATTCCAATGCAATCTCTTTAGCACGTGATAAACTAAGAACTCTCCAAGTTCTTAGTCGGAGAAATATTGGCATACCGGCATCGGCATTTCTTCATAAAAAAGAAGATATCATGCCAACTATCAATCATTTAGGTGGTGCGCCTATTATAATAAAACTTCTGCATGGTACTCAGGGCGTGGGGGTAATGTTGGCTGAAACTGAAAAGTCAGCTGAGGCAATTCTTGAGACATTATCTTTGGCCCAAAAAGAAGTGATCATTCAAAAATTTGTGGCTGAAGCCAAAGGGTGTGACATTCGAGCATTTGTAGTTGGCGACCGAGTGGTAGCAGCCATGCGACGCAAGGCTCAAGGGAATGAATTCCGGAGCAATGTTCACCGTGGCGGAACTACCGAGAAGCTATCTCTGCCCGCCGAGATAGAGAGCGTAGCTGTAAGAGCAGCCCATATTCTGGGATTGCGAGTGGCTGGTGTTGATATCCTAGAGAGTAATGATGGGCCGAAAGTTATGGAGGTGAATGCCTCTCCAGGCTTAGAGGGCATTGAAACTACTACCGGGGTTGATATTGCAGGTGAGATAATTCAGTACCTTGAAGAGCAGTGCGAGTTTCCGGATATAGACTTGAGAGAGAGACTCAGTGTTAGTAAGGGTTTCAAGGTAGTTGAGATTCCTGTTAGCAAAAACTCTGAGCTCGCTAACCAGACCATCGAACAGGCGAGCCTAAAAGAGAAGGGGATTACCGTTCTAACCGTAGTGCGAAACGATATTACGATTCCAACCCCTGATGATCATTTTAAGCTCTGCGTTGGCGATTCTATTCTCTGCTTCGGCAAGACTCTAGCGCTAAAAGCATTGATGCCAAAACCTAGATCGCGCTAACTCACTCGGGCAAAGACTCATGTCTCGATAATTTCTTAGTCGCGGCGTAACAGTGCCTATTCGGTTGGCACACGGGACTTAAAACAGATGGAGTGAATTGAAAGAGAAGTGAAAACCCGTGAGCCCGGGTGATGGAATGGTAGACATACAGGACTTAAAATCCATCCGCTAAACCCTCAATTTAATAGGACTGGGCAAGTTTATACCGCGGATAGTAGTGGGTGAGTATTGCGGTGGCACTTTCGCCGCGAAGGGCCATACCGAGCGCACCTATCTGGCAAAGTCCAACACCGTGCCCCCAGCCGGAACCAAAAACATTAAGAGTGTCTGTGGTCTGAGACTCAATTACGAATGCACTACTGTACAAAAAGGATGGATACAGAATCTGCCTAATTTGAAATTGGTTCTTTAGAGTTTCGTGCGCGATTTCGCCGCTAGCTTTATGTACCTTCAACTGGGCATCCAAAAGGCGACCAGATTCACCCCGTCGTCCGAATTCGATATCATCAATTCTAGCTATTGGAGTGTTAGGATTTACTCGGTTAAAAGTCTCAATCATGGCCGATTTGGCGAGTGCAAATCTCCACCGAAAATAAGACCCATCTTCATCAACTTTGCCGAGATAAGTGGCGAGCTTTCCACGTTCGACAGTTTGTTCAGAACAGAAGCAGGTAGGCGGCTCTTTCAAAAAGTTGGAAAATACAGATTCCGAACTGAGTAAAGGAGCAGACCCTGGCCCATCAAATACTCCAACTAGCTCACCCCCAGACAGGTTCAGAATATCTTTGATAGTGTCTGTCCTACCACCGCAACTTTTTGAGTAATAAGCTGGGCAAACCAAGCCAGATTTTGAGACCAACACTTGTCCTTTGCAGGCCTGAATTGCCTGAATAGTAGAGACGTTCATATGAGTGGTGCCTTGATATCTCTGGCAACAATCATCGTTACAGATTGTATACGGCAAGCCTTCGTGTTTGTGCCCTAAAAAAACAAGAACCCAGGAGCGGGCTGCAATAGCTTGAGCCTTAGCGAATTCGGTAGGGCAAGCCGCACTCATCTCGGAGCTAATTACTGAGGCTAAGTAATCTTCAAGCTCGACATGATTTACAACAATTAACCCCTCTGGAGCTGAGATAATT
>CAZWGK010000020.1:15698-19443 GCA_964633685.1 uncultured Bdellovibrionales bacterium | reverse complement strand
GCCAGGGTTAGATCACGTAAAAGACATCAGAATTTTAGTGGTTGATGATTTTTCAACCATGAGACGAATCATTCGTGGTGTTCTAAAAAAATTGGGCTTCAACAATATCGAAGAAGCTGAAGATGGCGATGTAGCGCTGGCCAAACTCAAAGCCGGTGAATTTCACTTTATAATCTCCGACTGGAACATGCCAAACATGAGAGGGATTGACCTCTTAAAGGCTGTTAGATCTGACGATAAATTGAAGGCTCTACCATTTCTCATGGTAACAGCCGAGGCAAAAAAAGAAGAAGTTCTGGCTGCCATGCAAGCAGGTGTTTCCCAGTATATGGTGAAGCCATTTACTCCGGATGCACTTGAAGGAAAGATTCAGGCGATATTTAAAGCAAAATAAATTACCGGCTTCGACCTAAGATTAGCTTTGCCTCTTGTGGTAAAGCTATCCATCTTTTTCCTGATTGCCCGGCTTCACGAGTTAAATGATCCCAGAGAGGTTCGACTTTTGCCAAAGACTCTTTCCTGCCGTTATCAAGAAGAACCTTCATCGGACTTGTTACATCTCCAGCATGCACATCAGAGGTAGATATCTCGGCCATATAGTAGGCAGGGTCGAATCCTGCTTTAGTAACAGACTGCTCAGCTTGCCGCCAAATATCAGAGAAATTATCTTCCTTGGCCACTCTGATCGTTTTTAATAATCTTCTATTCAGTAGTCTTGAAGCTAAATCACTCAGAATGGGATCTCGGTGTTGGCTCCACAGAAACAGATGATACCGCCACCAAGGCTCACGCATAGCAAAGATAGTCTCAAGACTAAGATCCATAGATGTCTCGCTACCTAATACCTCATGCACATACTTGTCGCCCATCTCCAGCTTGCCGCCTAAATCTCGGGCACGATTTACTACTGCGGTGTTTAAATGCTCTGAGGCTAAGAGGACTCTATGATGATAAATCTGACGATACATAGAGTGTCTCGCAATTGCAAAATGAACCATCGCATCTAAACGATTCTCCTGAAGCGCTAAATGACCATCATCAGTGATCACCATAGACTCAAGAAGCGCAGGGATATTATAACGACCGTAGGTAACGCCGGCCATTACACTATCAACTATACACCAGTTTCCCCGATCTACGTTCCAGCCACCCCCGGATATTATTTCCCAAGTCCAAGCCGGAACATCAGGTGACTCTTCTAAAATTTTGCAAACATCTTCAGCTAGACCAGGATTATATTTGCCTAATATCGACTGAAGTTCTTGATCCTCTTTAATAATTCGCGTTGAGATATCCTCGTGGCAATCAGGTTTGTTAGGATACCAAGTCTTGTAGGCAGTGTGAGAACCAGGCGCAATATGGCCAATATCATGCAGCAGAGCTGCCGCTGCAACCGCCGCCCTATACCTCTCTATCTGATCAGGGGCAGTTAAAGCTAATCGGCTCATGAGATGGCATGCTAAGTATGCTACCCCAAGAGAGTGGCCGAAGCGGGAATGCTCAGAAAACATGTACACTAAATTAGTATTTCCAGTCTGGGCTATATCCCTTAATCGCTGGAACCATTTAGTATCGACCAATTCAAGTACGAGCCTCTCCGCTGGAATCTCTTTTGAAAAGTAAATCGTCTGGTGAACAACATCCGCAAATGCGACGCTACTCATAAAGCAGCTCCCTCAATTTGTCGCATTGGAGCTAGCATTTCAGTATCTACAATATCAATTCCAAAAGAGTTGAGTCCAATAAGGTTTTGTTTAGAATTGGTTAACAACTTAATTCTTTTAACGCCTAGATCCAGTAAAACTTGGGCACCGAGCCCATACTCTTTAATTCGATCACTTTTCTGTGGCGGATCTATCTTACCATGCCGCTGATACCCACTGCCTCGTCGGAGATAAAGGATGATTCCATTTCCTTCGGCTGCAATTCTCTCCATGCTAGCATGGAGCAAACTTCTTCGATTTGCCAAGCCACCTCCAAAAATATCCTCAAAGGTATTTTCAACATGGACCCGAGTGAGCACAGGATCTGCGATAGAAATATCTCCCTTAATTAAGACCAAAGGCTCTCTACCTTGTAGCGGAGTTTTATAAATAATTCCCTTGAAAACCCCTCCAAAATCTGTCGGAATATTAGTCTCCGCCTCTCTTGTTACAAGTGGCTCGGTTCTAAGCCTCTCTCTAACTAACTCATCAATGGTAACTGAATCTATATTCAGTGCAGACTGAAGAGCCAATAAGTCCTCAGATGATGGCTGAGCACCGGCAGCATTGAGACACTCAATTATGATTGCTGCATCTGTAAAACCCGCAGACTTTACCAAATCAAGTGCAGCCTCTTTCAAGGAGTGACGAACCAAAACTCCACCGTCTCGCGCCATGAAAGGAACAATGTGTCCTGGGCTAACTATTTTTCTACGGTCAGGCGATTTCTCCGATAAAATTCCAATAGTGCAAGTTCTGTCTGAGATACTAATTCCGGTGCTGACCCCTTCTCGTGCCTCAATTGATATACACTGAGAATCTGCGTCGCCCTCTTGGTTTGGCGCAAAAAGACGAGAGGATGACATTAATTGAAGCCCGAAAGCTTCAGCTCTATCCTGACTAACAACCAGATGTAATGGCCCCCTACCAAAGGTCACTGCCCTGTTTAGAATCTCTTCTGAAATTCCCTCTCCAGGCATGACTAAAGCCGCATCTATGCGCTCTCCATCCCGATCCACAACCAGCATCATTTTATTTTTCTTGAGGGATTTAGCTACTTTCAACATGTACTACCTCTGTTTACGACCCCACGGTTTTACCCTAAAAGCTCGTTAAAGATCAAAATATACTGACACTTAAACCTACGAAAATGCCCTAGGTATAAATCACATTAATTAGGACCTGACCCTAAAGCCTAAAGTTCCGTTTAAGAATACAAATTAGACCTCCGATACCTACTCTAAGCCCCAGTGATTTTAGGAGTAATTAACGCATGGATTCCACTACAACGACCGGAGAGAGTCGAATAATCAAGGGGGATGTTACCGTGGTAGAGGCACGACGAACCGCCTTCGTGGCGAGATTTATAGTTCTAAGAGAGGCTCGAAGAACCAGGGCTCACCGTAAGATTGAACAGTTAGCCTGGGCCAAGGAGACCACCGCTGAGGAATTGGCTGAGGAGTTCCGAAGAGCCTTCAAAGAGAACGGCGACAACATGGTGCCAGTGAACAGAGATATCAGAAGAGCCCTGGCTCACGCAGACAGATCGATAAATCACTTCATCGGAGAGTATGCATCTAGAGCTACTCTTAATTTTATCGATGCCCTTATGGACTACGAGAGGTCAAACAAACTTCTTTTCGGCGAAGATGAACAACCAAAGACCGGCGGATGGCGTTGGATCCAAGAATTAATGCGGGAGCGCAGCAGCGAAATTTAGTTAGGCGACCTGTTGCACTGGCTCAGCTACAGCTGGCGAAGTGCCACCCTGCTCTTCGATAATCTTATCAACTTCCTCGATAAGAGAGCCAATGGCGTAGGCCCAAACGTACTGACCGGCTTTCTTTCCAGTAATTACCTCAGCGATCTGACCCTTATCTTGAATGCGATGCTTCAAGAAGAGCTGACGGCCATCAGTTACTAAAATTACATCCTGTGGATTCTTGTTGATGTTTGGGAGCTTCTTTCGGAGATAATCGATACCTCTTCTGAATCGGTTTACTGGCAACCCTTCTCTCTTCATTCTAAATAACCAACAGAGA
>CAZWGK010000020.1:0-15688 GCA_964633685.1 uncultured Bdellovibrionales bacterium | reverse complement strand
TATGTGTATTTCTTTCGACCACGGCACAAGGTCTTGCCGGAGCATGGGACTAGATTGGTCCTGGCGTAATAGTTCAACAGAGCCAATCCGATCTTTTCAATATTACCGGTTAGACTTCGGAGGATACCCTGAACTTCTTTCGCGGAGAATTCTCTATTCTGAAGATGGACAGCCATAGCTCGCACTAAATAATAAATTTTAATTAACAGCCAGTCTTGCGAAGTTAAACTCGACAGGGATTTCTGTCAATCCGAAATTTAGTGTGAATTCCCTAATTTACGGATATAACCCACAACCGACTAACTGCCCGTAACTTAATCTAACTTAAAGTAGTGTAACACCCTCCGAGGGGCTAAGAAACAACTTCAGGCAAAATAAAAGGGCCTCAAATCAAACCTGACTTGAGAGCCCCTTTCATTTCACTAAATACCCGTAAAGGCTACCTTACCTCGAGTAACTTAACATCGAACATCAAAGTAGCGTTTGGCGGGATTACTCCTCCTGCTCCAAAAGCTCCGTAACCCAAATTCGGCGGAATAATTAAAGTTCTTTCGCCTCCTACTTTCATGCCGGCAACCCCTTCATCCCATCCTTGGATAACCTGCCCTGCCCCAAGATTAAAATTGAATGGCTCATTTCTATCTACCGAGCTGTCGAACTTGGCGCCCTTTTGTGAATTATTATAGAGCCATCCTGTATAGTGAACTACCACCTCTTTGCCAGAGACAGCCTGAGTGCCGCTGCCGACTACCTTATCTAAATATTTTAATCCAGAAGGGGTGGTTACCTCTTCACCGTAAACAGTAGACGCCATTCCTAAAACAAAAATAGGCAGGATCGTTTTAAGCATAAATACTCCGAATTAATTTTATCCAACGGCAGTATGTACTAAAAAAAATAAAGGCTAAAGGTCTAATTAATCGATTCGTTTTAAGGTCAAAAATACGGGAACTTCATCCATGCCAGGCAAAAACTTCTCGAACCCTAATGGTTTTTTGGAGTCAATCTGCCCCACGTAAAGTTGGGCCGAGCCCCCACCGTCAAGATTTAAAGCATCTACGCAGTCGATATCAGGTGCTGACAGAATTTTTTGTAAATCTAGCAGAGAGATCCCACCGAGATTTGATGTTGACGTGTAAAGCACCACTCTTTTTTTTGAATCAATACATACTCCTGAGCGTCTAGTGGCTACATCTTTAGCAGCTAGACCTTCAACATACTTGCCTGCTGACAACAAACGGGGGCCTGCTTGTAAGGCCTCCAGGGCTCCTTGCGGCACATAACCATCACGACTAATAATGGTTGGCCCTGCCTGCGTAAACTGGAAAATACCAGTTAGGACACGACCACCTTTATGCAATTTGCCTCGACCAATACCTCGGCTAATAACCAAACCTAATGCCTTAAACTCGGGATCAAAAAAATTGGCATTAATAGAGACCTGAGATCGACTTAGCTTGGCTATTGTTTGGGCAGAAGCAACGCTCAATCCAAAATCAGAGGCAGGGGTGACGCCTATTTTATAATTTCTTAGAGAGCTCCTCACAAAAACAAGCCCGGTAGAAAACAGGGAGCCGTCACCTAATTCTTTGATCTCTAGATCCTCATCAACTACTCGCCAACCTGACTGGGCGACATCCTCAGCAAATGCCATAAATGGCATAATCAAAAAAGCCAGAAGTGCGAATATCGAATGATTCAAAGAAGTCCCTAACTTATATTAGCTTGTAAAAGTGTATCAGAAATTAGATAAAAAAAATAAGCCGGTCAGGGCTCTGACCGGCTTACAGACAGACTGTCTTAATTCCTCGCAATTAGCTCTCTTCATAGGCTCAGGACAACTTACGATTTACAAGGAGATTTCACACAGAGACATGGGCTGATGTGTGTGATTCAAGGAGGCGTCCCTACGTTACATTTCCTTGCTCCGTAAATCCCTCGGCATCCGAAAGAGATACTATCACTGGTGATTAAGCAATCGACGTGCCAACTCGGAACGACCCATAAATGCAATAAAATCGACTATGGGAACCATATAGGGGCAATTTATTCCTCAGGTCTATTTTAAAACGGCATTTTTTAGCCAACCAACCGTCTCTAATTTGTGTTGAAATTAAACCGTGATTTATCATACCCTTCCATGCCTCAAGCTTTACTTATTTGCATCGTAAATACAGATGGAAGATCAAACATTTAAATCCCGTTTAGTAGACCTCCTTAGTAAGAGTCGTAAGGCTAACCGCCTTTATAGCGGTGTAACTCGTGCCAACAAGGGCTCTGAATTGGCTGAGTCCCAGGCATCTGAATGGCAGATCGTAAACAACGATTTAACCACTCTGCTATCACAAGTTTTAGATAAAGAGGCTTTCAATAATTCTGGGGCTAAGACTTTAATCTCTGAAACACTGAACGTCCTGGATTCTTTCACTGCCCAACAGAGTGGCTTGGAAGCAGAGATTTTATCAAAAAAGAATAGGCTTATAGCTTTTGCTGAAGCTGCTGATTTTGTTCAAACTTCAATTTTAAGCCGAGAGTTAGTATCTCTTCGTGCCCGGGCTCAAGCGTTGCAGGCTGCCTGCCAAGAGCTTAAAAACGTGATTAAACGTGGTAGACCAGATGTAGACACCGCTACGCCACGCCTAGAACAACCTGCGACGACTGAAAAAGTTCCAGCCAAAATTATACAATTTAGACAGAAGTCTGCCTAAACATCTTTAAACTTCCGTTTGTTAAAAACTGCACACGTCACTATTGCGATTGATTTTTTACTTTAACTAGTTTAAACCTACTCTCCTCTTAGTGAGTGTTGAAGTGCAAAAACCCTTTGCGATTATAAAAAATACTACATGTAACGGCAGCGAAACTGAGCCAACTCATATTGCTGGAGCCCCGCAAAAAAGAATTGTTAAAGCGAGATCTCTTCTCACTCAAGCCTCTGCTCTCCTGGTCGGATTGGGCACCGAATACCGAGACGTTCAATCGTTAATAGATGAATGCGACCTAATGTTAGGAAGAGATGGCTGCGAGCCTTTTGCAAATGTGGCAGAGTCTTAGCACGGTGCACCCTTAGGGAATTTAAGTTGAAAAATTTTAGGCAATGAAGGATCCTTTAAAGATCTCCTGTCAATCACAAGTATCGCAATCCACTTTTGCGAGCTTGGTGCTATTAGCCGATCTCAACAATAAAATAGACGATCACACGATTCCGATGCTTTTAAGAGCAGAGGAGGCTAAAATCAGAGGACTATCTGATGAGCAATTCGTAACTAGAGCATGTCAGTCTAAATCTTTTAAATATACAAGCGCGCTAATTAATACGATCAGAAGTGGAGTTGATATCCAGAGATTTAACCCTCTGGCTGATCTCTGCAATTTAATCTCTGTAAGTTACAATATTTTAGTTGTGCCGTTTTGCTTGGACTCTCTTTCCAACGAGACCAGTTTTGAAATATCTGAGTCAAGCGATGACATAAGATTATCTTTGGACGGCATCAATTTTATTCATCCATCCGAACAAAATTATACGGAAGGCCAAATGCCCCTAGCAGTTGAGCCTCAAACCAAAAAAAGTCTGGTTGTCGTAATTACAAAAGACAAAAATACTTTAGCCAAAGCCGCACAAGAGCTTATGCAATCTGCCCAAAAGCTACTAGAAGCGTCTACATCAAATTATCTGACTATCCCAGCTCAGTTAGAAGTCTAACGGGAGCGCCTGTGAAGGCGGAGGCTACCGGCACCGGACCAGGCCCAAAGGTCCGATCAATCAATGCAGCCCAGCACACAATATTGATACCTTTTAAAGTCGCTTTGGTGTGAGCTTCTAAACTTGAACGTGCGGTCGTAATAACATCGGTCACTAAAATTGCACGAGACCCACGATATCTTTCGCCATGTCCGTTACTCAACTTAGATTCTAGATACTGCTCAAGCGGAACCTCTCTCCCATCAGGACTCATCTCAGACAAGACCACAGCTAATCTCTCAGCAAAGAAGCTATATCCTCCTGGCATTTTTAAGATTAGCTCGGGAAATTGATTTCCGCACAAATCAACTATTCTCTCAGCAACATATCGTGCTGCGATGTTGAGATCCTCATCATCTAGATCCTCAACTCTATAATAAACATTACTCTCACAGCGCGAACCTATTCTAACAGGCTCCTCAAACTCTTCAGTAATTTTTTTGAAGATGTCACTAACATCATCGAAGTCAACCATGACTAAACCCTACGATTCATGTATTTAAATTTAGCCCCTATACGGTATACGATTCATCGGTTAATCGAAACCACAAAAAATAACCCCCAAAAAGGGCTATTTGACGCCATTTTTAGGGGACTTAGCCCGTGCAGTTGGGTTGCATAGGGGCATTAAACCCTAGTATATTCTCAGCCAAATGATGGCTTACTGGTAAATCAGCTATGGCAATTCCAAACAGAAAAACAAGAGAGGTTCGTGCAGGCACTGTGCGAATTGGGGGAAGTAATAAAATTTCCGTGCAAAGTATGTGCGCGACCAAAACCCAGGATATCCCAGCCACAGTGGCCCAAATTAAACTCCTGCAGTCCCACGGTGCCGATTTAATCCGAATCGCAATCGACAGCAAAAGAGATGTTGAGGCTTTAAAGGAAATTCGCAAAGAAACCGACGCCAATCTAGTGATCGATCTTCAGGAAAATTACCGGCTAATTGAATTCGTTGCCCCCTATGTGCAAAAGGTAAGATATAACCCAGGTCACCTTCATCATCATGAGAAAGAAGTCGCCGTCAAAGACAAGGTTGCCTTTATTGTTGAAATTGCAAGAAAACATAATCTTGCGCTTCGAATCGGAGTAAATTTTGGATCTCTTGATCCCAATGCAACCGATCTGGCCGAAACTGATATTGAAGCAGCCCTCTCTTCGGCTCGGCAACATATAAAAATAATGGACGAACTCGGCTTTGAGAATTTCGTTGTATCTTTAAAAAGCTCCGATCCGAATGAAGTGATTGAAATTAATCAGCGGTTCTCAGTTGAATTTCCTCACATACCGCTTCATTTGGGTGTAACTGAGGCCGGATTGCTGCCGATGGGTGAAATTAAAGCGAGAGTAGCATTTGAAAACTTACTCTCTCAAGGCATAGGAGATACAATTAGAGCATCTCTCACGTTGCCATTCGCCGAAAAGTATCAGGAAATTGTAATTGGGAGAAAAATTGTTGAAGACGTTGAGGCCGGCCGATTTAGATCTGTGCCAAAATTTATCCATGAGGGTCTAAACATCATCTCGTGCCCTAGTTGTTCTCGGGTTGAAAACGAAAAATTTGTGGATCTCGCCCAAAAAGTTAGAGAAATGGCTCAATTTGCGGCCAAAGAGAATATCACAATCGCTGTTATGGGATGTCGAGTAAATGGGCCTGGCGAGACCGATGATGCCGACCTTGGCCTCTGGTGTGCCCCTAACCATGTAAACTTCAAAAAACGTGGCGAGCTAATTGGGGCTTTCTCCTACGAAGAAATCTTAGGGCGAGTCAAAATAGAGCTAGAAGATATAATTCGTAGTAAAAATAGTGGAAAATCTGAGTCGACAGCTAGTCCGGCTTAGAGGATCAACTATTTGAAATGACTGAACAAACCATCGCACAGGCACCTCCTACCGCAAATTCCCTGAAGTGGAGCAAACTGCCTAATTTAACTGATTAATCTAGTAGCACTGAGGATAAGTGCCCAAGGTTTGGCGATTCTTAAAGAATCACCTGGAGGTTCTTTTAATGAAACAGTCCCGAAGCAGGGCTCATTTAACATTAGCCAGCGAAAATTCGACCGCTCGAAGCTCCTCACGTGAGGTAATAGGGATTGATGCACTCTCAGCCCAACAAAATACAGTAGCCAAACATTTAGTTACTCGGGCCAAGTGCTCTGGAGTAATTGTTGGTGCGTTAGTTGGCGAGGAAAGTTGGGAGACCCGGCCGCTGGTCCTAATTAATGGAAAACTCTTCATCTTAAGATTTAGCGATCCCGGTTCTGCGCTAAGCCGAAATAAAATGAATTATATTCGCTCGCTTTATGCTCAACTAGGAGCGCATAAAGATCTAGCCCGATCTGCATTTGCAGTCGGCCAATCCGATGGCCAAATTTGGACTTTGCGTAGATTTCACCAGAGTACATTTGAAAATCTAAGTGTAAAAGACTCCAATTCAAGTTTACAGCATCCTGTGCATATATCTCAAAAACTGATTGAACTTGTTGCAATCATGCAGGCGGCAGGAATCGTTCATGGGCATCTCTCCCTCACAAATATAGGTGCAGATGAAGAAACTCCGATGTTACTAGATTTCGGATTTGGTGCTCTGGAGGCAAGCAGCGGTAACCTTGCGCCTGAGGTCAAAAACGGCCTTCCTCCCTCATTAGCAAGTGACATCTACGGTCTGGGCAAAATTCTAGAGGGCCTCCTGAAAAACGAAAATCTCCCCGAAATTCAAGATATCATTAAACAGATGTTATCAGAGAATCCTGCGGCCCGTCCAAATATCGACTTAATTAAAAAAACTTTCTTAGTAAAAAAGAGTATCGATAAACCTGCTACTCCAATTAAAAATCCTATGAGCAGTGGCAAAGTGCTCGGCAAAGCTACCAAGCCGATATCACCTTCTCCTGAACTCCCAAATCCAAAAATAATTGCGAAAAGCAGCAAACCACAGGAGGCTCCACCAACACCTGAGATACTTATTGACCAACATCTGATTGAGTCACCTCGGCTAGAGCGTAGACCTACGGAGATAATAAAACTATCTTCACCCGTTGAGGCAACTCCTCCAGCAACACATGAAGTAGCTACATCAACTGAAACTAACAAAATTGAGCAAGGTACTAGTGCCACCCGGGCAAGAAATTTCACAACACTAATCAAATCTAGTGCTCCGACTGCTCAGATAGTAAATAATTTAACAGCAACCGTTGTCCCTAGCGCCACACCTTCTAAACTCAAGGCCCGTGCCCAAATGGTTGATGAAAGGCCTGTGATAGAGGAAATTTTAGCGGAGCCTACGTCAACCAAATCTGGAAATCTTATTGTAGTTTTTTGCCTAGCCATATTTATGGCGATAGGAGCATTCGCCGTTTCTTTTGCTGTCAAGCAGAGCAAACACATGAATCAACCAATCGATCTCGAAGCCTACTGGCAGAGCGGTCAAATGAAACTTCAAAGCCAGGTGGTGATTGCCGCTATTCGTGAGAATTCAGTAAAAGCCTCGAACATCATACTAAAATCGATTGAGAATGATGAAAAGGTCGAAAATGTTAGAGCTAATCTTCTCAAAGTCGGCTTTAGCAAATTGTGGTCAGATGCATACTCTGAAAGTGATAGAAAAATACTACTGGGTCTTAGCCTTGAAAAACCACCATCTGAGGTCCTTAAGATTATGCCCAATATTAACTCAGCTCATAGTGGTGTAATTTTAGCAATCGCATCTCAAATGGGCGAGAGAAAGGATAGCAAAATAGGAGAGCTCCCAATTTCGGTCTACTCTGACCTACCAAAACCCTTCAACACCGCATTCGCAGCGCTTGAGATATTCGGGATTAAGCAAATAGGGGAGCCCGAAGCCCTTGGACTGGCACGAATAGCCACGGGGAATGTTTCTGTCGCAAGCATCAAGTTACTACTTCAAGGTAAAAATGACGGAAAAGTCGGAGTTTTGAAGATTCTGGCCGATGACCTGGGCGAAAAGTTTGCAGCATCTTTGGTCACAACAAATGCAGCTTTAGGCCAAGGGGGAATTTACGAGCTAAATTGGTTCAGTCAATCCCAGAATGTACAATGGCAAAAAATACCTGCGACAGATAAAATTGATTTGGCGAGCGGAGTGGCAGCACTGGCTAATCTTTCTGTTGATCACAAACTCGATCTACTCTCATTCCCGATTGCTGAAATCAGAGAATCAGTAGCCCAAAAGCTCAAGACTGAACTAGATGAAAATATTGCGCCTGTAATTGATACATTAATAACCCGAAACAATAGACTTACTCGTGAGCAAAAAATCACCCTAATATCCACTCTATCCTATCAAGGTGAACATTCTAAAAAATTTACGCTTGAGTGGTTTAAAACAAACCCAAGTCCTGAGGCCGTTCTCGACATCTTGCTAGCCCGCGACAAAAAGGAGCTTACTGACTTCTTTAATTTACAATCAGCGCACTATCTAACTGGCAAAAAGTGGAATGCCGACCTCAGTAAACTAAAGCAGCTGGCCGTGCATCATGAGCAGGTAGCAAGGGCTCTTGCTTATGCTCGACTAGATCCTAAAAACAAGGAGCAGCTTAATTTTCTACGGAAAATGTCTAATGTAGAGCCCGTAAATTCAATTAGACGAGGTATCCTAAACAAGTTAAAGCCTTATGATAATAAGTCAACCGTAACAGTTCGCCCGATTGAGGAATAACAGCTGCTTGGTATAAGCTCTGTAAGATGAACTCCCTAATAATCTTAAAAGAGGAAATTGTTGAGATTCAAAACGGCGATAGCTTGGCCCGTATCTCAGGGCAGCACCTAAGTTACCTGAAAGAACTTCATGATTTACAAGTTGGTCGGAAACTAAAAGTTAATATACTTAACGGGGCTCTGGGATATGGAGAGATTATCGAAAGCTCTCGGGACTCTATATCAGTGAAATTCTCAGGAGAGACTAGCCCAGCGCCACTTCATCCAATCACTTTAATAGTGGCAGTTCCCCGACCCCAAACACAAAAAAAGATAATCCATCTAGCCTCCTCTGTTGGTATCTCAAGATTGATTTTTGTTCGATGTGCTAATACCGAGAAAAGCTACTTGTCATCAAAAAGCATCTCTAAGGAAGGAATTTTCTGGGAGATGATTAAGGGGCTTGAGCAAAGCGCGCAATCGCTGACTCCCGAGATATATGTCATCAATAAGTTTAATCCGTTCATTGAAGACGAACTCCCTATTTTACTAAAGAACAATCAGACAAGAATCCTATTTGACACGACTATTTCAGAAAGCGACCCTTACGAAGCTAAGATGAATCTCAGGGAATCCCTCTTGGCTTTCGGACCCGAGGCAGGCTGGAATGATTACGAGAGGGGCAAATTTAAAGGGCTAGGGTTCACTGCTGTAAATCTCGGCCCCCGAATTCTTCGAAGTGAGACAGCAGTGGCCCTAGCCCTTGGAAGAAACCTCAACAACTAGAGGTTTTTAAACCGCCGAAAAGCGATCTGTTACGTCATTCCAGTTGATCACTTTCGTGAAGGCCTCTAAATATTCGGCTCTACGATTCTGATACTTAAGATAGTAAGCGTGCTCCCAAACATCACAGGCTAAAAGAGGAGCAGATACCCATTGCGACAGGTCTTGATGCTTCTCTGCAGTCATAATCTCAAGATCTTTGGTCATCAGATTTTTGCACAAAATCACCCACCCTGAACCCTCTACTTGTGTACCAGCAGCTTTAAAGTGAGCCATGAATTTTGCAAAAGACCCGAACTTTTTATTTATGGCATCCATTAATTTACCACTTGGCTCACCACCACCTTTCGGGCTCATATTGTTCCAGAAAATGCAGTGTAAAAAATGACCAGCGCCGTGGAATGCCAATTCACGCTCCCAGTGCTTGGTGAGTGCCAGGTCACCTGATTCTCTAGCTGCCGCTAGTTTTTCCTCAGCAGTATTAAGACCCTTTACGTAAGCTAGGTGATGCAAATCATGATGCAACTTCATGGTCTGAGCATCTATATGAGGCTCTAGAGCTTCGTATGCATAAGGCAGAGGTGGTAATTCATGCGCCATACTTTCCCTTTAAATAAAAGAAATATTGTTCTCTGAGACTGTACTTAAAACTGTGAAGGCGTGTCAAAGGTCGATTTTTACTGATACAAAAACTCTTTTAGCGAAGGCCTAATTGCACTACAATGACCGGGCTATGAAAAATCGTTTGAAAAATATCTGTTTCGCTTCATCAATTATTTTTTTAGGGCTGGTAACTAGCGGAACACGTGGCTGCCAAGAAGATGTGGACTTAGCATCTTACTCCAATACAACGCCCACTCCGACGCCCACAGTTACACCCACGCCCACCCCTACTCCAACACCCACTCCAACTCCGTCGACATCTCCAACTATCGCCGCAGGGATGACTGACCTAAACGATCTTTTCAGAGAAGCTCTGTTACAAGATTCAAAATTAGAACAAAGCGAACCTCTGGCACGAATGAGGTCCCCGCTAAGTCAACTCGCCGATAGCACTGATCTTGCTTGGGCCTCTCAATGGAAGGAACAGGTCAAAAATTCAAACGACTCAGCTGAATTGATCGATACAGATCTGGATGGCTACCTTGATTGGTTTGAACTTTCAAACAAAAGCAATCCGAATGATTCTAAATTGACTCCGTTATTAAAATTGAATTCGCTATCAAAAATTCTTCTTGGTAAAGACAACGATGCTGATGGGCTACCTAATAGAACAGAGGAGACCATCGGCTCTGATATCAACAATGCAGATTCAGATGAAGATGGAACAAAAGACGGGGCCGAGATAATCTCAGGCTCGAATCCAGTTGTTTATGGATTTTTTGGCCCAGATTCAGATGGTGATGGTCTAAACGATACTTTCGAGGCAAATGAGGGGCTAAATCCGCAAAGCTTCGACACAGATGGAGATGGATTAAGGGATGATGACGAGATTGCCCTCGGGGCCAATCCGTTCAGCATAGATACAGATAGTGATGGAATAGCCGATGGTCGCGAGGTATTGCTCGGTGGTCATCCAGCCGTTACGGATTAGACAGTCGGCAATCTCTTCTTAGAATCAACAAACTTTTTTAACTCTGCAACAGAGAGCACCACTGACTGGTCGTCCCTGTAAATCAAAAATGGATACTTCGTAAGGTCCATCTCCTTCGGTAACTTTTTATAGAAATATTTCTCTGGACTAGAATTAGTAAGCTCTCCAATCAAAGAATCAAACGGGGCATGATATTTTATGTTTTTTAATTTCTCTGGGTAAAATAACTTTCTTTCGAAGATAAAATGAGTAACACCCTCAGGCACCAGCAACTCTAGAAACTGTTTTTCATTCGTCGCAAAATGAGCCCTAAAGGTAACTTCGAGCCGTCGCTTCATCTCTTGATAGTACTTATCATAGAACGGGTGAGCGACTTCATAGGTAACATACCCTTTTCTCTGCCCAAACAACTGAACGCCATCAATGTGGGTTGGAAATCCCGCAATAACCGCATCACGAGGCAATTCTCCCCTAACCCAATTCCATAAATCACCACGAGCGTACCTAGGCGCATTAAAATTAGCATCTCCTGTTAAATTCAAACCAGATGAAAGAAAAACCAACAAACCAAGGACAGAGCAAGTCAAGGTACTCTTGGCTGATGCGCCTAGCTCAGGGATAAACCCTTTGATTTGTCCGAATCGCCAGGCAGCTAAAGAACCAAAAACAACGAAGAAAAAAGTCATCGGTATTTGCACGTATCTCTGAGGTACAAATAAATCAAAAGCAAATGCTCGAGCCGCAAAATACGACCCCAACACAGCCAGCAAATAAAAAGATGCCTCTGCCCTAAAAATAAAAACTTTCCTCTTAAATCCTACCCAAGTTAGAAAAGCAAAAAATACAATCGAGACCTCTGCCGAATAAAACTCAAACAATCCAACACCCTCTGTGAGGCTCGAGTTAAAAGATTGAAAGCCAATCTCTTTGATCTCTGCCATGGCTGGTGGAAAAGGAACCATTTGAAAACGACCAGCTACTCCCGAAAATTCTGGCATTTGGAGAGCCTGAGTGTAGGAGACCATCTTTCCCAATTCCTCGGGCTTGGAATTGCCCCAAAGAGCAATAATACCCAAAAGTGGTAGGGCAAGAATAAAGTTTCTCAGTGGCCTTAAATATTCAGTCCTACTTTGCAACTTAATGGTATGCCAAACCAACCACATGCCATAGGCAGCCATTAACATGAGTGTCGTAGGTGCATGCAACAACCAGCCTGCTGCCATAAGGGCTAAAATTGATTTATGTCTTTTATTTGTAAGAAGAAACAAAAATATAGCGATTAAAGGCGCAGCCCAACCCCTCTGTAATCCTCCACTAAATCGTTGCATCGTGTTTCGAGTATGCAAAAACCAAGTCACCCCAAAGCAACCGAGAATTATGCCTCCTTCTTTTTTTAAAATAAGAAAGATAAACCCTACAGTCAGAACAACTTGTATTAACATGATCCAATGTCCAGTCATGATCGGATCTAAAGTTAACTTTGTTAAACCAAAACCTAACCAATAATGAATCGGCGAGAGATAATTTCTCATCATCTCAGAAATTAAATCTCCTTGAAAAATTCCCGGATCGATTGCCTCATAAAAATGAAAACCTTGTTGCAGAGAATCATCGGTTGCCCATCTTGAATCGAACCACCTTCCCTCGAGGCTTTGAATGAATAAAACTAGATAGACACAGAAAAGACCAAATATGATCAGCTGAGCCAGGGGGGCCCTACGACTGGTGGGGAACGGATCACTCTTACGTAGTAGTATCTGATCCTCTTCATCTTCAAGATTTCGAAATCTTTGCTGACTTTTCATTTATTTTACTCAAAAAAGCCGTTAATCTTTAGTTAAAATAGCAGGATGAGCCGAGAGAATAAACTACTCATTAATGGGCAAATTATGGACCTCAAGATAACAGAGCTAATTCATGTCTTCCTGGTAGAGACCCAGGATAGCATCAATATTGGAAACGTGGCTCGAGCCATGTCTAACCTTGGATTTACCAACTTACACCTTGTTGCCCCTCGAAATTGGGATATCGGAAGAGCCAGGGCCAGCGGATGCGGTGCCGAGAATATTTTAGACAATCTGATAATTCATACTGACCTTACCGCTGCTCTTGCAGGGATGAATGAAGCTGTAGCCTTTTCGGCTCGAAGTGGCCGGAATAGACCAGAGCCAATAGCTCTTCCTAAATGGATCTCCAACTGGAGTAAAAACATAAAGGGGAAAACGGCTCTTGTTTTTGGACCGGAGGATACTGGCCTGACAAATGATCACCTTCTCTGCTGCGGCGATGTTATTCGGATTCCCACAGCTGGACTAAATTCGTCTTTTAACCTTAGCCAGGCAGTGCTACTCGCTCTATATGAGCTTTCACCATTAAATTCATCCATTCAAGAAACAAGATCGGAATACGAAGCTCCAAATTGGGGAGAACAGCTGCAACTAGCAAAAATTGTGGATGAGCTAATGTGGGAGAGTAACTTCTACCGCAAAGAGACGCCGCACACGGTTCCAGGATTAGTCCGTCAACTATTGTTTAGAATTAAACCTGATGTAAGAGAGCTCGCTATTTTATTAGGGATGTTTAGTAGTTTAAAAAATTTAATTGGCCGACTTAAGATTAACTAACGCCTTTTGCCCAATTCATCAAATTTTCTGGAATATCTCCTAGATACCTAAAGGTAGGGCAATTAGGAGAAAATCCATCCGCTTGTAATATCTGTTCAACAAAAAGTGATTTAACTTTCATTACTGAGGGAAGTATTGCGATTCTTTCGTTAAACCAAAGCTCTCGTTCTTGGTGATTCATCTTGCTTAAGATTCTAGGATCAACCCCTATCGGAACAATAGGCTCAGATACCTGCTCTCCCTTCTTAATAAACCTGACCTCCCATGTCATACGATCAGCCCGAACTCTTGTGAATGATCCCATAAATTCAAGAATTGGGATCATCACTCCAGTGGCACCATGCTCATCAAGTAAAGCTGGTAAAAGACATAGCTTTTCTTTGGCTGCCTCATCAAGAATCTCGTCCGCCTCTATTTGAAACAAGTATTTTCCAGTAGCACTAGCGGCAGCTTGATAGAAAACTACTTCTTTCAAAGTAAAGTCTCTACAAGGCGAGTGATTAAAAATTTTGCTTGAATTAAAACTAATATTACTTTGATTTTTATACTGATCTTTGAGGAAGGCGACTGAGCCATCTATGCTGCCACAATCAACTATTAATACCTCCCTGCAGATACTAGCTAATGAATTGATAGCTAATAAGACCGGGTGTCTCTTGGTCATGGGATTCTGAATTGTAACAACACCGGTAAGATCTAGCGTCATAATATTAATTTTAAATTTTAATTAAGATTCCTACGCTTGAAGGAAAGACGCATTTATATTGAAGATATAAATAACCCTCTTAACTCTTTGATTTAATGGGCAATAAACCGCGAATTGAAGTCAACTCAAGAATCACTCTAAACATTCCGAACTTATAAGTAGAGGGAATGATGGCCTTTTCAAAAGACTACGTAAAAACCAATTCATTTTCGCACGCTCGATTCAAAGAGCTTTCTCTTTTCTTTTTTTCAGTATCAGGATGCGTGGCCGTTTGGGGCATATCGCACTATCTAATCTCAAATAATCTCACCCCTGCTCATACTATTGGAGGTATAGAGCGCACGGTGCTCGGCACGCTTCTATTCGTGAGTTTTCTCTGGGGGCATGCACTAGGGCTATCAATTCAGAACTGCTCCAGAGAAAGAACTGGGCTTAGAAATTATGAGCAGTACACACTCTCTCTTTGCCTTAGAATTTTGGCCGCAATGCTAGGCATGATTCTCGCACTCTTATCATTTGATCTTGTTTGGAGCTCTGGGGCTTCATTAATTTCAATTATGTCATTAATCGGAACACAGTTCCGCCAAACCAAGACATAAAAAAGCCGGGCGTGCATGTGCACGTCCGGCAGTTAAAAATTATAAGACAGCACTATGCCATCTCTGCCGCTTCACCTTGAACAGCAGGCTCGACTACTTCTGGCCATAGGCATACGATTCCGCCCTCAAGCTGAGCGTATACGCCCAGCTCATCTCCATATCTCTGAAATCCATATCTGACCGCACCACCATTATCACGCAAGAGGTCTCTGCAAGCCTTCTCTTCTCCCTTGAACCAGAGATCCTGGTATCGCTGCAACAGATCGGTATCATCAAGTAATTCACGATCAAACATGGCTAGGCATCTAGTATCAACAAACACCCTGCCAACGTTATCGGTTGACTCACGAGAAAGTCCCTCGGTCTCTATTTGATCACCCTCAGGATGCACAATAATTGAAGCCTCAAAAGGATCCCTCTCAATCCGATACATGCCTGGCTCTAAAGACAATACACAGCCACCGAACTCCTGAACAATCGCATCTCTCTGCTCTGGAGCCGCATCAGCACTCTTTGTGATCTCTTCCAAAAACTGAGGATTAGCGAGCATGAACTGATCGATGAAGACTAATTGACCACTCTCAACTGAGATACGCTCTCTCTTATTTCCACTCTGAGCTGCCTCACGTGGATTTCTTCCGCGACCACGGCCTCTGCCGCCGCCGCGACCGCCTCTACCTCCGCGAAAACCAAATCTTCCACCTGAACGCCCGCCGCGTCCGCCTCGGCCACCTCGGCCCCTTCCATTTCTATAATTCATAGGTCCAATATTTCAATAAAGTGATTACCAACTAGCGCAAAAATGGCGCTAGGACTTAATAGCCCTCCAATAGATGATTCAAGGGCGAAGACTTCATTTACCATACTTTTCAAGTAATTAGCCATAAATCTAGGGCAAGTAAGTTTCTAAAGAAGTGAAAAAGATTTGTCGATAGCACTTTAAGAGGTGAAAATTTAATTTCACCAAGGTTTTCAAGGGTTTAC
>CAZWGK010000019.1:12847-19523 GCA_964633685.1 uncultured Bdellovibrionales bacterium | reverse complement strand
TATTTGTGAGGATCAAATAGAAAACTATCTCTCCACCGCCATCGCAATCTGACCAATTAAATGTCGTGGTTCAAGTGAGGCGCTTTTGAGGCGGTTATCAACCTGGGCGATTTTTTGAATGGCATTGAGTAGATTATTTATGTCGAGTCTTTGAACTGCTGCGGCTGTTTTCTTTAGCACCCAGGGGTTCATTTTTAGCACTGATGCCATGGTGTCTTCTCTCATCCCTTGAGCTTGAAGCTCTTTGATGAGGAGGCCATTTGTAAGAGAGCGAGAGAGAAGGGATAGTAACAAGAATGCGTTACTACCCTGCCTAAAAAGTTGAGTGGTTAGAACTTCGGCTTCGCCAATTTTTTTTGCAAATATGGCATCAACTAAACCAAACTCAGATGCGGTGGAATCTTTCGAAAACAATAGCTCTAGTTGGCTGTTCGACTCTTCAACTCTTCAACCAGTTTCTTTGCGGCCTCTCTGATTCCCTTTAAATCAAACTTGCCACTACCAAGCATAGGAAATGCGTCCACTCTAAAGAAGTCGTCTTTTTTGGGTATCCAAAGGTTTGGTAAGCCTTGGTCTGATAATGTCTTTGTAATCACCACAGGATCCAGGTCGATTGTATGAAGAACTATGAGCCGTTCGCCCCGTTTTGCATCCGCCACTGAAGTGACTACGCAATGCTGCTCTGTTTTATCAAGTGCTGCAGCTAATGCTTCTTCAATCTTAATATGAGGAATCATCTCTCCTCCTATTTTGCTAAAGCGTGACAGCCGATCGGTTATCTCTATAAATCCATCCCGATCGATATTTGCAATATCACCAGTGATATACCAACCATCGCGGATAACCTCGCTTATTTTCTCTGGGTTGTTGAGGTAGCCCTTCATGATATTTGGTCCCTTGATTAGAAGCATGCCAGATTGATCAGCGTCGAGTTCCGCACCAGTTTCTGGATCGGTGATTTTGGCTGCGACACCGGGTAGCGGCAAGCCTGTTTTGCCTGGCTTGTTTCCCACGAACTCTTGTTTGCCCGCGGTTAGATTGGGGATACTTATGATTGCTACGGGCGAAAGCTCTGTGCAGCCATATCCCTCTAATGGGCGGATTCCAAATTTTTCGTGAAATGCGCTGGCAAGAGATTCAGAAAGCTTTTCAGCACCAACTACTGCCAACTTAAGCGAGCTAAACTGTTTTTGACTGCATCGTTTTATATACAAATGAAGAAAAGAAGGGGTGCCTAGCAGTATTGAAGCTCGATGTTTTTCAACAAGATTGCCTATTTGGCCGCTATCAAGAGGATTGTAGTGATAAATTGCTTTTATGCCCGCAAGTAAGGGAAGCCACAGAGTGCCGGTGAATCCAAATGAGTGAAAGAACGGTAAAACGCCCAGCAGGCAATCCTGCTTGTCTGTCTGTAGAAAATCGTAAAGAGCCTCAATGTTAGAGCTGATGTTGGCGTGGGTCAGCATTATTCCCTTGGGCTCTGCTGTTGAGCCGCTTGAAAAGATAATTGTACCGAGTCTGCTGTCATCTGGATTATGACCTGTGACAGATTTAAATAAAGTTTTCGGTGGAATGATCAGGCTTAAGAGTGAGTAAAGGACCACTGAAAATTTAAAATTCCCTTTTATAAGTTCGCTCAGTTCAAGTTGGCCTGGTACATAGTCACAATTGGTTTTATCAATAAACTTCTTGGTTGTGATTACATTTTTGATCCCGCATTGATTGATCGCAGAGAGTGTTGATGATTGCCCTGCAGTGTAATTAAGATTAACCGGAACTTTGCCGGCGAATAATATGGCTAGGTTTGCGAGAATTGCGGCGCTTGATGGGGGCAGAAGTATGCCGACTTTATCCTCTTTGATTCGACCTTTTATGCGTCGAGCTAGTGCCAAGGCTGTGCCCGCAAGGGTAGTATAGGAAAATGTCTGCCCAAAGGAATCTGTAACTGCTGTTCGAAAATGATTTGAGCGGGCTTGGTATAAAAAGTTAAGATGAAGCACTCGAGATCTTACTGCACGGTGATGAAAACTTTCGGCGCCTAATTCCTGCACAGCTAAACGAGCCTTAAAGGCTTTGGTCGAAGGCGGCAACGCCGCGCCAAAAGAGACAGTTACTGGATACGGAATCTGCTTCGGGATTTTAAAAACGAACTTTCCACTCGAGTTGCTGAATATACTACCCCAGACCTGATCGAGGTGCGCTGGGATAATTGGAGCATCTAGCTCCTCACTCATAGCCTCAAATCCCCTTTTGAATTGGAGTAATCCGCCGTGCCGGCTAATGGCACCTTCAGGGAATATGCAGACCAGTTCGCCGTTTTTAATAAGGTCTCTAACCATTTCTATTGATTCATTTACGGCGCTGCGATTTCCCGGCTGGATCGGAATAGTCTTCATTAATTTGGCTAATGGACGAATAGGCCAGGTATCATAAATAGGTTTGTACATGACGAATCTGATCGGTCTGGGTACTGCTGCCATGATAAGTAAAGCATCAACGTAGGAAAGATGATTGCAAAGAATCAGGGCCCCGCCTTTTTCAGGAATATTATGCGCCCCCAATACTTTCATCCGATAAATCGTGTGAACCATCATCCAATTGAGACATCGTAAGAGGCTCTCGGGCAGAACGGTAAAAATATAAAGAGTGATGCCAAAAGCGGAGGCGCCGATTACAACAAATATCTGAGCAGGAGATAAATTGAAAACATTAGTTAAGATCCATAGGCAGCCTGATGCCAGCATCATTCCGATATAAGAGACGAAATTATTGGCGGCTAAATATCGGCCGCATCTATCACTTGGGCTATGGTGCTGAAAGAAAGAATGGACGGGCACTGTAAATACACCGGCGCTTAGTCCAACAATAAAAAATAATATTCCGGTTATTAGCCACGAATCATAGGAGAATCCGAGAAGCACTGAGCTAATAGCTATCCCAAGCGAGCCAAGGGGGATTAATCCAAGTTCGACTCGGCCTTCTGCTACTCGTCCGGCTACTATGCTGCCTATGCCGATACCGAGGGCTAGTATCGCAATGAAATATGAAGTTTCGGTCTCTGTGGCGCCGAGCATCTCTTTGCCGTAAAGCAAAATATCTAGGTGAATAAGAACTCCGACCAACCAAAAGTAAACTATCGCCACCAGAGACAAAAAGAGCGGTCGATTACCTTTGATTTCACGCAGTATCGACCAGGTATCAGAAAACTGATTTAGATTGATTTTCAAATTCGGCGATTGAGCTGGAAGTGGCTTCATTTTGAGGGCGGTTATCAGACCTATTGCTGCGATGGCAAAGCAGATGGCGCCAGGTAGAATTGGATTAAAATGGCGAAAGCCTGCCACCGGGCCAGCCAGAGCGCTGCCACCTAGGATTGCAAGGAATGTCCAGAATTCGATATAGCCATTGCCTCGAGGTAATTGATGCGGCTCTAAAAGTTCAGGCAAGCTGCCATATTTGGCTGGGCTAAAAAGTGTGCTGTGTGCCCCTAATAAGAAAAGTAAAGTTAAGAGCGCCGTTATATTTTCAGTAGCAAAAAAATAACAGGCAAGGACCATTACAAGACATTCGATTACTTTAGCTATACGGATTATGAAAGTCTTGCTGTATTTGTCGCAAAGTGGTCCGGCGTATGGTGAGAATAAAATAAATGGCAGTGTGAAAAGAAGTGAGCCTAGGCTGAGTCCATCGCTGCCTTCGCCTGCCGCAGCGGCGCTCACAATCATTAATGACACGATAAGTTTATAAAGATTGTCATTAAATGCCCCTAAAAACTGGGTGATCATTAATGATTTAAAAGATAGGGAGTTGAGGGTTTTATCTGACCGTTGAGGATTGACCATGTCTTCTGAATTTTTTTGAATTCGATTTAAGGCCTATTTTGTGATAAACCATGACATATTCTACATCGTCAATGAGTAAATATTAATTTTTATTTCCATGGTTCATCTATATCCACTTTACATTCGATGGTTACATAGGTGATGGTACCATTCTCTGACGAAAGGAGACTTGTTTGTAATTTAAACTTGCCTGCTTTGCCAAGTGTAATCGGATTGCGAGGGCCATCTTGTTCAATAGTGGAGCCCACCGTGATTGATTGTTGAGGCCCAGGCTGATGAATCAAATTCATCTTACCTTTTAGTACTAACCAGGCTGATCCACGTTTTTGTGTTTCGACAACTATTATTGGAGTAACGCTTCCAATAGGTGGATAATACAAGAATCCATTTTGGGCATGCTCACTGCTCATATATTGAAAGTTTGTTGATATTGGCGGGCCGTACGTAGGAGATTCCTCTTTTTTGCATTGAACAATCAGCCGATATGGATTCTCTGGCGGGTTAGGCAACTGAGCCTTTGCGATAGGAATGTTAAGCCATAAAAGGGAGAGCAATAAAAAAGGCGAAAGCTTGTCAGGGAATATATACATAAAACCTCCAGTGTAAAAAGTCGAATACTCTAAATATAGTTATATATCGATATTGCAAAATGAATCATTTTTTTATTTCGGCTGACTAAATAACTGCATTTATTATGCATATAATGATAAATTGCCTCTCGAGACTCAGAGCCTTTCTGTTTGATTTGAATAATTCTTTGCTTTAAAAGTCTAGCTAATGAGGAGTCTTTTATCGCTATATGATAGGGACAAATTATGACTTATCTCAGGTCAGCTTTGTCCAGGCCTGAAAGAGATTATTTTGTCTACTACTCAGAATAGTTGAGCAAAACCAGTATCACGGCTAGCCTACACTCCCTTAGAGCTTAGTTCCCTCCTAATACTGGACTTTGATTCGTAACCTACTGATTTTACGACTTAAGGTATCCATTTGGCTTGAGAACCAACAGCCATGTATACTTGCCACCTCCCTCAGAAGTTGTGAGGGAAAATATGACCTTAGAATTTAAAGAATTACCGGAAGAGGCCACGCGATCCTCAATAAATAACAAGCAGGCCCAGTCTCCATTACAAAATCCAATTAAGGTTACCCCTTCTTTAACTATATCTATCAACGAATTTAAAAGTTATCGTTCTTCACCCGAAAAATTAAATGATTTTTTGAGTTTGATTGGCGAAGAATATGCCTCTGAAGGATTCGTTAGATGGCTTGGCAGGAAAAATCATAATCGCCCACTAGAGCTAATTCGGACCGATATTTATATAGCCCTAAATAAGCTAATCGAGAATTTCGATTTGCGAGCCGAGACTTCGTTTCATTCTTATGTGCAGAATCTATTGGTGCGACGGGTTGTGGATATTTGGCGTGAAGAGAATGATCTTCAAGGGCTCAAAAAAGTTGAGATTGAGAATTTAGAGAGTCTTCAAGATTTGGAGAGTAGTCCGCTGGCTCAGATTGAGGGGGTGGATCTTTGCCAGTACTTTTTCTCAAAGCTATCTGATGTTGAGAAATCAATTGTTGAGTTGCGAATGGAGGGTTACCGATTTAAGGAAATTAGCGACAAGTTAGGCGAAAATGAATCGACCCTTTATCGTTCATTGGGCGAGATAAAAGATATTATTAGGGGTGATTTAAACCATCCTTATGTCAGTAATCCGGAGGGGGCCATAAGTGACCATTCTTTACAGTTATTCCGGATTGAGTCTCTTAAGGAGCAGATATCTCCTTTCGCCAAAAGTATAAATGAAATCTCAGATATTAGATCTGTAGCCGCGATTCTAGGTGTCGAACCCGAAGAGAGAACGGTTGCCAAAGCATGTGTTAATCTCGGCCTATTGGATGGCGTTGCGAACCCCTCGACGCCAATTCTGAGAGATGATGGAAGGTTAAGCCTGCAGCTGGATCCAGCCGTGAGGCCCAGATTTCTTGTGTTGAGAGATCTAAAATCGATAATTCAGTATCAAAATCTCTCCTGTGACCAGCTTATCAAAATTACCCCTTTGAGTGAGATTTTTAAGTGCTCTCCATCTGAAGAAGCTATCTATCAGAAATTGGTTGTAGCAAAACTCGTCGAAGCCCCTCCAGTCCACCAGATTGAAAAAGATGGGGAATTGAACCCATCATTAGATAAGAGAAAAATATCATACGGGTTATGGCGATTTAACATGAGGGCCTATCTAAAATCTAAATTTGATACTTTGGATGATTTTTGTCGAAGCGAGTTCTTGGCGGAAGCCTTAAACTGTAGGAACACTAAGATTGAGATCTGTCGAGCTGCGATTACTCAGCAGGTATATCCGTGGAGAGCACCTGACTCTTATTCATTGTTCGGCAAGCGGTCCAGCATGTATGTGAGTCGATACGTCTTGGGATCTGAGAATCGAGTCATTGAGAATATTGGGGTAGGCATAAAGGAAACTATCAAGACTCTTGATGATGTGAGGCAAAATGAGGCTTTGTCGACCGCCCTTAGGTGTCCGAAAAACTCCACTGCGATTGCAGCGGCTCTAGTGCGCAACGGGATTTTGGGAGGTGTGCTGCCAGATGGGCATCCGTTCTCGGTTGGTCAAGTGCGGAGTAACTATTTTGACTTCGCGGTTGTTGGAGAAGTTACGGTAAGAGCAAATATATAAAGATTTTTGCAGCGAGAGGCGCCAACTTTAGACGATCTGCCCATGATTGATTCTCTCTGTGCCACTCTTGGGATAGAGCGGCGACGTTGGGCGCTTGCTAAGTATGTAGTTAAGGAAAAGTTGATTGATTGGAGAATTCCT
>CAZWGK010000019.1:12319-12766 GCA_964633685.1 uncultured Bdellovibrionales bacterium | reverse complement strand
ATATTCAGATTGCGCAGGGCAGTCTTTATCTTAATAAAGAAGTGATGTCGAAAGAGCAGATTAACTTTAATTTGCGGATTATTTTTAATAGTACATACGACGGTAATTTAGATAATCTACCCGGCAAGAGTAAGTCTTTATCTTCAGCGTTGGGAGTTGCCAATAACAAAGGGGCGATTGCCAAGGAGCTTGTGGTCAGAAAGATCGCTTCTCCTATGCCGCCTCACGGTTATGATTATACTAGTAAGAGGCAAAGTGTTTATACGCGAGGGTTTTATAAAGCTTAATCAAGGTAATATTTTATAATTGAGCAATTTAATAGGCTCATTATTTATCTCCCCACCGCCATCGCAATCTGACCAATCAAATGTCTAGGCTCAAGTGAGGCACTTTTTAAGCGGTTATCAACCTGCGCAATTTTTTGAATAGCATTG
Organism: uncultured Bdellovibrionales bacterium; assembly: GCA_964633685.1. Lineage (GTDB taxonomy): Bacteria > Bdellovibrionota_C > UBA2361 > UBA2361 > J135 > JAWXBT01. The sequence continues at coordinate 12,332 of CAZWGK010000019.1, read as the reverse complement.
AGCAGATTATTAA
>CAZWGK010000019.1:9168-12309 GCA_964633685.1 uncultured Bdellovibrionales bacterium | reverse complement strand
AGATTATCCGCCGCTGCCTGCATCTCTTGCTCACGCGCTCTGGCAGCTTCCTGCCCTTTAGCGTACTCAGCGTACTGCTCAGCCTTCTCTTTCGCCCACTCAGCCTGTACCTCGGCTTTACCCGCAGAATTGCCTTTATAATACCCGCCCCCAGCCGCTGCGCCAACAGCCAGCACAAAAGCCAGTAGCACCCACGGATTCATTTTTAAAACTGAAGCCATGGTGTCTTCTCGCATGCCTTGGGCTTGGAGCTCTTTGATGAGGAGGCCATTTGTAAGAGAGCGAGAGAGAAGAGAAAGCAGCAGGAATGCGTTACTACCCTGCCTAAAAAGTTGGGTTGTAATAACTTCGGCCTCTCCGATTTTTTTTGCAAATATAGCATCAACTAAGCCGAACTCGGATGCCGTCGAATCCTTGGAGAATAGTAACTCGACGTCTGTCATCTTGGGATCCTCATCGCAAGCAAGGCTCAAGCGTTCAATTAAATGCCTTAGTGCATCGATTTTCGGAGTCTGAGAGATTATATGTTCGGCCTCTGCTATCGCATAGAGTGCCTCTTTTATCTCCGAAGTTAATTTTATTTTTAACCGAGTAGCTTCCTTATCGAGCCATGCGATTGCCTCATCTCTTTCAGGCTCAACAAGTACTAGCGCGCGGTTGTTTTTTGAAAACGCTTTTAGGATCTTTGAATTACTAGGGAGTGATGCCCCAGAGCAGACTAAGGCCACTTTTGGAAGTTCGCTTCCAATAATTTCAATCAGAGAATCGGCTATCTGTGCTTTGACATCGTCTATGCCGCGAAGCCTGTAAGCGCTAACAGGCGCAAAAAGTGAGAGGTTCGCCGCTGAATCTTTTAAAGCAACAAGTGATTGCGATTTGAGTTCGCCGCCATGAAATGTTTCTCTTAAGATATCCTTTAAATTTCCGCCGCCCGCTCTTTTGGCGAATTCATTTAGGATAGCCTCTTCAGCACGTTGACGTCGCGTAACATCGGGGCACAACACCAAGAATGCACCCTCAAATGGCTCAACTGCAAAAAGGCTTTTAAGCGAAGCTGAAGCGGGAGCCTCGGTACCCTTTTTTGAAAATGATGATTTGCTTTTTGGTGTAGTGGCCATGCGCTAGGAAGTTTACTTCAATCAGGTGGGGTTTGTACAACGGAAGATGCGCTAGGCTACTTTAAGGATTAAATCAACAAGGTGGCTAGAGTGTTGCCACTAAGGCTTAATTGTATATAAGCCTAGAATTTCGCAGCTAAGGTTGGGTCCGCTAAAGGTGCCGTCAGACTTAATAGGAAGTGACACTAATTGATTAGGCTTGTGGGGATCCCTGATCGTCACGGTTGGTGGGGAGGTGCTACAGCCTACATCTTCTATCGTAACCGCATGTCTAATGGTTTCACCGTTGTTTAGAGTACATTGGACAAAAAGACTAGCTCCTCCTGAAACAGCCAATGCCGCTTGAATGGTGGAGCAGCCCCATTTGGTCCAAGCATTAATTTTTGGATTCCATGGATACTGCGTGAGCACGCTTATCGTAGGGCGGGGTTTACCCAAGACTGTCCCCACGGCAAGCTCATTACATTTTTTAATCAAATCCATTTGTTCTTGGAGATTCTCTGGTATATTTCTAGGAGTCTGGACTATTTTCCCTTTGTAAATTTGATAAAGCCCTGATGCTAACAAGCATGGAACTTCCGCTAACAATACCGACCAGGATTGCTGCCGCGACAATTTATAAACATTAACCTTTGAGTTGATAGTAGCGATCATCGCACAAGTCTGTTGGTCGAAAGGTTGCGTGAGAAAGCCTTTTGGTGTTGGAGTAGCTTCTTCTGATGGGCTCTCCAATTCCTTTGAACTAGCAAAGGATAAATCCTCGCAAGTCAAAAAACTCGGCACGATGTGCCCCACGTTAACTGCGGGATCGTCTGCTATTACAATACTCTCAGAAAATACAACGAGACTGAAAAAAAAGATGAGATATTTATTGCAGCTTTGCCCTTGTTTTTGTTCGGTTATAGTTGTCTTCATTACAGATAGATTCGGTTGAGACTGGTAAAAAGCTGAGCTTATTTGCGATCCTTAAAAAGCATAAGCATTTAAGTTTATTGGGTAATTTTAGGATTAGTTAATCAATCAAAAACTCGTCCACCTTTTAAGTAGTTAGGTTAATAACTATTAAGGGGTTATTGTGGAGTTAGGGGCACCGTGGGCACATCTATAGACAATCTTTCTACATCCAATAAATCGCCTGATTCTCTCAGTGATAATCCCTCTGGAGCAAATAATACTGAATTTACAGGTGACAGTCATTCTACTGACCAAACGGAAGCTCACAGTCAGTTTGCAGCAAAGACCTCCGCTCAAATTATCTCGCTGCAGGAGTTCCAGACTATTAAGCAGACTCAAGGGTTGCATGTGGTGGGTGTGCTCGGATTTTCTGGGCAGTGGAGTCAGTCTAGATTAGATGCGTCTCCAAAAATTAAATCCGATTATGAAGCTGCTCAGCAAAGGCTCGAATTAGAGCTAAAAAATTTAAAGTTTCTTCATGGAGAAAGCCTAATAATTTGTAGTGGAGCTACCATGATAGGTGTGCCAAAGATTGTTTATGAGCTATGCGATAAGCACAATATCTTCTCCATGGGAGTTGCCTGGGATAAAGCTTGTAATCGGGAATTGGCAAAGATGAAATATCTAATAGTCGAGGGGCGTAGTGCAGACCAGACTTCTCGTGTCTTTATCGAGAGCTCAGATGAGTTTTTAATGCTGGGTGGCGGAGTTCAAGCAAAGAGAGAAGCCATAGCTGCGATGTTAGAGTGTAAGCCAGTGACCATTTTTTGTGGCTATGGTGGCGCAGCGGATAAGCTCGATCCAGATGATATGGCAGGCGCCCGGTTTATAAAACGGTAGCTTACTGCATTGAATAATCAAATATCTGGTCGATGGTGTTGGTAGGGCCGCTAAAGGTCAGGGGCTTGTGATTACTATCACACTGGTGCCCAGGGACGGAATCGAACCATCGACACACGGATTTTCAGTCCGTTGCTCTACCGACTGAGCTACCTGGGCGCGTGAATGTGTTTTGTACGATAAATGGCGGGTCGGGTCAAACCTTTATAAAAACTCAATTAAATTTATA
>CAZWGK010000019.1:1652-9158 GCA_964633685.1 uncultured Bdellovibrionales bacterium | reverse complement strand
GGGGGCCTTGTGGTAAGAAAAAGCTGGAAAGGCACCCCTGGAGAGCCCAGTTTAGGGCCTGCTTTATGACCCCTGCCGTTAAATTAGAGAGCTTATGTTAATACAGCCCCAACAAGTTCAAAGTCCCCGCTTTATCGTCCTAGAGGGCGTAAACGGCGCCGGAAAGACCACTCTTCAGAAAAGACTCTCGGATTACTTAAAAAATCACGGTCACCACACTGTTTGCACCCGCGAGCCCGGCGGCACCGAGATAGGCAAGGGGATTCGTTCCCTGGTTTTGGGCTCCGGTAAGGGGAAGATCTGCGATCGTGGCGAGATGTTCCTTTTTGCTGCTGACCGATCTCAGCATGTGGAAGAAGTGATTCGCCCAGCGATTGATGCGGGTCAAATTGTTATCTGCGACCGGTATTTTTATTCGACCATGGCGTTCCAAGGATACGGCCGCGGCATTAGTACCGATTTAATCTGGGAGATAAACAAAATCGCAGTTGGTGGAGTGCTGCCAGATCTAATCTTGGTGTTGGATCTTGATCCTCAAACTGGTCTTAACCGAAATAAAAAAGGCTCCGATTCAAAAGATGGTCCGGATTCTTTTGAGGAAGAGGAGTTGGCTTTTCACAAGAGAATTCGCGAAGGATTTCTTGATGTAGCCAATAAAAGGCCCGAAAATTTCTTGGTGATTGATGCTAATGGCACTCCTGATGACGTTTGGAATTCGGTTAAATCCAGCATCGATATTATGTACGGGTTTAAGAAATGAGCGATCTTTTTAGAGATAATATCCAGAGTCTCGTGTCGCGGAATAAATTCCCGCACTCGGTTATCTTTGCCGCTGGCAAAGAGGATATCTCTTTAAAAATTGCAGAGGAGGTTGCTGCGGCGCTTTTTTGTGGCGGCGTGCAGGGAGATGCGGGAGGAAGCGCTACGGCGGGCAGCCTTGGTGGTTGCGGCAAGTGCGAAGAGTGTCGTTTGCTTAGTGCTAAAAATCACCCGGATTTTATAGTCGTAAATTGCGCCGAGAAAGAAGAGGGTAATGCTGAAGGCATTCGTTCGTTGCTTTCCAAATTGGCGCTAAGAAGTTTTAGGGGCGGGGCTAGGATTGTCTTGCTTAAAAACAGCGAGGAATTGGGAATCGCATCATCTAATATTCTTCTAAAATCTCTGGAAGAGCCGCTGCCTAATACTTATTTTATTCTTACTTGTAAAAATCCATCTCGATTGTTGCCGACTATTTTGTCGAGATGTCAGCGGTGGTTTGTGCCGCATGAAGAAGAATCTTTGAGTGCCGATGATGATAAGTGGGGCATTCGGTCGTTACTCCTGAGAGTTTTAAAAAAAGAGATGGGGGCGGCAATTGAATTGGCTTCTCTGATTCATAAAGATAAAGAGAACGCCCCGGAGATGTTTAATGCCACTCGAGCGATTTTAAGAGAGATGCTTAAGGACTCATCCATAGAGACCGCAGAAAGAAATTCCCTAGCGCTATTACTGATGAACTTTCTTGAAGCCGAGTATTTTATCTCTGAAAGAAACTCCAACTCCCAGTACCTTCTGGCCCAGGTGCTGACTAATCCGATGGGCGGGGATTTGAGGGATGGGGTGGTTTAGGGGGCTTAGTTTAGAAAAGCCCGTCATGCCGCCTTTCTTTCTTTTAAATTCCGATGAATTATCTTTGCGGTTTAATTTTTACTGCCTAATCTTTTCGGACTCCTGGGCGGAGTGTTGAGCTATTTGAGAATGTAAAGTTAATTAAATCAGACACTTATGTCGGTATCAAGGCTCGCGGCTAGTTTTTTAGGTTGGTTACAAAATGATAATATGGTACATTTAAAAGACCACTTAAGGAAATTATAATGTACCAGCTTGTTCCATTTTTAGAGCTTATGAATCGCAGCGGATTGTCTGAGCGCCAGCTTGGCAAGGCTACGGGCTTATCGCGCGGAGCTATCCGAGCTGCCGTCGGCACAGCACCTGGTAATCCAACCTTATCAACTCTGACCACCTTGGCAAATTACTTCAATATAGATCTCTCTCTTGTTGCAAATCCCCGTCAGCCAAATGTCCCAGGGGGAGCTCCGCTCAGTGCAATCGAAGCCTCTTTCTTGGTGCAGAGGGATGGCTTTTCCTCTTGGAAAATTCACTTTATGGATTTGGTTGATTACTTTCGGCGCACCCTTGATACTGGCTGCCTCCTGGTGGCCCCATCTCAAAAAATTGATAATAAACTTTATGCGCTTTTATCTTCCATAGTTCAGCAGATATCTTTTGATACTGGTGTCTTGCCACCACTATGGAGCACGCAGCCGCAGTTCTTGGATAGGCCGTGGTTTGTAGCAGAGACTGAATCTTTAAAAGCTTTTGCTATATTGGAATCACCTCTATCGTTCAGAGCTAATAATATATTTGTCCTTGGAAATTTTTTGGAGCGAGCTTAGATGTTAACAAGCAAAGAAATAAGGCGGTTATTTGAAAAGCTCAATGAGGAATTGGCGCAACTTGGCACAATCGGCGAAGTGGGGATCGTTGGTGGGGCTGTGATGTGTTTAGTTTATAATGCGCGCGCCTCTACTCGGGATGTGGATGGAGTGTTCGAGCCATCGGCACTGATTCGGGAATTGGCAGCACGAATAGCATCCAGTGAAGGACTGCCGGCTGATTGGTTAAATGATGCAGCTAAGGGTTACATTCAGCCTGGATTTTTAAAGCACGAAGTTTTAAGCCTCTCTCACCTCCGCGTCTGGGCACCAGACCCCAGATATATGCTAGCCATGAAGTGTATTAGTGCTCGTTGGGATACTCACGATAGAGATGATGTAAAATTACTACTCAGACTTCTTAAGATGACTAATAAAGAAGAAGTTCTTAATTTAATAGAAGAGTACTATCCAAAGCATATCGTGCCTGCAAAGACTTCTTTTTTTATAGAGGAAGTGTTGGGTGAGAACTAAGTTGAGTGTGAACAGCCCCCTACCTCCCCCTCCACTCCCTCAACTCAAAATGCACGATAAATGGCACATCGCCTTCGTTCCGAATGGTGACTGATTTGTGGCCTAAAATACCGCGATTTCTATCCAGCCCAACTTTTAGATGGGCGCCATCCGCGGCATGCACCTCTATTTTGTTTTTCCAGTCATCTTTTAGGGGCTCGGTTTTATCTGACTTTAGATGAATATCTTTCATCCTTATTCCAAAAGGACTTCCAAGTTGACCAAGGCTGGTGTTGTTTCCAATCAAGTATTGAGATGCCTCGTAAAATCTCGAGTGTCCTATCTTCTCTGCATCTTGAATCTGAATATATCCGGCATTAAGCACATCTCTTGTGACTGAGATCTCTGATCCTGGAGAAACCCTTATTGGCCAGGCGATGACTTTTCTTAGCGCATACTCTGATTCAGCTTCGAGGGTGGTGTCTTTAATAAGAGTTTTCGCAAGTTGTGAGTTAATTACCGAGCCTGATTCTAGCTCTAGATATTCCGGCGTAAAAAATGGCTTAAATATTAATTTTGGATCTAAGCAGTGTTGGTTTACCGAAAGTCGATACACCTGACAGACCCTGGCTGGTTCTGTAATTATCGGATTCGGATTTTTTATGAATATATGTTCAAATCTTAGTGCGCCCGGCGCTTCGTTTGAATTCAAGGCGAACTTTTCGCCATCAAGATACTCCTTTAAAGCACGAATCTTTTCAAAAGAGTACTGTTCGGGATTTTTTAGCAGGTGATCTATTATTTTTAGAGTTGATTCTGAGGGTCTTAGTGGACCTGTAACGTTTTCAAGGGCCTCGGGGTCTACTGGTGGCTTGCCACCATGAAATGGATACTCAGAGAAAGAGTCTTTTTTATCATCGAAAATATCCATTTTAGCCTCAAAAAATCTTATCTAGGACAAGATCGATCTAATCAATTTCCTTCTCTTAAGTCGTGTAGCATCTGATTAAGAAGGGCCCTTATGTTGGGTCCAAAGTTTGTCGCTACAGGGTCTGAAGGATCGATCGCTACAGTAGAATCGACCGGCTTTTCAGTAGTCTTTGTTTCCTCGGATTTTGTCTCCACTACTGGGGTGACTACAACTGTAGGCTCAGCGGTTATCTTCTCCTCAATTGGGGTAATCACAATTTTAGGTTCCTCGACAATTTTCTCTGACTCTACCGCTTTTGAAGGTGTGTCCTCGGTCAGTTCCAATTCAGCCTTTAATGCTTGCGCTGCAGCCTCTCTTTTAAGGATATCTTTAATACCCTCGGAAAGGCTCGTATTTGAATCACTACCTTCTTTATTTTTTACAGGAGGAGCTACTTTTGGCTTTTCAACTGCAGTGACATTGCCCTCTGGTGCAGCGTTAGTTGATACTGGTTCGCTAGACTTTGTAGGTTTTACTGGGAATTTGGCTTTTGTTTCCTCTACTTTTATTCCCAGAGCTTCAACGGAGCTTTCTACTCTTTTAAATATTCTGGCCGCAGCTAATTTAAATACCGAGATGCCGATATTGTCATCCTTGTATGAGGGATGCTCAATTGGTTGAGGATTTGTCTCCCCGGGAATAAATTCCTGCCTGAGTCCTAAATCTACTTCTGCATTTGTAAGTTCTTGTTTGATTAGTCGAGTTAATGATGAGCCAAAATCTTTGCTGGCCCCGATTGGTTCTATCTTGGCGGCAAGCTCACCACGTTGTTTTGGATTAACGCCATCGTAAATTTTATTGTTTAATTTTTCGAATCCGGCGAAGAGGGCTTCGGATATCTTCTCTCTATCGCCCGGCATGAACTGATCACCTTGTTCAATTGACCAGTATCCTTCTCCTGACAAACCAAGTCTCTTGGTGCAGCCTCTTAGTGTATCCTTAGTGCTTTGTCTTAGCTTATCGCCCGCTCTGCCCTGGAAGTTTGAATCAAACTCAGAGTCTGCAATCGTTTCGGCGGGGGATTTATGAACTATTTCTACAGAGGCTTCTTTATTGACTTCTACTGTTACGGGATTTTCTACTTTGGTTGACGCCTCTACTGGAATATCCTCTGGTTGTTGCGATTCAGAAAGCGCCATCTGTTTTGCCTCTTTGGCTATTTCCTGAAGCACTGAGTCTCGACCCTCTTCAGGAACAAGAAACGCACCATCGCCCGCCTTTGAAATTCCATTCTCGCGAGTCGGCTCAACAAATTGGTCTGTGCGGTTGGTTATCTCTGTCATATCGGTTTCAGCCTCGGATTCATTAACTTTTGCTGTTAAAATTTTCTCAAAAGCTCTTGCTGTTATCTGATGTGCCCGCGTTTCATAGTTGGTGGGGTCTCCATCGAAGTTTGGAGGCATTATTATTTCAACGACTCTCTCTGTAATCTCTTCGAACTCCGGATTATCTATAGTCATAATTCCCAGAGGGCTTAATTCAAGACTCTCCAATTCTGATTCATCTAGGTATTCAATCTGCATCTCGTGAGTAGTGTCTAGATCGCTTGCCTTGAAGGCCCCAGAAGATAGATCCTGAATAGTTTTTTTATTTGGATCCGCGGGCTCTTGAGGCACCTCTTTAGCCAGTTCTGATTTTTCCCATACCCAGTAATCAGTCATAGTGAGTGTCTTTCAAAAGAATTTAAGAATAAGTTGTAGTCCATTAGTGTTATTACCAGGCCAGGGGTATTTGCATCATTATTGTTTGCAGCTCTGTTTAATTTGCTGAGTCGTTTCAAAGGGCTATGGATCTAGATGGAGTTTATTACCACTGCCATAGCCACAATCGCCGCAGTTTCAGCCCTTAAGGTATTCTCTCCAAGGGTCACAGGTTTGAATCCATTAGAGATTAACAGGGATTGCTCTGCTGATGAAAAGTCTCCTTCCGGGCCAACTGCCACCCAGGTGGAATCTTTGATCTTGTTTAGACCTATCGGGGCTGCCCCAGGAAGAAGTGAGCAGAGCAGCTTCAGGTTTTCGGCAGAGCTGTGGGTTTCTATTGCTGTAAGGAGTTCTCGATCTGTAAGTGCAAGAATTATTCTTGGAACGGAAGACCTTTTTGATTGCTGAGCCGCAGCTTCTGCGATTTTACTCCACCGTTCAATTTTCTTTTTAGCAGAGGTATCATCATCTATTCTTACTACCGATTGGGTTGATTGGAATAATATTATTTTGTCAGCTCCAAGCTCTGTGGCTTTCTCCACTACGAAGTCGTTCTTTTCGCCTTTACTGAGCCCAAATATTACTCCGCCGAGTTTAGAAATCGTCTGAGTTTGGGTTGTCTCTTTTGTCAGTCTGACTATGGCTTTATTGGCTGATTGGATTATTTCAGCTTCGAAGATTCTTCCCGAGGTTTTGTCGATTACTATTATCGTGTCGCCAATTGAGAGTCGAAGGGAGGATAGGGCGTGACGTGAGTCTGATTCGGATAGTGTTACCTCAGCTCCGAGTTCTGGTCGAGGGATGTCGACGAATGCTCGGAGCTGAGTTGCCATTTTCTACTGATTGGCGCGTTTTTTAAGACCCATCTTTTCGAGTCTTTGACGAACGTAGTGCAGCTTATCAAGGCCAACAAAGCGCTCGTTCTCAATTAGTAGAGTTGGAGTGTCGAATATCGACAATTTCTTTCCACGTTTGAAAAGACCTTTTACTCTTTCGCGAGTGTCTGAGGCCGAAATCTTGCTCAAGAAGTCGCCGACATCGATGTCGAGGTCTTCACAGAGCTCATTTAGGTAGTCCTGCTCGTTAGGATCCTGTCCTTCACCCCAGATGTGGTGAAATACCTTGTAAAGGTACTCTTTCTGAACACCCATATCAGCGGCGATGATAGCTCCACGGCTCACTCTTGTTGGATCGAATTCGGTCTCTGGCCATGTTTCAGGAAATACTATCGGAATATTGTGGTCTTTGGCGTATCTCTTGCAGTCTTCAAAGAGATACATCAACTTCTCTGGAATCACTGGGTGAGCCTGTGTGGTTTCTCCAGAGGCTTTAGCGGAGTACACCTGCCAAAGTAGAGACACGTCGTACTGCTCCTCTAACTTAAATAGCTCTTCGAGAGCTAAGTAAGAGTACGGGCTTTGAAATGAATAAAAAACTTCGATTGTTTGAGCCATATGTCCCTTCGGCTATATAGTTAAATACCTGGATGCAAGCATCCTTCCTCACGAGCAAAGCCCGTCGGTTCCTACCTAAATTTTTTGCAGGACTGAGGGGCGAATCCTCAAGACACCGTAAGAGTAAGCATAAAATCTTATAAACGCAAGGTAAACTCGCATTTGAAGATGCGATTGGCGCATAATTTTTATGGCGTTTTTTTTATAATTAAGGGAATCTAACCTTTAATTGGTGCATTTTATACGAGTTGATTGTGGTTATTTCAGGTAAAAATACAAACAGCGTGTCCTTAAAGTCTAAAATTGAGGGTTCTACAAGGGTTCATGGGCAAGTAGGGGCTGAGCACCCTAGCCCCCAGGCTAGACCTCTAATATGCCTTGAAATTAACCCTCCACATGGAAGTGATGTTGCCGATGTTCTTGAGCGATACGCTGGCCAGGTAAGTCACCTA
>CAZWGK010000019.1:0-1642 GCA_964633685.1 uncultured Bdellovibrionales bacterium | reverse complement strand
AGAATGAAGATGGCCCCGCTGCCATTCGCGTCTCTACTCAAAAATCAGTTAGGCATTGAGCCCTTGGTGAACATCTCTTGTCGAGATCGAAACATCATGGCTCTGCAGTCGGACCTTCTCGCCGGATGGGCCTTAGGGGTCAGAGGAGTAGTGGCTCTAACCGGAGATGCCATGAGTGTTGGCGATTGTCCGCAGCTTAAAGGAGTTTTTGAGATAAACTCTGTTGGATTGCTAGCGCTTATTAATAAGCTTAATTCAGGAGTTGATTTTTCCGACAAACCCTTAAAAGGGCAACCCGATTTTACCGCTGGGGTAGTGCTGAACCCGAATGCAAAGAATCCAGGAGTAGAGCTCCGTCGTTTAGAGAAGAAAGTTTCAGCAGGGGCTAAATTTGCCTTAACTCAACCAGTCTTTGATGCAGCTAGCTCCCTCGAATTTTTTAAGTCGGCTTCAGCCATTGGAGTCCCGGTAATGGTTGGGTTGCTACCTTTTAAGACGGCGCGGGCCGCTATGTCTGTAATTGGGCAGGTTCCTGGGATTAAGATACCGGATTCATTGATAAAAATGGTTTCGGAGGACCCTGAGAAAGATTGGAGTCAATTTTTTATAGACAGGTCTATTGAGCTCAGTTTGGAGCTCAAAGACATAGTTGCTGGCTTTCACATTGTGTCAGGCACGACCCCCAAGCTCGCTTTAAAATTATCTCAAGAACTTGCCATGTCATTAGGCTAAGACCCTTGGCGGAGTGGAAAGGTTTATATAGAATCTGGGCACTTAGTTTAAGGAGTACTTGTGAAGCGTCGTGAAGAGATGAATTTTTGGGAGCGCCTCTACATAATTGAGGTAGTTAAAGGGATTGTTATTACCTTCTCTCGTTTGGTTAGAAACTTTATCCTTTTTGTAGTTGGTTACGAAAAGAAGATGACTGGAGCTCCTGCTGTAATTCAATATCCTGATGAAAGACGGGAGTATCCAGAAAGGTTTAGAGGCCGCCACCGTCTTACGCTTAAAGAGAATGGAGATGTGAAGTGCACTGCTTGTTTCCTTTGTGCGACAGCGTGTCCAGCCAAGTGTATCCATATCCAAGCTGCGGAGCACTCTGATAAGGATGTCGAGAAATTTCCGCATCGGTACGAGATTGACACGTTGCTTTGCATTTATTGTGGATACTGCGTAGAGGCTTGTCCTGTTGATGCAATCAGAATGGATACTGGTATTCATCCAGAGGTGTATCCTCCAGATCCTAGGGCTTTTATTGAAGATAAAGAGACTCTAATGCAGCGCTCCAGAGATCTTCAAGATAAAGGGCCACGGGTTCTGTATGAGATGCACATGAAGAAGATGCAGCAGGTAGAAAAGGCTCCATACTCCGAAGTTAAATTTGGGTAATTATTATGCGGATATTAAAGAAGGCCCTCGCCTTTCTTTTTGCCGCAGCCATACCAACGGCCTCTCTGGCACAGACTGATACCTCGGCTATACTGCTGCCACCTGGCGTACCACCCTTGCCAGATCCGATAGAGGGAGTTTTGCGGGGTATGGTTATCGGGCCATCCAATGCCTCCTTTTACAAAGAGATACTACCGCCAGAATTTTTTGAGGGGGTTCTTGGCAAGAAGGCTTACATTGATGCCGCTTCTAA
>CAZWGK010000018.1:15229-19659 GCA_964633685.1 uncultured Bdellovibrionales bacterium | reverse complement strand
GGCTAAGCCGCCCTGAGAGAGATCGTGGCAAGAACTTAATAACTTTTCCTGAATTAAATTTCTGACAAGTCGAGCGGTTCGGAGTTCCAATTCATAATCTAAAACAGGCAGCCTGCCCTTCTCAACTCCAGCATACTGGGCCATGTACTCGGTGCCACCTAAATCTTCAAATGTATCACCGATTAAAAAGATGAGATCGCTCGAATTCTTAAAGTGCGAAGTTACGGCCTTGGATGCATCTTCTATCAATCCAACCGTCGCGATCATTGGCGTCGGTAATACCGCTGTTCCTTTAGTCTCATTATATAAACTCGCATTTCCACTCACGATTGGTACATTCAACGCTCGACAGGCCTCTCCCATACCGCGAATTCCCTCTGCGATTTGCCACATACCCTCGGGCTTTTCGGGACTACCGTAATTTAAACAATCAGAGACTCCGATTGGAGTAGCACCAGTTGCTGTAACGTTTCGATAACCCTCCATGATAGATAGAGCCGCACCCTGGCGAGGATCTATTGAGCAATAAAGTGAATTACAATCTAACTTCATCGCAATTCCTTTCTCAGGCCCTCGGTTTCCTGGTCTTTTTATTCGAATCAATCCAGCATCAGACCCCGGATGAACCACGGTGTTAGTTCTCACAGTAGAATCATATTGATCATAAACTCTGTGACGTGAGCAAAGATTAGGACTTCCCGCTAATTTTAACCACACTGCCGATAGATCCTCTGGCTCTGCCACTTCGGCCGCATCAAATGAATTTTTAATCTCAAAGCTCTCTGGCTCTTCTTCTGGATGCCGATATTGCGGCGCCCCATTTTCTAAAATTTCTACAGGCATTGAAGATACGCACTCTCCATGCCAGTAAAGTTTGGTCTCAGTCCCCTCGATAACTTCACCAATTGTGGCGGCATCTAGACCCCATCTATGAACGATATCGACGATCTCTCTTTCTCGACCCTTCTTAACGATTATTAACATCCTCTCCTGAGATTCCGATAACATAATCTCGTAGGGATTCATGCCAGTCTCTCGTTGAGGGACTTTATCGAGATCTAAGCGGATGCCAGTACCAGCTCTTGATGCCATCTCATAACTTGAACTTGTTAATCCCGCCGCACCCATATCTTGAATTCCAATGACAGCATCTGAGCGCATAATTTCGAGGCAGGCTTCGATAAGTAATTTCTCCTGAAAGGGATCTCCAACCTGTACCGTTGGGCGCTTTTCTTCGGAATTATCGCCAAACTCCTCTGAGGCCATTGTGGCACCATGAATACCGTCTCGGCCGGTCTTAGAGCCAACATACAGCACCGGATTTCCAATTCCAGAGGCATTACCCAGGAAAATTTTGTCTTTATCAACTAGCCCTAATGCAAAGGCGTTTACTAAGCAGTTTCCGTTGTAAGATTTATGAAAATAAAGCTCTCCCGCGATGGTTGGCACTCCAACGCAGTTGCCGTAATCACCTATTCCTGCTACCGCTCTTCTCAAAAGATAACTGGTCCGTTCATTTGACGACTCGCCAAAACGGAGACCATTCATCAACGCCAAAGGTCTTGCGCCCATCGTGAATACATCTCTTAGAATTCCACCTACTCCGGTTGCTGCACCTTGATAGGGCTCGATAAAACTTGGATGATTGTGGCTCTCTACTTTGAAGGCGACTGCCTGACCATCACCGATATCAATCACGCCGGCATTTTCACCTGGTCCATGAATTACTTGCGGGCCCGAAGTGGGAAGAGTTTTTAAATGAACCCGGGTACTTTTGTAGGAGCAATGCTCAGAATAGAGAGCTGAAAAAATACCGAGCTCAAGTATTGAGACCTCACGACCTAGTTGCTCACGAATTAAGTTAAATTCCGCCTCCTTCAAACCGCAACCAACTGCATCCTCAACTTTGGCTTGCCTCTTCCATTCAGGAGTGGTCATAACTTGATCTCGCTAAAAGTAAAATGATCATTCGGTAGAATAAGTGTTCTCACTCTGCCGTTTAACAACCAGTAATTCCTTAACTTTCCTCTTTGCAGCTTTAGAAATCAACCCTTCTGCATTCTCCTTCTGAAATAAAAATCACTTTTTTTAAAACTAACATCTAATTCATTTGGAACTGGAATCAGATTGCGATATATATGGTCTGTCTAAATGTAGTGGAGGCCCTTATGGATGAACTGAGAGACACCCCAGAGGTAAAGCATTTAGGAAAGATCCAGGAAGAGTACAGGCTGCTGAGTGCGCATCCTTACTGCAAACTTCCTGTGGACTTCTTCGACCTGATGCTTGCGAAGAGAGGTTTTTGCTCCCCAGAACCAAACGCCGAAACGAAAATAATCGAGATTAAGAGACCTAGAATAAACCTGCCCAGCTGCTAGGTGCTTTTGACGATCATAAACCCTAGGGTCCAATATAAAAGAGCTTATATCTGGACCTTGGGACTCAACTCTCCCCACAATAAAGCGTTCTTCTGAAAAATACGGATAATTCTTACACCGCATGTCCCTAATGCGTCATCTTAATCATAGGGGGATTCTCTCTCTAGGAACACACAGGGCAGTAATAACTAATACTTGCCCTAGGGACGAATTCTCTCTTACTGTCTATAATAGGTAGTACGGTAGTAGTAGCGCATTTAAGGGTTTAATTAAGGCAGAGGGATCCATGGCAGATGATATCCAGAAGTTAATTCAGGAAGATAGAGAAGGAAGAAGAAAGCAAATTTGGAAAGGTACGATGCTCGATTACTTGGAGCTAGTACGAAAAGACCCAAGCGTCACAAAATTAAGTCACAAGAGAATTTTCGACATGCTCATGGAGCCAGGCTCCGAGGAGTTGAACCTAGAAGAAAATCCTCGCCTCAAGAGAATCTTCAAAGATTCAAAAGTAAAAGTTTACAACTTCTTTAAAGACGAATTCTTCGGAATGGAGAAGACTGTGGGCAATATCGTCCGCTATTTCCACTCCGCCTCCTTGAAGGGAGAAGAGAGTCGTCAGGTGTTGTATCTTGTTGGACCTGTAGGTTCTGGTAAAAGCTCTCTTGTTGAGAGACTTAAGCAAGGACTACAAAGCTGCTCGATGTATGTAATCGACGGCTGTCCGATGAACGAAGAGCCTCTACATCTTGTTCCAAGACACCTAAGAAAAGAGTTCTCAAAGATGCTTGATAGTGAGATCGAAGGTGACCTCTGCCCTATCTGTCGATATCGCTTGAAAGAAGAGTTCCAAGGTCGTTGGGAAGAGATGCCTGTTAAGCACGTTGATTTCTCAGTAAGAGCAAAACGTGGTGTAGGTGTTGTTCCTCCAGTTGATCCAAACAACCAAGATACGAGCGTGCTAATCGGTGGTGAGGATATCTCTAAACTAGATATCTACTCGGAAGGAGATCCTAGAGTGTTGGATCTTTCCGGCGCGTTGAACGTTGGTAACCGCGGTATGGTTGAGTTTATCGAGGTATTTAAGAACGAGACTGAGTATCTTCACGCCATGATTACTGCGACCCAGGAAAAGAGCATTCCTGCCCCTGGTCGTCACGGTATGATCTACGTTGATACATGTATCGTAGCTCACTCGAACGAAGCTGAATGGAATAAGTTTAAGAGCGATCACACTAACGAAGCCATCTTGGATCGTATCGTTGTTGTGAAAGTGCCTTACAACATGAGGCTCTCTGAAGAGGTAAAGATCTATAAAAAGATCATCCGCAACTCAAAATTCAATGCTGACATAGCTCCGCATACTATTGAGTTAGCCTCTATGTTCTCGATTCTAACTCGTTTAGAGCCAACCAATAAGTGTGACCTACTCACTAAGTTGAAGCTTTATAACGGTGAGGAAGTTGTTGAGAAAGGTAAGACCAAAAAGATTGATGTGGTTGAGCTAAAAGAGGAAGCCCGCAACGAAGGTATGAACGGAATCTCTACCCGCTTCATTATGAAGGCGCTAGATAATGCTCTCTCTGATAACATCGGAGACAACTGCATTCATCCGATTAGCGTTCGCGAAGCTCTGGTTCAGCTCGTTAAGGAGACAGACTTCCCTGAGGATATCAGGAAGCGTTACCTCGAGTTCTTACAGGACACTATTCATAAAGAATACCTTGAAGTGCTTGAGAAAGAGATTACGAAAGCTTTCGTATACTCCTATCAAGAGCAAGCAGAGTCGCTATTCCAGAACTATCTGGACCATGCCGAGGCATATGTTACCAAGAAGAAATTCAAGGATAGCAGCACCGGACAAGAGCTTGAGCCTGATGAGTCTTTCATGAAGTCTATCGAAGAGCAGATTGCAATTATCGGCACTGCCTGTGATGGATTCAGACAAGAAGTCATCGCCTACCTCTGGTCTGTAAGCCGTAAGGGTGAGAAGATCTGCTACGAGAGTTATGAGCCACTCAAAGAAGCTATCGAGAAGAAGCTTATGGCGAGTGT
>CAZWGK010000018.1:9397-15219 GCA_964633685.1 uncultured Bdellovibrionales bacterium | reverse complement strand
GACGTCTCCAGAATCATTACCAAAGCCCGCACGCGAGATGAAGAGCAAGGTAAGAAGTACGACCGCATGGTTGAGCAACTAATCAGAAATGGCTACCCAGCAAGCTGCGTAGACACAATTCTGAAGTATGCTGCTAACAACTTGTGGAAAGACTAATTTAAAAAGGTTTTCTGACTATGTCGACAATTTTTAGGCCTTACACTCCGTCGTCTCAACGTTCGGACCGAAGCGCTGGTGATAGATTACGACATAGAAAGAAAATCAAGGAGAGCCTCCGCAATAATATCGGTGATATTCTTGCGGAAGAATCCATCATTGGTCGAGACAAAGACCGAATAATTAAGATCCCAATCCGCTCAGTAAAAGAATACCGCTTTATTTATGGTGATAACTCCGCTGGCGTGAGCCAGGGAAATGGCCAGCAGAAACCGGGCGATGTTGTGGGGCAAGGAGATCCCGACCAACAAAAAGGCCAAGGCGAACAAGCCGGAAATGAGGCTGGAGTTGATGCCTTTGAGACCGACATTAGTCTTGAAGAGCTAATCAACATCATGTTTGATGACCTAGAGCTACCTGAGCTTGAAAAGAAAGCCCTCAAAGAAGTCCTCTCGAATGATGCTTGGAAGAGAAAAGGTCATAGAAAAGCAGGTATTAGGCCTCGATTAGATAAGAAAGCCTCTGCAAAAAATCGCATCAAGAGAAAAATCGCAGCGGCTCGCTCCCGACAGGTTGATTTTGAAGAAGAGGAACAACGGTTCCCTTTTCATGAAGACGATCTCTCTTATCATCACATCGTGCAGGACGTTAAAGAGGAATCTAACGCGGTCATATTCTGCGTCATGGATACCTCGGGTTCAATGGGGACTGTTAAGAAGTACTTAGCCCGCAGCTTTTATTTCTTGCTTTATCAGTTTGTGAAGCAAAAGTACGTCAATGTTGAGGTGGTATTTATCGCGCACCATACCGATGCGAAAGAAGTTACCGAGGAAGATTTCTTCCATAAAGTCGAATCTGGCGGAACTTATATTTCATCGGGCTATGAAAAGACGATGGAGATTATCGAGCAGCGGTATCACCCCTCTCTGTGGAACATCTATGCTTTCCACTGTTCAGATGGCGATAACTTTTACTCTGATAACGATAGAGCTCTGGCAGCAGCTCAAAACCTCTGCAAAGTATGCAATCTCTTCGGCTACGGCGAGATTAAGCCATCAGGAAGCGCTTACTACAGTGGCTCGATGATGGAGGTTTTCGCAAAACTTACAGAGCCTAATTTTAGAGCGATTCTGATCGAGAAAAAAGAAGATTTATGGGACGGCTTTAAGAAATTCCTATCGGGAGATAAGAGCGGAATTCTTTCAACCCCAAGCCAACCCCAAAACACAACTTCTGAGGGTGCGGGAGCGGCGATGCCGTAAGGGAAATGGAATTCGAATTAGACGAACTGCAAAAATGGGATGACAAGATCAAGGTATTCGTTGAGAAATATAAACTCAACTGCTACCCGCAAGAGTTCGAGATCTGCGATCATAACGAGATGCTGGGCTACATGGCGTATTCCGGTATGCCCTCCAGATACGGACACTGGTCTTGGGGTAAGAGCTTTGAACGCCAAAAAACTATGTATGACTACGGCGTCTCAGGGTTGCCGTATGAAATGGTCATCAACTCGAATCCTTGTCTTGCCTATTTAATGCGCGACAATTCCCTACTCCTTCAGATTTTAACGATGGCTCACGTTTATGGCCACAACGACTTTTTTGCCAACAACTTCACCTTTACGTCTGGCACAAAAGCTCAATACACAATTGAGATGTTCCGTAATCATGCTGATAGAATTGCCTCTTACATGGAAGATCCATCAATCGGCGCTGATGAAGTTGAAAACGTGATTGATCATGCGCATGCACTTTCCTACAACTGCTCGCGAAACCTGGCGATCGCAAAGTTATCCCAAGGCGAGCAGAGACGACGTGCTTGGGAGAAAGCTAAGCCAGCCCCAGATCCTAACTGGGAAATTCACCCCAAAAAAGAATTCGTGCCGCCTGACTTAAATAAAGTCCCTCTTGAACCCGAGGAAGATATTTTAGGATTCATCGCAGATTACAATCCTTATCTACCCGACTGGAAGCGCGACATTCTGCGTATTGTTGAAGCTGAGGCTAAATATTTCATGCCCCAGATTGAAACAAAAATCATGAATGAAGGCTGGGCAAGTTACTGGCACTTTAAGATTCTAAATGCGCTAGAGCTACCACAAGGGCTCCACATGGAATTTTTGGTTAAGCATAATCAGGTCTTAAGACCGCATCCAGGTGGATTGAATCCATACCACCTAGGCTTTGTAATGTGGCACGATATTGAGCGCCGTTGGAACGCCGGAGAAACTGGCATGGAATGGCATTCAAGTGAGACGCCCAATCCACAAGATTGGAAAGATGAGAACGACTCTCCGGGCCGGAAGAAAATATTTGAAATTAGGGAGTCAGACAGAGATGCTTCTTTCTTGAGAAGATTCCTTACTCCTGAATTAATGAGGGAACTAAATCTATTTCAGCATGAAAAGCGCGGTAAAGAGCGAATTGTAACCAAAGTCGCCGATGACGAAAGCTGGAAAGATATTAAAGAGAATCTCATCAAGAACACCGGCACTTCTGGTATTCCAGTTATTAAAGTCGAAGACGCGGATTTCGGTAAAAACCGTACGTTGCAATTAAAGCACTATCATGACGGCCGAGATTTGCAACTTGAGTACGCCGAGCAGAGCATTAGGCATATTCAAAATCTTTGGGAACGTGAAGTTGTGCTTGAGACAGAGGTCAGCGGAAGACGCTCTCTTCTAAAAATTACAGGTGATGCCCTAAAGATTGAGCGAATTGATAGAAAACCTTCCAAGAACGCTTAATCTGCGGTAAGTCTTCCTTTATGTTCTTCTCGGATTTCTATTTCTTTTATGCTGCCGCTAAAATGGTGTCGACAGGCGGCAATCCCTACGATTTTGAGGACTACTTCAACTATTTGCTCTCTGTAGGTGGCTCGACCGGACATAAATTCCCCTATCCTGCTTGGAGCATCGGCGTGATCTATCCCCTTGGGATATGGGACTTCACCACGAGCCTAGTGATATTAACTTCTCTATCTATCTTTCTGTGTTCATCCGTGGCGCTTAAATTGGTCGACAAACTTGCTCTACGGCCATCTCTCAATCAGATCAAAATTTGCCTCTATACCTTAAGCTTCACTCCACTCCTAAAAACTTGGATATTTGGGCAGGTCTCATGGGTTGTTTTTTTTGCTATAGGAACCGCTCTGATTTTAGTTGAAAAGCGCCGCTTTTTTTGGGGAGGCATGGCTCTTTCTCTCGCTATAATGAAACCGCATATCTCTGCACCGATAATTTTATTCTTCCTAACGGCAACCTTATTACAAAAAAATAAAGGATTAATACTCGGATTTGCTTTAGGATTCATAATCCAAGCTGGACTATCCTTTAAACTGCTGAACCTCTCCGTTGATGAATATCTGGCGCTTTATTCTTTATCTCCGCACGATGATCAACATTCTCCAATATTAACTTCAGCACCCCTGGGTTGGCTGACTTATTTGGTTTCACAAAAATTTGTAAATCTGACAGCTATTATTATAGGGGCTCTAGCCGGTATTTTTGGGGGGAAATATTTACCCCTCAACACTAAATCAGTATTTTTTGTTGCAGTGCCTGTAGCTCTTGCACTGGCACCTTACTCTTATAGCCACGATTTTCTGTTGCTCTTGCCGTTGGCATTAGCGACCATGTTTAAAGCCTGTGAAGACAGATCAGAGCGAGCTATGATTTATGGCTGGGCAGTCTGGATGGTCCTCTGCTCCTGGATTATTGTGGAAGCCGAGTGGGCCCTGTGGTTTATTTTTATTCCGGTAATACCGATGGCGGCACAAACGTATGCTCACTTAATTGCACCATCACCGAGCCAATTGACCCGATAACGGTACCATAAGACCAAACATTGAGCCCCTGCTGCGAAACATAAAGAGAACCATCCTGGGCTAACCCAAGTCGGCCATCAAACAAATCCCGACTCCGCACAAAAGTATGGGCTAAGTGAGCAACTGCTAAATCAGCCACTGGGGGCATTTCTTGTCCAAGACTCATTAAGACTCGATCTACATCAACTCTGGTATAAAATTCATTAGCTGGCATTTTAGGGGTAGCATCCACTATGAGAGGTGTAGAGCCAATTGCTACTCTGCTGTGAAACTCAGGCCTATACTGAAGGCCCTCCAACATCTCTGGTGCAACTAAATTTCTGCCAAAAACTTTAAGACCAAGCTCTTGAGCCGAGATAATAAATTCAGCATATGACGAGCCAGATAAATTGCAGCTGATTATATCTTGTTTAGGTGAAACAATTTGATAATCAGACACGAACTTTTCAAGCTCACTTGCGACCTCTGGGGAGAGCTGCAACCGCTTATGTTCAATCATGAGGTCCTCCTAAGACAGTGAACTTGTATCACTAAAAGTGTTATGAATAAAAAGCTTCAATTAGCTCCATTCTTTAAGGTAATAATATCAATCATCTAGGCGACTGCCAAAATTTCAGCTCATAAATTTTCAAAGTTTAAAAAATGCGGCATGCTTATCTATATGTTTCTATATGATTTCTTCTTTTTCTACGCTGCTGCCAAGATCATAGCCGATGCCGGCAATCCCTATGACTTTTATCAATACTCGAGTTATGTTGAGTCTCTTGGCCTCAAACTTGGCTACCTACCTCCATTCCCATATCCAGCCTGGAGTTTAGGATTAATTTATCCTCTCGCGATGGCACCCTTTCCAATTAGCGCTGCGATACTTACCTGTGCTTCTCTTATTTTGTGTTCAGCGATTAGTGTACGAATTGTAAATGCTCTAGGTATTCTAAATGAATTGAGCCCCTCTAAACTATACCTACTGATATTAAGCTTTACCCCTCTCCTGAAATCTCTTGCGTTCGGTCAAATCTCCTGGATTGTTTTTGTAGCAATCGGAGGGACAGCACTGCTTGCCGAAAAACAAAGATATTTTTTGGCTGGTGCAGTGCTAGCGCTTACTTCAATTAAGCCTCATATCAGTGGTCCAATAATTCTGTTTGCCCTTGTCGCAAATCATTTGGCGAAGAATAAGGGTTTCCTACCAGGTTTCATTGTTGGCATGCTGCTTCTAATTGGGAGCTCTTTTCTGCTTCTTCAGATGACGCCCTCTGACTATCTCTCGCTCTTCTCTTTCTCTCCCCATAAAGATGTCACAAATCCAATTCTAACCTCAGCACCTCTAGGCTGGATTGCTCAAGTTGTCCCCCAAAAATGGGTTAATCTTATGGCGGTATCTTTAGGAATTTTGTCTAGCATTCTTCTTGCACTATCGATTCCTTTTAATACCAATTCTTTACTACTGATAGTAGCTCCTCTCGCTCTACTCTTAGCCCCTTATTCATGGAGCCATGATTTTTTACTGCTGCTTCCTTTAGCATTATTCGGTTTAAATAACCTGGTCTTTATACATTCAG
The DNA here is from genome assembly GCA_964633685.1 of uncultured Bdellovibrionales bacterium. Lineage (GTDB taxonomy): Bacteria > Bdellovibrionota_C > UBA2361 > UBA2361 > J135 > JAWXBT01. Next base: position 9,673 of record CAZWGK010000018.1, on the reverse strand, counting down.
AAAGAACTGCACTCTATTATTGGATCAGCTGGCTACTGATAGGGATCTTAATAATCTTACAAAGCGAATGGGCTTTTGCCTTACTCTGCTTACCACTACTGTATGTGGCAGTAAAAAACTATAAACAGGTTTATCCGATATCAAAAAGAACAATCATAAATTAACTTGAAATCAATTAATGCTAAACTTATTCTTTAAGTACCCCACAAACGGTGCCACCGAAACATCCCTTCCGGTCGCATTCTTTAACAGAGCTGGAGAATAACATCTCATTCC
>CAZWGK010000018.1:7383-9387 GCA_964633685.1 uncultured Bdellovibrionales bacterium | reverse complement strand
TATTTTTATTTAGCCAACATAGAAGTTGTGAAAAGTCACCTCGCTCTATTTGATTATCAAGGGTCGGCATCTCCTCTTTAATCTTCTCCATCATCATCGCACCAAATATGTTTCCAAGAGCATAAGTTGAAAAATACCCAAAAAAACCGAAATACCAGTGGACATCTTGCAAGACACCCTCCCTGTCTGTCTTAGGTTCAATTCCTAAATGCTTTTTATAAAGCTCTTTCCAGGCTCCTGGTAGATCCATGACATTCACAGACCCTTTGACTATCTCCTCTTCTAACAAGAGACGAATCAGCACATGAAGAGAATAAGTAACCTCGTCAGCCTCGACTCTAATCAACGAGCGCTCAACTTTGTTGCACTGACCCCAAATCTGCTCTGGGGTTGTAAGTTCTCCAGGGAAAATCTCACTCACAATCTTATGGATATACCTACTAAATGGGCGCCCGCGCCCAACAAGATTTTCCCACAACCGAGACTGCGACTCGTGAATACCAAGTGATACAGCCCGCCCCATCGGAGTGCCCGACCATTTCTCCTGAAGACCTGCCTCATACAAAGCGTGTCCTCCTTCGTGGAGCGTTGTAAACAAAGAAGAGAGGTAGCTCTCTTTTGAATATCTGGTGGTAACCCTTATATCATTTGAACCGAGTGTGGTTGCGAATGGATGGTGGGTCTTATCTATCCGACCTGCATTAAAATCATATCCTATATCTTTTAAAACTCTCTCAGCTAATCTTTTCTGTGCGGCCTCATCGTAAGCACCCTCCAGATCCTTTATCGATGCGGTTTTTTCAATGCAAAACGGAACGATTTTTTGAAGCTCTTCACCGAGCTCAAGAAGAAGAGGCTTTACCTGACTCAGCTTAGCCCCAGGCTCATACATATCCAAAAGAGCATCATAGGGATGCTCTTTAAATCCCACCAAGTTGGCTTCTTGCCGAGATAGATAAAAAACTTGCTCCAATAGCGGCGCCACACTTTTGAAATCATCAGCCGGACGAGCTTTAGTCCAGGCGGTCCAACAGAGAGAGGTTACTCTTGATTGCTCAGCAACAAAGCTCTCAGGCAATTTTCTCTGACGGTCTATCTGTTTCTTAGTCTCTCTAATATTGACCTGATCTTCCTCGCCATACTTAGCAATATCTGCATACAGGGTGTCTACAATATCAACAAAGTTTGGCTCGGTTGATTTTTGATGAATCAAGCGAGAGATAATCTCAAGTTGCTCTGCCCTCTCTCCTGCACCTTTCTCAGGAAGACAGACCTGTTGATCCCATTCTAATAGTGCGCGGATACGCCCCAGATGTTTTAGCTCGGTTAAATGGTCATAGAATTTTTTGATCATGGGATTAGTTTAGGGGCGACAAAAAGAGGAGTAAAGAGATTTTGTATGTCGGAAATCTGGCCCCAAAACTCCCTCAAAATTGCCCGATTTGACTAAGAATTTTAAGGGCGTACCATTGGAGGCGCTAGAGAAACTTAATATAAATGAAGTGATATGACATCTTATATTCGTTCCCTCTCTCTCGGGCTATTATTCAATCTCGTTCTAATCTCTGCTTCAAACGCCGCCCCTAGCGGAAGATATATAGTTCTTAAACAAGCTCCATCGCCAACCGTTACCACTAAGCTTTTAATCGGGGTTTCGATTTTGCTTGAAGGTAGGGATGAATCGATTCCTGAACTCAAATCAGAATTTGAGAATGGCGGTGTTATATCTTGGAATAAGATGTCTCAAGATATTGTTGCCCTGACTAAAACAAATCCCCCTATGGCATCGCGAGCATACGCACTCTTGTCTATCGCCCAATACGATACAATTAGAGCAGCAAAAATGATTGATAACGAGTCAGCATTTGCAGCTACCTCCCAAGTCAGTATGCACGTATTGAGTTACTTATTTCCTAGCCAACGCGATAAACTCAAACTCAAAAATTCACGGGCTCTGCAGTATGCTTATCACGTCCGCAACGAATCAAGATATGCAATCGCTCG
>CAZWGK010000018.1:3173-7373 GCA_964633685.1 uncultured Bdellovibrionales bacterium | reverse complement strand
TGAGTAAGTTCCTGTATCTGGGGATGCCGATGGAGAAGGTCATTCAGGCTGCCAAAAGAGATGGTGCGGACATGCCTTGGATTGGTCAGATTCCAAGTGGAGAGGGTTTCTGGTTTAGCGCCCTACCCCCCTTGTTGCCACAATGGGGCACAGTAAAAACCTGGTTTCTCGTATCTGGAGACGAGATACGCCCAGAGGCTCCTCCAGCATTTGGAAGTGCCGAGTTTATTGAAGCTCTGGCCGAAGTACGCATGTATTCTGATCAAAGAACTCCCGAGCAAACCGATATAGCTAAATATTGGGCAGCAGGTGTAGGAACTTCAACACCACCCGGCATGTGGAATAAGATAGCAGGAGACTTTCTATCAAATAATAAAGTACCTGAGTTAAAAGCTGCTACCGTCTTTGCAGCCATGAACATGGCTATGATGGATGCTGGAGTATGTGCCTGGGATGCCAAATATACCTACTGGTCTATTCGCCCATCTCAAGCTGACCCGGGAATAACACTGCCTGTAGGCCTTCCCAATTTTCCAGCTTATGTCTCTGGTCATGCCACATTCTCGGGCGCAGCCTCAACAGTCTTGGGCACTGCCTTCCCTACTCTAAAAAATTATTTTGATTCCCTCGCAGAAGAAGCTGCTATGTCTAGACTTTATGGTGGTATTCATTACCGACACGATAACGAAGAGGGACTAAAAGGCGGTAGAACAATCGGGGGCCGTGCAGGAGAGTGGCTCAAGGGTCGGATAAGATAATCCAGTAATTAGACCTGAAATCGTCAGCTAATTAAGGGATGATCACCCCTATGAGGTTTAACCTCTCACAGATTCAAAGCTGTGAACTTTCTGTGATTAATTCTGTAAAAAAACAGCCAGATTGTTAATCAAAATTACTTTTATAATTTCTTAAACCTACATACTTGATTATTTTGGTCCTAGTTGTAACGCCGATAAAAACTATGCTCCAAGTTATTTGGTTTAAAAGAGACCTCAGAATACATGATCATGCTGCTCTCTTTGAGGCGAGCAAACACGGACCTATTCTGCCGTTATACATTTTTGAACCGGCCTACTGGAAACTGCCAGACTCTAGCGAGAGGCACCTTTGGTGGATTACTCAATCGCTGAAAGAGTTACGGGCTAAACTTGCAGATCTAGGGCAACCGTTAGTGGTAAGAACCGGCGAGGCTATTTCAATCTTAGAAGCTATTAAAAGTAAGTATGGCCGATTCTCTCTTCATGCCCATCAGGAAACTGGTAACGACTGGACATTCAAAAGAGACAGAGCAGTCCATGCCTGGTGCAAAGCAAATGCAATTACTTTCTCGGAATATAAACAGTTCGGAGTAGTCCGGGGCAAATCAAAACCGTCTAATTGGGCCCAGGTGTGGGAGAATCACATGAGTGAGCCCGAATGGCCTACTCCCAAGGCTCTTCCAAGATTAGATTCCGAATTAGGTGAAATCCCGAATCGCTCAGGTATCAATACACCTTATCTCCCCGGCGAAGACTTCGCACTTGAAACACTAAATTCATTTCTTACAGAGCGCTGCAGAGGATATCGAGGAGGAATCTCCAGTCCATTAAAAGCAGAAACAGCTGGCTCCCGACTTAGTCCTTATATTACTTGGGGGAATATCTCCTTAAGACGGGTTTTAAAATCAACCAGAGATGCCTACCAATTGGGGGATTTTCAGGTGAAGAAAAGCCTCTCAGCTTTCGAATCCCGACTTCACTGGCATTGTCATTTTATTCAGAAGCTTGAGTGTGATCCGGAGCTCGAATTCAAAACTAAAATTCGTTCAATGAACACTCTCAGAGATCCCTATCGAGATTCTGATAAATTAAATATCTGGATGAAAGGATACACGGGGTATCCATTAGTTGATGCTTGTATGCGCTCTCTAATTTCTACTGGCTGGATCAATTTTAGAATGCGGGCCATGATTACGAGCTTTGCCTCTTATCACCTTTTGCAAGACTGGCGAGACTTTGCTCACTATCTGGGTAAACTGTTTATCGATTATGAGCCGGGCATTCACTACTCCCAACTCCAAATGCAATCAGGAACAACTGGACTTAATGCGGTGAGAATCTATGACCCGGTGAAACAGAGCTACGACCAAGATAAAACCGGAGAGTTTATTTTAAGGTGGGTTCCTGAATTAAGAGAAATTCCAAAGGTGTACCTACATGAACCGTGGAAATATGTGGGCAAAAAAGATTATCCCGATCCAATAGTGAACAATAAAGAGGCTGCAAAGAAGGCCCGCGATTTCATATTTTCGGCGCGTAAACAAAACGAAATCAAGGAAGAAATTACAACACTAGCCACTAAGCAAGGGTTCAAGTCTAATAGACGAAAACAAACCAGCCAAAAAAGGGCCAAAGATACTCAATTGAAAATGTTTGAGTAAAATAAAAACTGACACTAATTATAAAGTGAATTAAAATACCGCATGACCAGACCAACCGCATTAAAAACACTTGATGATTTCCTGCCGAAGCTCGGCAAGTACGAGCACGAACGGAATTACCACGACTTTTCAAGTCGCCTGTCGCCTTTTATTCGTAGAAGATTAATCTCTGAAGCAGAGGTGATCTCAAAAGTTCTTAGCAGTTACTCGTTCGAGCAATCTAAAAAATTTATCCAAGAGGTCTGCTGGCGCACATACTGGAAAGGCTGGCTCGAAAATAATAAGAGTGTTTTTGGTGCTTATCAGAATGATACCTCCGAGGTGCCTGCTGCTGTTGAAAATGCAACCACTGGAGTTCCCTGTTTCGATGCCTGGATTCAAAAACTAAAAGCCACAGGATTCCTGCATAATCACGAAAGAATGTGGTTTGCTAGCATCTGGATTTTTTATCTGGGACTCCCTTGGCAAGCTGGTGCCAGGTTCATGCATCATTATCTTTTAGATGGTGACCCAGCCTCTAATACTTTATCCTGGCGGTGGGTTGCTGGGCTTCACACTAAGGGCAAGTCCTACATCGCTCAGAGCGATAATATCGAGAAATATACCCGAGGACAGTATTCCCTGCCCCCTGACCTAAAAGTAACTCATTCTGGGCCTGAATATGTGGAGTATCTAAAAACTCCCGCCACTAAACTTGAGTCCATTAATATTCCTGAGGGAAAAGTCGGCCTATTAACAGGAATCGATGATCTAAGCCCAGAGATTCTACTGGTTGAGAAAGAGCTAGGAGTTCTCTCATTCACTAGAAATATCTCTAGTGCCTCTCAGAAATTAGATACTGACGGTATCACTGACCTAAATAGTAGAAATAATAATGCAAAAGCTCTAAGCACTAACGAAGAACTCATTAATTGGGCCGGTCAATTTGATACGATTATCGTAATCAGACCAGCTATCGGGACGTATTCTGATAAGGTGCTTAAAACTATAAATTCTCTGCCTCAACAAAAAGTTTTAGCCATCCGTTCCTGGGATTATGAGCTTTATCCTTTAGCAACTGGCGGCTTTTTTAAATTCTGGGAAGCTGCTCAAGGCAAAATAGCAAAGCAGATCGATAAAATAGGACACATAAAAGAGAGCTATCTTTATTTTCAATATAAAAATCTTTTATGACTTCAGTTAAGAGCGTTATTTGTGGTGTTGATTTTGGAGCACAACGCTCTGGCAACACGGTAGTTGCCGTAAATGCTGGTTCAAAGATATCGCTACACCGCCCCAGTAAGGGCCAAGAAACAGACCCGTGGATTGTTGAACTGCTTACGGAGTTAAACCCAACTTTAGTAGCAATCGATGCTCCCCTCTCTCTGCCCGGAATTTATTTAGAACCCACAAAATATGCCGACTATTTTTACCGCGCTTGCGACAGAGAGCTGCAAGCTATGAGCCCCATGTTTTTGGGCGGGCTCACCGCTAGGGCGATGCGGTTAAAAGATATTCTGACCAAAATAAATGTTGAAGTAATCGAAACCTATCCTAAAAAGATCAAAGCCTCTGGCATAAAAGTAAATCTCGAGATCGCCCAAGACTCTCACGAAGAAGATGCCCTGTTTTGCTTGGCTCTTGCAGAACTTTACCAACAAAAGAAAGCCACAGGCGTAGGCTCGGCCGATGAGGGACTGATTTGGTTGCCGGGTTAAGCGGCAATTCTATTGATTGTCTTTATAGCGGCGGGTTTTACCTGACTCAGCTCCCAATTATTTTGAAGATTAAGCCAGAACTGC
>CAZWGK010000018.1:1698-3163 GCA_964633685.1 uncultured Bdellovibrionales bacterium | reverse complement strand
GAAATTATCTTCGGCTCAATCCCATTAGCCTCACACCACAAGGTGTAGATGTTGATAAGATTTTCTCTGACCTTGGTCTTAGGTAATTTTAGGTATCCTCTCTTCTTAGCAGCCTCAAAAAGAATTCGCTCTTTCGCCGTTAATCTGTGCGGAGTATTTCTACTGCCCACACGGGAGCGACTCGGTTCGCCACGCGAGAGTTTTTCAACATCGTCTTTTGAGAGTTTTTTGGGGGTCATAGCTTCAATCTATTAGGTTGATAAGACTTTGGAAATAGCGCCACTAGACTCTAGTAATCCCCCTGGCCCCTTGCAAACTCCGGTGGATCCCTAAAATCCACTGCCGGAATCCATCGCCGGGACAGGTAGACCAGCTAGCACGGCGGTGGCTAGCGATAGTCCCCTCCACCCCCAAGCAACTTTTGTATGAGAACAGCGATAAATAGGTGAAAACTATTTACTTGCGCGAAAGCCCGAGAGCCAAAGCGGCCCTTAATAATGGAGCAGCGCTTGTATTGGTCAGATGAAGCAACAAATCGATTCTTCACTTGGTACGGGATGACAAAGGAACTCAAAAAAAACAAGGCATTGAATACTAAACAGTACTCTGAGCTACTAGCAGACTTTAAGAACCGGATTAAGTCAGCCCAATATACTGCCTTGCGGTCTGCCAATCGCGAACTCGTGCAACTCTACTGGGACCTTGGTCGACTGATAGCTGAACGACAAGAAAAAGAGAAATGGGGCAAATCGGTAATTAAAAAATTAGCCCGAGACCTACAAATTACATTCCCTGGTGTTAGAGGATTTTCTGACCAAAATCTCTGGAGAATGCGTCGCTTCTATGCAAAATACGCCAGGAATGAAAAACTATCACCACTGGTGATAGAAATATCATGGTCAAATAATATAGTAATTCTCGATAGTTGCAGCGATGACCTCGAACGTGAGTTTTATCTCCGCATGACCAAGAAGCATGGCTGGAGCAAGAATATGCTCATCCACCAGATCGAGTCGCAGACGTTTAAAAACACCCTCAATTCTCAAACCAATTTTGATAAGGCCTTACCTGCTAGTATCAGCAATAGTGCAAAATTATCATTCAAAGATGAATACATATTTGACTTTCTAGCTCTGGGCGAGCAACACGATGAGAGTGAATTAGAGGGAGCGATTCTCAAAAAAGTGGAGCAATTTCTGCGAGAGATGGGCGGCACGTTTGCGTTCATGGGAAGTCAATACCGCCTCCAGGTGGACGATAAAGAATATTTTATCGATCTGCTTCTTTATCACAGAAAGCTCAAATGTTTGGTAGCACTAGAGCTCAAGGTTGGGGAGTTTATCCCCGAGTATGTCGGCAAAATGCAGTTTTACCTAACTGCACTTGATGACCTGGTGCGCGAAGATAACGAATACCAAGAGCTCCTCAACAGGAGCTGTTCGATGAAATGCCCCGAGATGACTTC
>CAZWGK010000018.1:0-1688 GCA_964633685.1 uncultured Bdellovibrionales bacterium | reverse complement strand
ACAACCCACTTACCAGGCCCAGATCGATACTGAGAGGCCACTTCGGGCTAAGAATTGCGGCAATACGCCGCTTCCCCACACATTCAGGCATTAATTTCATTAATTCCAGCCTTCACACTACCAATACTTCAAGCTCGCTAAACCAATTTCTTAAAAACTCAGGGTAACTCGCTGATGTCATTCGACATGATTGATTTGCCTATTGATTATACGTTCCCCTATGTTGATTCAAGCCTCTACGACTTTCGGTCGCTCTTGAATGACAGAAACAATCTTTGGAAACTGGGCAGCGTCATACTGAATGCACAATTTTGCTCCAAACTGTACTTCAGGATTTCGCCAGTCGAGCTCATCAAGCGAGCCGTCCCGTGTCCGACGCAATACTTCTCGGGCAAGCTTTCTACGCGCATCAACGATGTCTCCCAGGTCTGCCGATTCAGGCAGACCTAGATTGCTTCTCGATTGCGCGCGCGCGACAGCCTCAATGTCCGACCACTTTGCATCAGAATCGAGCCCGTTGCGAATCGCCTTCTGCGCTCTGTGATTATCACTTGCAATATCGTCGATTTCGAAACACGGAACTTCAAATGAGCCGGCAAACTCAGGAGGCAAGCCAAGTTTTGTTTCGGCTTGGCGCGCGATGCCACGCGCATAATCGCCTAACTCCAAACGCTCCATTGCCTCGCGAAAGTCGGCCGCAATTCCCGCTGTGGTAGCAGCATTTTTTCTGGAAAACATCTCTTCGCCCATACAGATCTTCTCCCTCTCAGTTAGTTGGGGACCTTCCGCCGTAGAAGGTGGCGGAAAAGTATACCTTATAGATTATACACCCTGCAAAAAGCAGATTGTTTAAATCATAGTCGTCGTTCTCCCCTTACTCAACTTTGTCCGAACGACTCCTAGCCATAAGCCGTAGCATCTACGGCGAGATTTGCAATCCACTCGTCTTCATCGCATATCCATTTTCGTATCCATTTAGGTCCATGAATATCCGTTTATGTCCATTTAGGCAGGGATTTGGGGTATTATGTGGGCGAATATACGCTACTTGTGTCCGAGAACCCCCAATTCCCACGAGAGTCTCACACTCTCCTTTCTAACCACAATAAAAAAGCACAATAAAATACTCACAAGTTCTAAAAGTATTGCTGAATAGTTATGCTAAGAAAGATTAGCCTTCACCGTTATGACAAGCTCTTCAGGGGGACCGTGAAATAATAGCATCGGGTACTCGCTCGAAAGAGAGACGACAAGCTCCGGGGTCATCGGTAAATTTAATGGAAGAGACGTATACTAACGGGGACTTGGAGATTCGAAGGCCAGAAGACTCAAGCGGAACGCCTCAACATTCAGTCTGAGAATTGAAATCATAAGCCTCTTACAAAAGTAATAAGTCGCTACATGCGCGGAGGTGGTATGAGGTCCTGAATATGGGGAGCACTTTGCTCGGAAGTGAATTCCTTCTAACGGCGGTGACCAGGTGCGACTTTATCGATTGAAGCTTCGAGATTTGGGGCATTTCTCATTCCTCATATAGCGTCAAAGACACGGGTGTGAGATATCGTCTCCACTTTAGCATTAAGTTGATCGATCAGTGCTCTAGCGTCCTGCTCAGAGACGGTCTCTTCAAGGACCATCATAATAAACCCGTCGGCGAGTACCGGTAATCGGCCGCAAGTTGGCTCCAT
>CAZWGK010000017.1:19976-20459 GCA_964633685.1 uncultured Bdellovibrionales bacterium | reverse complement strand
CTCATAAAATAGTTTTAATCTAATAATATCAATGCGTTGCAGCTAGTTCCAGGCTTGAGCTCTGTTTACGGTCATAAATTTTACTCCAACCGTCTTCTGGGCCCACGCTTCATATGTCGAGCCATTTGATAACGGCTTTGCACCGCGAGCATAGACTGTGATTCTAACCGCCGCCAAACCACTCATGATGTTGGCGTCTGTCGCGACAGCCACCTGAGATGTCATCGCTTGATTAAAGTACTCTAATGTAAACCTCGTATTGGGTGCCATTACCTGCCAACTTATATTTGCGGCCGAGATGTTTGATTCTCCGTAGTTGATTCCAGCGGTGTAATCGGTCGACCGGTATCCCACGAATGGAATTTTTTGAACTGTGCTACCAGGTGGGAATACTGCGCTAGCGGTAAATGCCGGCGCTGTGGCAGCCTGAGCATTGCCAGTTATAGTAAGGGTGTTCCCGGAAACACTTTGAATGTATCCCGT
>CAZWGK010000017.1:16160-19932 GCA_964633685.1 uncultured Bdellovibrionales bacterium | reverse complement strand
CGCCGGCTGCAAAAATGGCATCAAGCACGTCCATCGTAAACCCATTATTGGCTGGAGTCAGCGATGATTTAAGCACGGTGTACTTACTACCCTTGGAGGTCCGGATTACTATCTGGGTCGAGGTGGCTTGCCCAGCTACTAGAGGCACAGCATGGGTGGTGCTTGGTCCATTCCAGCCCGAATTGTTTGGTAATCCGTTACCCGCAAGTTTAATATCATTCGCCATAAAATTAAGAATCATATTAGCACTCTCATCTACCTCCGCTTTTATGCGGATATTATGATAATTTCGAGTGCCGAGTACGAATGAAGATGTTCCAGCTAAAATTACAACCGAAGAGATTAGAGTGGTAATTAAAACCTCTACCAGCGAGATGCCGCTGTTACAAAGTATTGAGTGACGTTGCAACTGTTGGTTGGTCATATTAGTTGTAAATTAACGCCCCTGTGGAATACAAGGTGGCAGTGGCAAAGGTAGCCCCGTTGCTAGCCATTGTTACGACTGATGTTGTAGGTAATCCCGAGTCATTTATTAACTGCCCACGAGAGTCGAATACAATACGAGTGGCGGCTGCTACTGTAATATTTTTTGGGAAATTAAGTCTTTCAGCGGTGCTATCAGGGTTTACAGGGGCGTTGTAAGGAGGATAGTCAGTGCCCGCAGTATAATAGCTGCCACTAACTCGAGAGGTTAGGACGTACCTTGCCCCATTCTTTATCGCTGTGGCCTGAGCTTTTTTTAAGAATGCCTCAAACGATTCACGGGCTGCCCGTTTATTTTGTGCTTGCATCAGGGATGAAAATGATGGAATGGCGACAGCCATCAGAAGACTTATGATAGCAACGGTGGCGATAATCTCCATGATGGAGACACCTCTTTGTGAAGTTAAACGAGAAGAGCTGATCATAAGGCCCGCGCAAATAGTTGACGACCTTAAAATCGTTAATTTATTGAAAAAACTTAAATATTTGGCATGTAGCCAGAATGAGACTTTAGGCCAATCCCCGTATTTTCAGGGGGTTAGGGCTATTCGCAGTTTTCGCAAGACACGGTGAATTGCGAGAGATCTGGTTTTGCGCGGTTCTGAATTAGGTAACCCGAGTGAAGAGTAAACTCCGCCATTTGAAACTCCTGAATTTCAGCTGGACCCTTAAGCGGTAGCTTCGACCCTTCCTTGTTTGTGAATATTACTTTTGGAAGTCTAGCCGTGACCGATCGATCGTTTCTGATGAATACCGAAACTTTCCCTCGATTATCAGGTTCGGACACATCTGTAATTCTAAGTTTGGGGCTGTTGCAGTGAAAAGTGAATCGTGCAGAAGCCCCATCGAATCCGTCAAAGCAAATAACAGAACCGTCTACATCTTCTCCTGCCTGGCAATTAATACCACCATGTTTATCGCAAGTGGCCCCGTTGACCGCCCCAATTTTATACTCGCCTTTATTTAAGTTAGGAAGATCCGCTAACCGAGCACGCTCATCGAATTTTTGAGTGGAATAGTGCGTAATCCCGTCATTATCCACCCACTTATAGATCTCATCTCCCAGTGCAGAGCCTGAGCAAAAAATAGTGAATGCTGTGAAAATAGATATTAAAATATTTTTCATACTAGCTCGGTAAAACTTAAGCGGGAGCAGTATAGTTTTTATGAAGGAGTCTTTTCAAGGGATTTTTCCTCGAAACTGTCTCTTACTCCTCTCCTAGCCCGTATTCTTTGAGTTTGTATAGTAGGGTTCTATGACTTATTTCAAGTATTTTCGCGGCGTGCGTACGATTTCCGTTAGTTTGCTCAAGGGCCCTTCTAATCAACTCCGTTTCTAGCTCTCTTACTTTTTGTTTAATTGATAAATTATCGTCACTCTCTGGGGCTATTCCTCGATCCTTTAAATCTTCTCCGCCTTGAATCGGATTTCGCATTTTATCAGGTAAGCAGTCGATGGTAATCAGATCTGAGTCACTAAGCACTAGCCCTCGTTCAATTGTATTCTCTAGCTCTCTTATGTTTCCTCGCCAAGGGTAGCGTTTAAATAGATCCATAACCTCGGAGGATACCCCGCGAACAAAGGTACCCATTTTTTTATTATGCTTTTTTATTAAATGATCAATCAGGACCTCTATATCTTCTGGTCTATCACGGAGTGCAGGAAGGTGGATGTGCACTACATTTAATCTGTAAAGAAGATCTTCTCTAAACGAGCCTTGGTTTACCGCCTCATCCAGATTTTTATGCGATGCTGCTAAAATGCGCACATCAATTTTTTTATCCTGCTCTTCGCCGATTCGACGAATAGTCTGTTCTTGAAGCACCCTTAATAGTTTGACTTGTAGATGAAGAGGCAGTTCTCCAATTTCATCGAGGAAAACAGTCCCTCCATCGCCCTCTTCAAAGAGACCAACTCGATCTCGAACGGCATCTGTAAAAGAGCCCATTTTGTGGCCGAATAGCTCTGATTCCATCAGATTCTCAGGAATCGCTCCGCAGTTGATGGCCACAAATTTATTTTTGGCACGAGAAGAGTTGCAGTGTATTGCTCGAGCTAATAGCTCCTTTCCAGTGCCGGACTCTCCTGATATCAAAATAGTTGTCTTGAAGTTGGTTAGTCGTTTAACAGTTTCAAAAATCTCCTGCATAGCTGGATTTTTGGAGATGATGTTAGAAAACTGGTACGGCGAATCACCCTCTTTCTCAGGGCTTATAAATTCGGTGATGTCTTCAAGTATCAGATCAAAGGAAGATTCTTTTCTGGCACTAACCGCAGAGCTTTTATTTTTGACGATAGTTATTGAGTGATTGTCTTTGCCAAATAGTCGCTGAAGCCCAATTGCGGATTCTTCTGATGGCTCAATTAATAAGATTTTTAGACCTATAGGTTTACTCATAGGGTCGGTACATCCTCTTGTCCGAGTAGTAATCCAAACCACCAGTTAATAAGCTCCTCGCCCGTAAAGATATAAAGAATTGTAGCAATTGCCAGATATGGACCAAATGGAATGTGCTGAGAGGCTTTTCTGCCAGTAAAGATAATGAGAGCAAGTCCGCATAAAGAGCCCAGTAACGAGCCAAAGAAGATTGTGTAAAAGGCGCCACTTGTGCCGAATAATGCTCCCGTCATGGCTAGAAGTTTTACGTCTCCCATGCCTAACCCTTCTAGCTTACGGAGTCTCAGGTATACCTCAGCGATAAACCATAAAAATCCAGCGCCGATAGCCACACCCCAAAGCGAGGCGTAGAGATTTGGTACGATTGGAGCGGTGAATATTTGAAAGAAATGATTTATTGCGGCAAGTCCGACGCCGATAACAGTTCCCGGTAGGGATATTATATTTGGAATAATATAGAAATCGTAATCGATAAAAGAGATTACAATAAGAGCGCAGATGAAGATAAAGATTAGTCCTGCTGTAAGTGTTAGTCCAAAAGTTGAAATTGTAAGAGCCGCCATTATTGCAGTGAGGGCTTCTACCAAAGGGTACCGAAACGGTATTTGGGTCTTACAAAATTCGCACCGTCCTTTAAGGATTATCCAGGAGGCCACTGGAATATTGTGCCACCATCTAAGTCTTCTCTTGCAATTGGGGCATATAGAATTTGCGGGAAATAAAATGCTTAGTCGTTTCTTTTCGTCATCTGATTTGAATGGCTCACCCTTGGCATAGATCGACTCTTCAAAAAAGTCGTCTCGACCCGCAGGAATTCTATAAATGCATACATTTAAAAAACTCCCAACGCAGAGTCCGAATGCGACAATTAGAAGATTAAAGCAGAGGTT
>CAZWGK010000017.1:577-16150 GCA_964633685.1 uncultured Bdellovibrionales bacterium | reverse complement strand
TGTCCTTAATATAAGATTCATCGTGGGGGCTCGGGGGTTGTATTTTTTGCGTACTAATAAGTATAGATAAAACAATAGGTTATGAATATAGGTGAAAAGATTGCGGGGTCTGAGTCAGTTTTTACTAGTCCAGATATATTTCGGTCGGCCCATATAATTAGCTGCCAAGTGGCTCGGAGCACATTTCTTTTAAAGGGCTCAATAACTCTATGTACATCGCCCTTCTTTAGGGGGTTCGGTCATTTCAAAATTTCATATGAGCAGATTGTACTGAAAAGGTATTTTCCCTTCACAGAGATGTTAGGGAATGTTTTATGACTACGATGTTGGCTCGTTTTAAGGTGCGCATGCGCACTTTGGAACGAGCTAACACTTGTAGGTCAATTCCTTTGTTCGAAGGAAACAAGTGAAAGTCTCGCGTGAATCCTGGTACTCAAGCACAAACAACCATGAAGAACGTTACCTTTCTGATCGTTGCGCTTTTGGCCTTCTTGGCCAGCTGTGGGTCTATCAAGCCCGCCCCTGAGCGTTGGAGCAATGACAAGCGCCCCGTTTCGGAGCGTGAGTCGGAGCCCGAGCAGTTGGTCGAGGAGGAGCAATCCCCCCCCGGCCCCTGAAGCCCCGCGTGTCGTGTATGATGCTCGTCCGGCCCCTGTTGCTGCGGCTCGCGCCCCAGTTGCACGGTCCGAGAAGCATGTTGAAGTCGAGAATAAGCCTTTCTATCGGATTGAGTCTGATAGGTCGCACACTATCGTGGCCTTAAACAAGTCAGGGATCGTTGGCACTTACTCTTTTGTAAGGGAGTTCCTTAACAAGGGCCGTCCGAGCGATGATCAAATCTTCGTCCTTGAAGAGAGCGACCTCCCCGAGGGTTACAAGATCACCGAAGAAGGTCTCGTTATTGCCCCCAGCAGCACTGCAACGGTGGCATTGATCGCTCGTAAAGATAATTACAAGAAGTGGCTTCAGGAGGTGGAGAAGAAGCCGACGTTCGATTCCGTGATCAACCGGCTTTGGGAACTTGAGCATAGGGAGACGATTGAAGCTCGTTTTGCTGATTGCGCAAGCACTGCCTCGATCAAGGAGTCCTGGGCTACTTTGCGTTCACCACAGCTCGCCTTCCTGCGGGAACTTGAAAAATTCCATCACGGGCGAATCGTTGGTGAACCTGAGATCCTGGAGCCGCTCTTCAAGGCACTGCAGCAAGCTGAGCCGCAATTCTCCTATTCCAATAGGTGAACTGGTGAGCGCGGAGTTCATAGGAGCGAATCTCGGATTAAACCCCTTGATTCGCTCCTTTCGAACCAAAGGACTTTTAGAGGTTCCTTGGCATTTGCCAAAAGGTTGTTTCAGTACAATCGCTCTATCCTTTCTATCTGCTATATAATTTAAGATTTGATTCTCTTAGAGAGGTCACTTAGTGCTGCTAAAGTATCTTCAATTTCTCTCTCTTTATGAGCTGAGTTAATGATAAATCTTAGACTAGTTGAGGATTCAGATGGTGTCCGAGTATCTATTACCTCGGCCAGAATCCCTTTATGAAACAGCCCCTCGGCCAATTCCGTAGCAATACTCTTCTTCGGAAATTTTAGAGCTATAATATTACTCTCACTAGTGGGTTGAATTTTATATCCGGCTTCAATTAGAGAATCTCTAAAATGAGAAGTAAGCTCCCTGAGTCTTATTCTTTTGCCGTGACCGAGCTCAACTATTCCCATTCCCACCTCAACAGCGGCAGCTATGGCCGGCGGTAAGGATGGCTCGGAGGAAAAGGTCCGAGATCTATTCACTAAAAGATCTGTAACTGACTTGGGACCAGAAAAGAATCCGCCATACGCACCGAGGGAGAACGCGAGGGAGCCAAAGCGTCCCAGAAAGTTGACTGGAATCTCGAGACCATCAAGGGCTCCTGCACCTCTGATTCCTAAAATTCCAAGACCGTAACTCTCATCAATAAGGATTGGGATTTGGTACTTTTCCGCAACCGTAATTACTTTCTTTATATCGGCCACTTCTCCAGAAATTGGGCTTACTGAGCTGATTATCGCAATTTTATTTTTATATGGCCTCGATATCTCACACGCTTTTGTAAGAGAGTCTGGATTGGCTGTGTCAAAGTTGATTGACTCGGCGTGAACCAACAGAGCTGCATCAATTATTCGACCGTGAGAGCTTTCATCTACTATCACGCAATCACCCTCAGTAAGTAAGGCAGACATTAATGATAGTATTGCTTGGTTAGCTGACGAAAATAAAAGCGAACTCTCAGAATTAAAAAAAGAACTTAGTCTTTTTTCGGCGGCAAAATGTGCTGGGGTGGTACCTGATGAAGACCTGGCAGCAGTAGCTCCTACACCTGAAATTTCCGCTTCGCGCTGAAAAGCCGATATAAACTTGGGCTCGGTATTTAAATTAAGAGAATCCCAATTGGTAAAGTCTAGAAGTTTTTTACCTCGAAGTGTTACATAACCAGGTGCCCTTTCGGAGCGTACATGGAGCTCTCTCAAAGCCTTGGCGTCTGTTAGCTTTTTAAGCTCTTCTCTAATCTTTTTTAACATGACTGCTCGGAAAATCTATACAGGGAGTTAGTGCTGATTAGATCTATCACTGGTTTTTTAATTCCGCCATTGAAATTTATGAGGTCTTCATCAGGTAAGCCTCGATGAACGGATCAAGGTCGCCATCTAATACTGCTTGTGCCTGAGAAGTTTCGTGGTCAGTTCTAAGATCCTTAACCATTTGATACGGGTGTAGAACATAAGATCTAATCTGGCTGCCAAACTCGATCTTTTTTCTCTCGCCTTTGATCTCGGCCATCTTCTCGGCTTGAATCTGCCTCTCGCGCTCAACTAATTTGGCTTTTAGGATCTTCATGGCACGGTCTTTATTCTTGTGTTGAGAGCGTTCGTTTTGACAAGCCACCACTATGCCAGTTGGTATGTGTGTAAGTCTGACCGCAGAGTCAGTTTTGTTAACGTGTTGCCCCCCTGCTCCGGAGGACCGATAGGTGTCAATTCTTAAATCCGCCTCGTTAATATCGACTTGAATATCTTCCTCGATATCTGGGGTTACTGAAACTGAGGCAAAAGATGTGTGTCTTCGGGCATTTGAATCAAAAGGCGATATGCGAACTAACCGATGCACGCCCTGTTCTGGTCGTAGGTGTCCGTAGCAGTAGGGCCCTTTAACTATACAGATGATACTTTTATACCCAGCGCCTTCGCCTGGTTGATTGTCTAGCTCTTCTACCGTAAAGCCTTTTCTCTCGGCCCATCGGAGATACATCCGATATAAGATGGCAGCCCAGTCTTGAGCCTCTGTACCGCCAGCGCCGCTATTAATCTCAAGAATCGAATCAGAGTTGTCGTGCTCTCCTCTCATTTTACTTGAAAACTCAAGAGCATGGAGCTCGGTCTCCAGAGGTGTAATGTAGCTGACGGCCTCCTTGAGAAATTCTTCGTCCTTCTCGGAGCTATAAAATTCAATGGCGGTGTCGATGTCGCCGAGCTTTTTTTGAATATTATTAAAGGAGATTACTACCTTCTCAGTATCTGATTTTTCCTTAGAGACGACTTTTGCTTTATCAGGATCATTCCATAAATCCGGAGATTGCGTCATCTGCTCGAGCTCTTTTAAGCGGGTCTCCTTGTTGGAGATGTCAAAGAAACCTCCGGAGATGAGCTAACCGCTCTCTCACATTTTCGCGTTTTTGGTTTATTTCAAAAAGTTCCATAGCTATAGAGAGTATCAGAGGGAGGCGTTATTTGCCAGCGCTTCTGCGAGCGGTATTAACAACTAGCGATCGTGAGCCAATTACTAACTTCTCGTAAATTCGCTCTTCTTCAAGCTGCATCTTGCGGGCCTCTTGTTTGGTTACATTCTCATGGTCGTAGCCCAGTAGGTGAAGAAGTCCATGAATCATAAGCCTTAGTAGCTCTTGGTAAAGATTAACGTCATAGCTTACTGATTGTTTAACTGCAGTTGGAAGAGAGATGACTAAATCACCGAGGTTAGGTGACTCAGCCAATAGGTGCTCTCCCTCAATCATAGAAAAGGAGAGTACATCTGTCGGTTTGTTTTTGCCCCGATATTTTTTGTTGAGACTTTTGATAGATTTATCATCTGTAATAATTACTCCGACCTCACATTTTCTACTAAGTGATAATTTTATAGGTCTGGTTGTTTTTAAAATCTTGGTGATTGTGCTTCTAATTTTTTCATCCGAGAGTTTGGGAGATCTAGTAGTTATCTCTAGTCGTATGGTCCATTTTATCTCTGATATTTTTCTGCGCATATTCGATAATTTTTTAGTTTTCAATTCCGAGTCGTTTTAGATCTTCTTTCTTTGATTCCGCTTTGTGAGGTTGCTCAGGTTCTATTACTGTGGGTTTAGAATCCGCCTGTTCCTCTGTTGTTACGGGCTCATCTTTAGACTCTTCGTGCGCCCCTTCAGGGTAAGCTATGCGGGAGTGGTATATTCCCGTGAGTACTCGAGTAAAACATCTAGCGATTTCGTGAAGCTCCCTTAAGGTGAGTTCGCACTCCTCTAGCTCGCCGCTAGAGAACACCTTGTTAATCATTTTATTGACGAGGCCTTGGATTCGGTCCATGGATGGATCTGGAAGAGTGCGGCTGGCAGCTTCAATTCCATCTGCTAACATAATAATTCCAGCTTCTTTGGTCTGTGGTTTCGGGCCAGGATATCGATAGCTGTTTTCATTTATGGTTTCACCAGTCCCATTCTCTTCGGCTTCAGTAAGGGCTTTGTCGTAAAAATACTCAATCAGCGAAGTGCCGTGATGTTGAGGAATCATGTCTATAATCGCCTGCGGAAGACCCGATTCTTGCGCCATTTTAATTCCGTCTTTGACGTGCGATTTTATAATTAAAGCAGACATTGAAGGGCTTAGCTTGTCGTGCCTGTTCTCTCCGCGGACCTGATTTTCAATAAAATAAAGTGGATTTTTCACCTTTCCGACATCGTGATAGTAGCAGGCTACCCTGCTAAGCACGGGGTTGGCGTTGATTGCTTGAGCCGCTGACTCAACCATCATACCCATGACCATTGAGTGATTCCATGTTCCTGGAGCTTGTATGCTGAGTTGTTTTAATAGTGGGTGATCTAGTGTGGCAATTTCAAGAAGGGATATGTCAGTTACATATCCCCCGAGTCTTTCAATCGCCGGAGCTATACCTGAGATAACAAATGTAGTTACAATTCCGCCTATGGTAGCCGTTATGACACCAATAGAAAGGTGTAGCGCATCGAAGCTCTCAGTGAAGATTAGCTTGGCTAAGACAAATAAAAGAGTCACTGCGGTGACATTGGCACCAGCTTTTATATATGCCTGGCGAGATCTAACTTTCAACATACCTAAGCTGCCGATGAAGGTTGAACTAATTACTAGGGCTGAGATTGTTAGATCTTCTGGGAAATATATGCCCGTAATTAATCCGAGTCCCATGGTAAAAACGAGAGCAAATTCAATGCCCATCAACGCTTGAATAAGAATACCGCTCGAGGCGAACGGGATTATATAGTAGAGACCTGCCACTCCTATTTCTTCGGCTATAAAGTTTAGCGATGGTCCTGCTACTGATTTAGCGTAAGCATGAATGCTTAAACATATTAGTCTGCCTAAGGCTATCAGAGTTACGGAGCCTAGAAGCACGCTGGTTAATGTCACTAGGTCTTTGAGTCTCGGTTTGTAGGCATAGAGACTTTCTAATGCAAAACGATGAATTACAAATAAAGCAATAGCCACGATTCCGACTCGTCCTGCGGCTTGATTCCACATCTGAGATTCAAGGAATCCACCTAGAATAATCTCGGATGTAATTGCTCCGATGGCAGATAGTGCTATGCTGGTGGCCGATTTGCGCCATGCTCCATCTGATTTTACCAGAATGGATTTGAGTTCCATCGTTATTCCTCTTTTTTATCGTAGGCGTCGAGTATTCGCGCCACTAATGGATGTCTTATGATATCGCTGTTGGAGAAGTGGATGATCGAGATCCCATTGACACTCTTAAGTATATTAAGAGCTTCAATTAGCCCTGATTTAATGCCTCTTGGAAGGTCGATCTGAGTTACGTCGCCTGTTACAACACACTTGGAGCCGGGTCCTAAGCGGGTAAGAAACATCTTCATCTGCTCTGATGTTGTATTCTGCGCTTCATCTAGAATTACAAATGCATTAGAGAGGGTTCGACCTCTCATGAAGGCGAGGGGTGCTACTTCGACTACGCCTTTTTGAATCATCTCCTCGGCTCGCTCGAACTCGACCATATCATTTAATGCATCATACAGTGGTCGAAGGTATGGGTTTACTTTTTCAGCCATATCTCCGGGCAGGAAGCCTAACTTTTCACCGGCCTCTACCGCTGGTCTACATAAAACTATTCGCTTGATTGTCTTTTTAGAAAGCTCAGCAACTGCCATGGCCATGGCAAGGTAGGTCTTTCCAGTTCCTGCAGGACCAACTCCAAAAACCACATCGTGCTCCTGTATGGCCTCTATGTATGACTTCTGGATAAAAGTTTTCGGAACGATGCTCCGCTTCTTGCCGTTAAGCCTTACTTGCTCTCTAAATAGGTCCTCTAATTTGGTGCTTCGATTCTCAGAGAGCATTTTGATCGCTCTCTGTACATCTCCAGGGAATATCTCTTCGCCGCTCTTAATAAGATCCTGGAATTGGTGCAATATGTCGGCAGCTAATTCGGCCTCGAAATCTTGTCCTGATATAACCAGCCCTTTAGGGGAGCGTTGAATGTTAACCTCTAACTCTTCAGCTAAAGATCTCAGGTTTTTATCTCCCTCGCCGAAGAGTGTTTTCATAACTCCTGAGTCGGTGATGTCAACGGCTATCTCTTTATTAGCGCCTTTTGGGCCGCTAGCTTTAACCTTAAACCTTTTTTGTAAAGAATCCATTTGCTCCTTTATTCAACCAATGAGTACAACCGCTCTAGCGCATCAGGTAGTTTTGATGGATCTCCGCCACCTGCTTGCGCAAAATCTGCTTTTCCGCCACCGCGAGCCCCAGTTATCTTGGAGGCCTCTTTTATGAGATTTCCGGCGTTAATTTTTGAGGTAAGATCTGAAGTTACTCCTGCCACCATTATTACAGCGTCTTCAGACTTGCTTCCTAGGGCAACTACCCCTGATTTAAGTCTGTTTCTAAGATCATCTACCATGGCCCTGAGGGATTGAGGGTCAGCGCCTTCAACCATATCGACAACAACTTTTATTCCGCTTGGACTGACTCGCGCTGTCTCAACTAAAGAGCCACTCTTGGCAGAGGCTATTTTGGCATTTGACTCTCTAAGTTCTCGCTCTAATGTTTTGATTCGGTTTTGTATTTTCTCAATCTTCTCGGCGAAATCTCTCGGCTCGCTTTTTAGTATTGTGCCAATTCGGAGCCTCTCTTTGTATTCCGCCTGAATTTGTGAATGAGCTCCAAATCCAGCGAAGCATTCAATTCTTCTGACTCCGGCGCTTACCCCACCTTCTTGTCCGACAAGAATGTAACCGATATCTCCGGCTCTTGAGGCGTGCGTACCTCCGCAAAATTCTATGCTCTTTGGTCCGATTTGAACTACTCTGACGGTATCGCCGTATTTCTCGCCAAATAGCGCAACCGCACCAGTTTTTTTGGCTTCGTCTATCGGCAATACCTGCGTCACAACCTCATAATTGGCGCGAACCTCGGCATTAATGAAATCCTGGATAGCCAAAATCTCTTCGTCTTTGATCGGCTCAAAATGGGAGAAGTCAAATCGCAGAGAGCTCTCATCAACCCGAGATCCAGCCTGTTTAACGTGTGAGCCTAAAACTGCTCTGAGGGCAGCATGAACAATATGAGTAGCTGAGTGATTGGCTTTAATCTTAGCTCTTCGTTCTGCATCTACGGTTAAGATAGCCTTCGCCCCTTTATCTTTTTGACTGAGGGTGCCGCTGATCAGCTCGCAGTGATGAACAATATAGCTCTGTTGAGCCTTTTGGGTATCAAGAACTTTTAATTTGATGGACCCGATCTCAATTAATCCTGTATCTCCAACCTGACCGCCCGACTCCGCATAAAAAGGAGTTGCCTCGCAGATAACAGAGACCATATTTGAATTATCTTCATCTTGGATTACTTGAGCTATTCGAGAATCAGCTTGAAGATTTGAGTAGCCCAGGAACTCAGTTTTTGGAGCATCGATCTTGATTGAGGTGAAGGTTATTCCTTTATCAGCGCGATCTTGTCTTGAGCGCTCTTTTTGAGCCGCCATCTCTTTTTCGAATCGCTTGATATCAACCTTCATGCCGTAGGCCTTCAAGGCATCTTCGGTAAGGTCTAGGGGAAATCCGTAAGTGTCATGAAGAAGAAAAGCCTTTTCGCCTGGAAACATTTCACCCGGCTTCAAAGTTTGTCGCGTTGACTCAAGTACATCTAATCCTGAATCTAATGTCTCAAGAAATTTTTTCTCCTCAGCTTCCACTAGCTTTAGAATTATATCTCGACGAGATTTAAGATCGGGATATTGGTTACCCATCATTGATATAACCTGATCGCAAACCTTAAATAGGAATGGCTCTTTGAGGTTAAGGTTTCTAGCGTGGCGAGCAGCTCTTCTTATAAGTCTTCTAAGTACATATCCCCGGCCTTCGTTGCCTGGAGCTACGCCGTCTGCGACCAGAAAGGCACTAGCGCGAGAGTGGTCAGCTATAACTCTCATAGCTACATCTCGAGCGTAAGCTTTATCTGTTTTAAGATCCCGCTCAACATAAGAAGTTCCGTCGTATTTAAATCCGGAAAGCTTTTCGGCTACGGCTATCAGCTCACGGAAGGCCGAGATATCATAGTTGGCTTTGAATCCTGCCTTGATTGCAGCAATCCTCTCTAAACCCATTCCTGTATCTACGCAGGGTTTTGGGAGAGGTGTTAGTTTTCCATCGGAGCTTCTCTCATACTGCATGAATACGAGATTCCAAAACTCCATGTACCGACCATCTTCTTTTTTGAAATCTTCTTCGCTCTGTTCGGCTGGATTGTCTCCAATATAGTAGTGCATTTCCGTGCACGGGCCGCATGGACCTGTATCTCCCATGGCCCAGAAATTATCTTTCTCTCCTAATCTGATAATTCTGGATCTAGGCACATTTGCGCATTTTACCCATAAATCAGCGGTTTCGTCGTCTGTTTCAAATATTGTAATCCAGATTTTTGATGTATCTAATTTCAATACTTTGGTTACAAACTCCCATGCAAAAGTGATTGCATCTTCTTTAAAGTAGTCTCCGAAAGAGAAGTTTCCTAGCATTTCAAAAAAAGTGTGGTGTCGAGCAGTCACTCCAACGTTCTCAAGGTCGTTATGCTTGCCTGAAATTCTTAAGCATTTCTGAGATGAGGTCGCTCTGGAGTAGGACCGCTTCTCTGATCCTAAAAATAAATCTTTAAACTGATTCATTCCGGCATTAGAGAAGAGCAAGGTTGGATCGTTAGCAGGAACCAACGATGATGAAGCTACAATCTCGTGGCCTTTTGTTTTAAAATAATTTAAGAAAGATTCTCTAATCTCTGTAAAATTCATGAATAATTCCAAAATCCAAAAAGTTCCCTTCCACTTTACATCCTAGAGCATCAGGGATCGAGGTGTTGGATCGCATCTGCTAGTGAAATCCTGGTTACTCACCATATAATTGAGATGAGCAAATAGACCCAGAAGGACTAACTATTATTATATAAAAAGCTAATTAAAACAGGATGTTAGCCGTTATTCTTGGGCTCTTTCTGTAATAGGGCCACATTTTGGGCAGAATCGAAATGAAATTGGTTTAACTTTTCAATTGCCTCTTGTAGGGCAGCTTTTGAGATAGTGGCTCCTGGACCTTCGTCCATTCGGGGCAGTTTGGTTGAAAGAGGGTCTACATATCGTCCCCTGTCGTAGAAACTAAAGTGAAGATGTGGTCCTGTAGCCAACCCTGTAGCGCCAACTTTTCCTATTATCTGCCCTCTTTTGACACGAGAACCTCTTTTAATTTGAGGGTGAATTTGGGAGAGGTGAAGGTAAGCCGTCGCATATCGAGAGCCGTGAGACACTTTAATAGTTTTTCCACCACCGCCTACCCAGCCAGATAAAGTTACAACACCATCGGCTACTGCCCTGACAGGAGTGCCAGTTGGTGCAGCAAAATCAACTCCGTTGTGAGCACGACGTTTTTTTAGAACTGGATGGAACCGACTCGAAGAGAATACCGAGGAGATCCTGGAGAAGCTTACTGGATACCTGAGAAAAGTGTTCGCCAAAGATTCTCCGAGCTCGTCAAAGTACCTCCAATTTCCATCGGGGCTCTGGTGTCGCACTGCGGCCATAAGATCTCCGTTGAGTTTAAGGGAAGCCGCTTGAATATCTCCGGCTCCCACAAGATCGCCATTTTCTATCCGTTTCTCGGTGTAAATAATCGTAAACTCATCTCCTGGCTGCATGTCTCGCCTAAACTCAACTCGACCACTGAAAAGATCGACGTAGGCGTCTATAATTTCATAGGGGACGTCGAGTGCTCGAGCCGCTTCGGATAGTGAGCGTTCTATTTTCCCAACAACCGGACGCTCCTTCATTATAATCGTAGGCTTATTAATAACAGCCTCGTAATCTCGCTCGGGTCTTATTTTTACTACTACCGAGTTGGGGGAGTTCAGCGGTTTCTGTAGTTCTGAAATGTTACCCGAATCGTCTCTGGTGTATCTTAGCGTTTCGCCAACTCTAAGAGACCGTGGAGTAATTCCGACTTTATTAAGAGCAGCGATTAATAACTCGCAGCCCCCTTTTTGCCCTCCTATTTTATTCCAGATGGAGGATAGGGTATCACCAGCTTTAACTGTATACGAAGCAAGAACGGTAGTTGTTGAAACTGGAAAGTTAGCTTGGGCTAATGCTGAGTTCGTCAAAAGACCGGCTGTCTGAACGTCAGAATCTACAGTCGCTTTGGGCTCCAGGGGGTGCAGGTTTTCCTCTTGGGATTGGCTTATAATGTAATCTGACTCAGTCTCGATATTTTCATTCGAGTCATCTTTAGATATGGATGCAGTAAGCCAAACGGCTGCTTGGATCAGAACAGAGGTTATCACTAGCCCCCAAAGGGCTGTTTTAATACTAGAAGGCATAATCTACAGAACTGTACTTACTCTCATATAACTCGACAAGCCTTGAACTTAGAGTCCCTATTTCAACATCGGCAGGAGTGATATAATTCATGACATGGGAGCTATTCTAGGTATAGATGTCGGTAAAGTCAGGGTTGGACTAGCAGTTACAGACGCAGCTGGACTGCTACCAGCCCCGCTAGGGACTTTTCCGCGCTCAAACTATAGGGCCGAAGAGGTCATTAAGTCTGAAATTGAGTCTCGGAGCGTTGAATTAGTTTTAGTCGGATTGCCATTAATGGAGGACGGCTCCAGATCAGAACAATGCTCGGATGTTGAGAGCTTCTGTCGTCGGCTAACTAAAAGAATAAAAGTTCCCATCAAGATGGTTGATGAGCATCTAACATCAGAGGCAGCTAAAGACCGGATTGCTCAAGTCAAAGGTAGTTTCAGGCCAGAGCGAGACAGGGAGTTGCTCGATGCCTACGCGGCGGTCATTATAATTGAGGACTATTTAAATCTGAACATTAAGAAGAGTCATGAATAATTCCTGGTTTAATTTTTTTAGAGGTTTAGGTCGAGTTACAGTTATTCTCTCGCCTATTTTCATTGCGGCAGCGATTTCTTTAGTAATCTTAAAAGATATGGTTTTGTCGCCATCTGATCCTGAGTCAAAATCTGCAGAGCTATTTGAGATAGCCCCCGGCTTGTCCTTTCGGCAGGCAGCCAAGCTTCTTCAGGAACGGGGGTTTGTTAAGAAATGGTGGTCACTTGATTTGCTCTCCCGAATTCGCGGCAACAACGTAATTGGTGCCGGTGAATATGAACTTTCCAAATCTATGTCTCCATCAGAAATTCTTGATATTCTTTTAGAGGGAAAGGTTTTTAACAGAAAATTTACTTTTAAAGAGGGGCAGTCGATTCACGATTTGGCAGCTTTGGTTGAGGAGGCTGGTTTGCTGAGTCAGCAACAGTTTAATTTGGCACTTTTTGATCCCAAAATTAAGGGTTCTGCTGGTTTAGGTAATAAGGGTTTTGAAGGATATTTATTCCCAGATACCTATCAGTTCTCAAAGCCGATTTCCCCGGATGATATTATTTTTCAAATGCTCAAAAATGGCGAGAAGAAATGGAAAATAGAATACGATGAGAAGGCCGCGAACCTCGGTTGGGATCGTCACCAGGTGTTAACGCTTGCCTCTATTATTGAGAAAGAATCAGGAAACGCAGAGGAGCAGCCTCTAATAGCATCTGTGTTTCATAATCGATTGGCTCAAGGATGGCCTCTACAGTCTGATCCAACCTCGGTTTATGGACTTCCTAATTTCGAGGGTCCTATTCTAAGGAAACATCTAGAGATGGATCACCCTTACAATACCTACAAAATTAAAGGGTTGCCGCCTGGACCGATATGCAATCCGGGTGAGTCAGCAATAAGGGCGGCACTGTATCCAGCTGAGACTGGCTACATGTATTTTGTGTCGAATGGTAAGGGTGGCCATATATTTTCAGCGACTCAGAAAGAGCATGAGAGAGCAGTCGAGTTCTATAGAATGTCTCAGCGGAAGGCAGAGGAGGTCAGGGTTCAGGAGAGGATTAATGCCTTGGTTCCTAGGCCGGCTGCAATCGGTCCACAAATGGGAAATTCTCAGTAATATTAAATTGTGAAACAAATTGATTTAGTTATTCACTCAGTTCACCGGCGTCGAATAAAGAAATTCGTCATCTCCCTTTTGTTGTCGATATTAGCGATAGTTAGCATTTGCACTCTAATTTTACTGACCGCCTCACTATTTGATTCTACTTTAGCTGCTTTTGCTTGCATTGTAGTTTTTATTGTTTGGCTCGTAGTTGGCTACCGCTCTGGTCACTTTGACTTTCCTCAGAGATCAGAATCTGTCTCCTTAATAGATGAATTTTTTGACTCCAAAGATAGATTAATAACCAGAGAAGAGTTGCAGAGTAATCCCAGTGCGTCGGGTAAATTAAACTTCATCGAAGCGCAGCTTGAGAGTCTTGTTAAAATTGATCAGGAGCATAAGATTGTTCCCTTTAAGTTAAGCCTGTTAGATCGGAAATATATCTACCTAGCGGTCATATTCCTCAGTCTGAATTTTATAGTTTTTAACAATTTCTATAAAAAGCCGGTGGCTAGTGCGATAGAAGAAGCTAAGTTAGTGAAGGAGCTTCTTAAAGATAAACATCTCCCCGATTCGGTTAAAGAAGAGTTATCTAACCTTGCCAAAACTCTGGCTAGTAACGATCTGAGTTCGGATCAAGTTGCTGCTGCCCTGTCTCGCGCTGCTGAGGAGATTGATGCTGCATTAGAGGCTGAAGGAGATAGTGCAGAAAGAGAGCAAAAGATTGAGCAAAATCAATCGAGAGCAGAGGATAAAGAGGAGTCAGCAGATCAACCCTCCTCGTTATCATCATCTTCAGCGAATGATGCCCAGAGCTCATCGAGCTCAAAAGGAGAAGCCGCTAGTGCCAATTCCTCAAGTAGTTCAAGTGACTCTGGTAGCACATCTTCAAGCAGCGCTGCCTCTACAGATTCCACGAGTCAGTCAAAAAATGGCGAGTCGTCATCAGGGCAGAGTGGATCCTCTTCAGGAGGGGAAGGGGCGCAGGGTAGCCAGTCCTCATCCGGTCAAGGTGAGCAGCAAAAAGGCTCTTCCTCAGGTTCTCAATCTGGGCAGTCAGGTAGCTCAAGTGGTGATAATCAGAATCAATCGCAGGGTGGTCAGGATAAAAAGAATCAACAAGGTGAAAAGCAAGGATCTCAAAACCAAGAGGGCAGCTCAGGTAAGCAGGATAACAAAAAGTCAGGAAGTAAGTCAGATAAAAGTGATTCTCAGGGTGAGGGAGAGGGGAACTCTAGTGGCGGTCAAGGTAAGTCTGGCGAGGGAAAACAGTCAGAGAGTGGGGAGCAGTCAGGACAATCAGGCCAATCCGGACAGTCTCAAACTGAAGCACAGCAATCTTTAGGTAAAGCTAAAGATACGCTCGATAAGATCAAAAAAGAGAGCGAGCAAAAAGACAAAAGCCAGGACGGTTCGCAGGATAAGGGAACCAAGCAAGGCAAGCAGGGGGCCGGCCAGAAAGGTGACCAAGGCCAGCAGGAACAGGGTGAATCTAAGCAGGAAAAGGGAGACAAGCCAGGCGAATCACCTAACGATGGTAATGACAAAAAGCCGGGAGAGAACAAAGGTGAGGCCCCACAGGATGGAACAAAGGCCAATTCTGATTCTCAGCAGAAGGAAAAGAACGACTCCAAGGGTGATAATCAGTCTGGAGATAATAAAAAAAGCGAGGGTCAGGGTAAGCAAGATCAAGCTAAGGAATCTGACAGTAATAAATCAGGGGGTAATCCAGGAGATAAAGGCGAGGAGAAGAAGTCAGATAAAAAAGATACTGGTGCCCCGGGAGATAAGGGTAAGGGAGCAAAAAACCCTAGTTTGCCCGCCGAGCCTATACCCTCTGATACCGCAAAGAGATTCGGGGATTTTGACGGTGGTGATGAGGGAATGAATAAGAGTGGAAAGTCATTTACGGATGTAAAGGTAGGCCAAGAAGATGAGAAGCTCGATACCCGTTATACTGGAGCGGACGCCAAATTAAGTAAAAATAAGAACGAGGCTAAATATAAAACCGAGCTGAAACAGCTCGAGTTAGCGAAGCCAGATCTAGATGATACTCGCGAGAAACAAGAGATACCATTAGAATATCGAGGTATACTGGATTAGTTTTTTTATTTTTTATTACGGTCAGTCATGAGTCGAGCAGAGATAACGGAGCAGGTTAAATTTTTTACCGATACCTTTTCTAGAATTGAGAATGAAATTGGTAAAGTTATTGTCGGTAATAGAGACATTGTTAGGTTATCATTAACCTCTATTTTTGCAGGGGGGCATGTTCTTCTTGAAGGTGCCCCAGGATTAGGTAAGACTCGTCTGGTAAGAGCTATTGCCGATACGCTAGGAATTTCTTTCAAGCGAATTCAATTCACTCCTGACTTAATGCCATCGGATGTAACGGGAACTCAGGTTCTCACCGAAGATGAATCTGGTAAGCGAGGATTTGTTTTTAAGCCCGGGCCAATTTTTGCCAATGTGGTGTTGGCTGACGAAATAAATCGCTCTACTCCGAAGACTCAGAGTGCTCTCTTAGAGGCGATGGAGGAGCGCCAAATAACTGTGCTAGGAGAGACTCATAAACTTGAGGCCCCGTTCTTTGTTTTAGCCACTCAGAATCCGGTGGAGCTAGAGGGGACCTATCCTTTGCCGGAGGCACAATTGGATAGATTTTTATTGAAGATTTTATTGGGTCATCCCGCTCCCGCAAATCTTAAGGAGATACTCTCTCGGACAACAGGTTCGGCAGTGCCGGAATCAACTGCTGTACTGGATCCGGGAGAGGCTAAGCAGACTATTGAAAAGATGAAAAA
>CAZWGK010000017.1:0-567 GCA_964633685.1 uncultured Bdellovibrionales bacterium | reverse complement strand
GCTCAGTAGAAGTGGCAGATCCGCTTCTTGAAGTTATTGTTAGAATCATTTCGGCACTTACTCCAGGTGGAGATTTTGGTACCGATACCGTGAACACTTATGTGCGGTTTGGTCCTGGGCCTCGGGCGGCACAGGCAATTATGTTAGCTGCCAAGGTTACAGCATTGCTTGATGGTAGAATTAATTTATCTTTTGAAGATATTAAAGCAGTGGCCGGCGCGGCTCTGCGCCACCGTGTGATTTTGAACTTTCAGGCGGAGGCCGGTTCGATTTCGTCTGATGAAATTATAGAAGGAATTAGACTTATTAAAATGTATGCCTGGTAAAAACCATGATTATGTTGCCCGAGACATTCTCCCCGGGCTTTTTGAGACAGCTTGAGATCCTCCGGATCCGAGCTAGGCGTGCGTTCTTGGGAACAAGGCAGGGGGGGCATGTTTCGATAAGAAAGGGGCATGGAATCGAATTTTCAGACTTTAGAAAATATGAATTGGGGGATAATCCTCGGCATATAGATTGGGGCGTATACGCTAGAAGCGACCGTTTATTCGTCAAACGATTTCAGGA
>CAZWGK010000016.1:21390-21659 GCA_964633685.1 uncultured Bdellovibrionales bacterium | reverse complement strand
ACTTTCGAATGGTGGGATTTGGGATGGCAAAGTTGCGATGGTTTCTGCGCCTATTCCGTACATAAAAGAAGATTGTATTTTAGTGCAGGTTGACTCTGACGAGCTGTGGAGAGCTGAGCAGTTAGAGACGCTTCGGGATATGTTTGCAGCAAATCCATCCAAAACCGGAGCCTATATGCACTGCCACTATTTTGTGGGGCCACGCAAATATGTGCCGCAATTAAATGTCTGGGCCACGGATCCTCATGATTGGCCCCGAGCATGGAGAT
>CAZWGK010000016.1:6997-21380 GCA_964633685.1 uncultured Bdellovibrionales bacterium | reverse complement strand
TGAGCCAGCGACGTTGATAAATGAGCAAGGTCAGGATGTTGTTAAGATAAATCCATTCACTCGCGATCAGACTTTTTCGAAGGGGGTATATTTCGAGCACTTTTCCTATGTTTTGGCCGAACAGGTGAGGTTTAAAGAGAATTATTATGGCTACAAAGATGCAGTTAAGAAATGGGAGAGTCTTCAGCTGACCAAGGGGCCTG
This sequence comes from uncultured Bdellovibrionales bacterium, assembly GCA_964633685.1. Taxonomy (GTDB): domain Bacteria; phylum Bdellovibrionota_C; class UBA2361; order UBA2361; family J135; genus JAWXBT01. The sequence goes on along the minus strand of CAZWGK010000016.1, from coordinate 21,177 downwards.
TTAATCCTCGTGATTATCTACCTTGGGCCAATCGAGATGGCATAGTGGATGATTGGGGACCTGAGCGAGGTCCGACTTTGGGTGACAAATTTTTAAATAGGAATAAAAAAATGAAAGTAGCAGGAATTGACGATGTGGGTAGTAAGGATCTTACTCAGATGGATAAAGAGTCAGATTTCGCTAAATCCTTGAGAGAGATTATCAGCATAATCAAACCGAAGAAAATCATCGAGACCGGAACTTATCATGGCGAAGGTACCACTAGAGTAATAGCTTCGGCTTTACGCGAGAATAATATTTCTGACTCAATGTTTTTCTCAATCGAAGTAAATCCAAATAATATAGCTCATGCGGTTGCTTTTCTAGAGAGGCAGGGGCTTTTAGATAAAGTTAGAATTCTTCACGGATTATCACTACCACAAAGTGCGCTGCCAACTGAAAAGGAGATCGAGCAGGAATTTGTAAAGAATACCTCCTACGGAGATGTCTTTGTTGATCATCAAGAATCAGATCGGGCTAAATTGTATCATGCAGAGACTGAGCTGAGAGGAGGTCAAGATGATCTACTGCAGAAGGTCCTAAATTATTTTGATGGTAAGCCTGATTTGGTTCTTTTAGACAGCGGTGGGCACGTCGGGGAATTGGAGTTTGACTATTTAATAAAGAATCTCAAGGGTCCTTGCTATATCGCCCTCGACGATATTTATCATGTTAAGCATCACAAGAGCTTTGAGAAGCTCCAGAAAGATGAGCGCTTCAAGCTCTTAACTGATTCAAAAGAGCGATTTGGTTCATGCTTAGTTTATTTTGATCCATCTTGGACTACTCAAGTAGGAGATGTTTCACCTCAACCTGAGAGAAATAAGTTAAAGGTCGCAGGGATTGATGATGGAGGCTATCAGGATCTAACTCAGATGGATAAAGAGTCTGATTTTGCCCGAGTGATTAGAGAGACAATAACAGCGATCAAGCCAACTAAGTTGATTGAGACAGGCACCTATCATGGGCAGGGGACCACTAAAGTTATTACCTCTGCGTTGCGTGATGCTAAAATCGAGAATGCAAGATTTTTTTCGATAGAAGTTAATCCCAGCAATATTCAACAAGCCCAAAGTTATCTGCACTCACAGGGTTTATTGGAGCGGGTGACTATTTTGCATGGATTGTCGCTACCAAAGAGCATGTTGCCAAGCGAAAGTGATATTCAAAAGAGCTTGGTGGATGACCCTGAGTATGCTGAGATATTTGTGGATCACAAAGAGGGCGATAGAGCTAAGTTGTACCACGCTGAGACAACTTTGAAGGGTGGGCAAGATGATCTTCTAAAAAGAGTGCTCGATGTTTTTGAAGGCAAACCAGACTTTGTTTTATTAGATAGTGCCGGACATGTAGGGTCGATTGAATTTGATTATTTGATCGCTAACCTGAAAGCTCCTTGTCATATCGCTTTAGACGATATTTATCATGTAAAGCATTTTAAGAGCTTAAAGAAGTTAGAAGCGGATTCCCGATTTAAAATGTTGGCTTCGTCAAAAGAGCGTTTTGGCTCCTGCTTGGTATATTTTGATCCATCAGCAGGCGCTACAGCAGTTGCCGAGTCTAGGCGAGCACAGTCAAGCCCAGTAAATATTCATGGAGCTCAAAATATTCTCTGGGTTCAATCGAACTCTCAGAGTGAAGCTTTAGGCATGATGAGCTGTTTGCCGCAACTTGCCAGAGCATGCCCTCAAGCGAAAATTCATGTCGTCTGCGAGGAGTCTTTGGCTGGGTTCTATGAGAACTGCAGGTCTGTAACTTCTGTGGTGAAGTTTAATTCGGCGAGATTGGCAAGTGATCCGAGCTATCAAAAAGAGATGGAGAGTCAAATAAGAAATGTTACCGCCGATGTATGTATTAATGGCGTAACTCCCAGAGATTTAATCTCGGATTATTTAGCCCTTGTTTCTGGCGCAGGTGTTAGGGTAGCTGCGGCTAATTGTGCTCAGCTAGACGCTTCAACTCAAGAGAGAAATTCAAAGGCATATACCACGATTGTTGACAGTGCAGGGTCGGATCCAAGGTCGTTTCAAAGCAAGCTTTTAGAAGTTTTAGGCCTAGTTACATCTGCCGGTATTGGGGCTAGAGAGGGAAGCGCCCAAGCTGCAAGATAAGGGATCGCTAGAAAAAGAAAAGGCGGGCTCAGCTCGCCTTTTCTTGATAAACTAAGAGAGTTTTTACTGAACCGTGGGTCTTGTGAATACTCTAATAGCTCGTGCTCCCTCTTTGGTTAAAATCCAACGGGATGATGTAAAGTTACCCTCTGGGTAAGGGGAGACCAGTTTTTGTCCCTCAAGAATAAGCAGGTAACGGGTCATTTCTTTCTCGTCTTTGATTGTAGATAGGGTACAAAGTTCATTGATCTCAAACTGTCTCACTTGTCCGGCCACTGAAATATGCTCGGCCATTACCTGGAGGATCTCAATCTGTCTCTTATGAGCCTCAGAGAGAGTTCTTGATGTTTTATACTGGGTCTGGTTTGTTGCAGTTTGCGCCATAAAGATTCACTACCTCGTTACAAAAGACTGAATCAACTTGATGCGCCCAAGTGGGCAAGAAGAGGGATACTACCCTAGCTCGGATGTTTAATCAAATTGGCTTAAAACGGCTTTATGACGAGAGCTGCTGCTCTACTAGACGTTTAAACTCGTCTTCCAAGTCGAGGTATTGCTGCTGCAGCTCTAGTATCCTTTTGTTGATTGTATCGTACTCAGTTATTAGTTCACGCATTCTTTCTCCAGCGCTACTGAGCACTTCTGAGAGTTTAGCAAGAGCTTCTTTTTGCTTTTCTGTTAACTGAGCTTCTCCCTCTAGCGAGTCAAGTTGTTTCATGGACTCAGCTAGTTTCCTCTCGAGATCAATTGATTCGCCATTTAGAGCTTCGTAGGTGGTGATGATTTCCGCAATCTTATTTTCTTCTCCGACCTTGACGGCTTTTAGTTTACTTTGAGCGGACTCTCTTTCTTTGATAGACCTCTGGGCGGCTCGCACTTTTTCCTCTAATTCAACTGCCAAATTTCTTGCTGTATCCATTTCTTGGGATAATGCTAAGCGGCGCTTTCTTATCCCTTCAAGCTGCTTTCTACTTATAAGTTTTTCTGACTCTTTAGTAAGCGATTGAAGATCTTGATCTATTCCAGCCAGCGTTATTTTAAGTTCTTTTCGTTCCTGGCCTATTCCGTAATTGGCTTTTCTTTTTATGAAAAAAGCTACTGATAGGGCGGCTGCTCCCGACAAAATTCCAAGAATGACGGCTAATAAGATATTCATAAGTTGAATGTATTATCGGCTTAATTTTGCAACAAGTGCAGAATTTTTTAGGTTTATTGGATATTTTTAAACTCTAAATTAGGTCTTAGGGCTGGGCCTTTAAATATTGCCGTAAACTCAGAGGCTGAGCTTGGCACCTGACCGTTGCTGGTAAGGGCTATAATTGCCCCGAACTCCTTCTTGCCGGAGTCTGTGAGTGCTACCTTAACCTCTAAGGAGACTCTTTCGATTAGTTTACGGCTGCTGAGCCAAAGAGTTCCTGTGCCATTAATTGATCCTAGGGCGGAGGCCATCGAAAACTCTAAGTTCTCTATTGAATTCCCCTTCGCAAATCCATCAAGTCCGATATTAAACCACGGTATAGGAGGTAGCGTAATTGAGAATGGAGCTCCAAAGGGAGTTAGATCTATCTGGGTCGGGGCAGGCTTTTTACCATCTTTTATTGAGAGGTGAAGCTCTGCTTGGGGTGGATTTTTGGGCATCAATTCAACCCACGACTCGGTTATGTCGAGATCTCCTGAAATCCCAAATGCTGCAATCTGTCTGTGCTCTCCAATCTTAATAGAGTGCCCCGAGAGTCGTAATTTTGGAGATTCAGAGCCGCTTAATTGATTTATAGAACCAGATATCTTTCCACCATAAGCTTTTGCCGTAAAATCTATTTGGGGATTTAGTTCGACTAGGCTCATAAACCCAGCTTTTATTTGGGCCTCATCAAATACTACTCCGATTAACGCCTGTGGGAATGTCACCCCAAGTCTCGATGCTCCAAATGAGAGAAAGCCAAGTATTGGAGATTCAAATTTCAACTCAACCCCCATCGCTCGAGCTTTGTAGGTCGCAATCTGGGCTATTTTTTGGGCATAGTTGCCCAGGTTCAGGCTGAAAAATGCTACTGCTACCACCAACAAGAGGGCAGCTATGACTTTAATAAATCTACTGTTGAGCATTTGTAACGTTGCTAACATCTACCACCACATTTAACTTTTCACCCATCCTACCCTTAGTGATTTCAAGTTTAGTTAAGAGCAAGTTCGAGTCGTTGTTAGTTATCTCTTCTAAAAATTCAACAATTTTGCCGATGCTGATTGTGCTGAAAGTAACCGTGTAGGGGAATTTGGTGTAGTTTTCTCCCACGGTTACCGGAAGCCCTGCTTTGATGGCAAAGTTTGGGGCTACTACGCCAGCTTTTTTAGTGATGGATTCCTCCAGGTAAGATCTCATCCCTCCCGGAGGTCCTTCGTTTTTGAAAGTTTTTTGCATTTCGGTCAGCTTGTTGCGAAGACTCTCATATCGATCTAGCACAAATGTTGCAGAGGTGAAGTTTTTCTCTAGGGCTTGAATTTTCCTTCGCTGGAATGAAAAAGTATCGGCGATAGAAGAGGTGATGCTGATTGTTAAAAGGGAGAGACCGACTGCAATCATACCAAGCAGAAGAAATTTCTCACGGTCTGTCATTTTCGCGAGCTGCTCAATTGCTTGATTTTTAATCTCTTCGAAGTTCATCACGTTCAGCAAAGTGTTAAAGTAAATCTAAATCCAACTGTGCCCCCTCGATTGCCAGAGCTACTATCTCCGGGATCAATGTCACAGTAGCGGTCTTTTTTTTCTTTTAGTGCCTTTTCAATTTTATCAATTGTTCCGTAATCTGGTCCGGTTCCAACAATAGTAATCTTGTTACCTTTAATTGAAATTTCATTTACGTTTAGACCCAAATCGGCTGGCATGTCCTCGGAGAGAGCTAAGAAAGCCTCTAAGGCTGAAAGAGTAGAAATAGAGCCGATTTCTTTGAGCTGGTTTTCAATCTGCAGGATGTTATTCGAAAGTGTTGGGATCTCCTGCCCTTCTGGGGCCTTAAAATTAGGGATAGTTTTTTGGATCCGAGATACTAATGCTGACTGGAGATTTGATATTTTAGATTCATTTGCGAGATAAACACCCCCGACTGTTGCAACAAGACATGCAACAAAAAATACGCCAAAGGGGAGGAGGGTTTTTAGCCCTGCCATTAGTTCCTTCATCTTTGGACGAAACTGAAATTCGCCTGTGCGGAAGTTAGCCTGTGTTTGAGCTAGTGGAATAGTTGCCTGGTAAGCAAGAAGTGGCACAACATCTGCCGCTGATTCATCCTGGCTTTTTAAGAATTCCTGAATATTAAGAAATTCATATTCGTGACCCAGTGTCTCTTTGACTTGAAATGGGTTGAATGCACTGCCTATTAGATAGACCTTTTCGAGCGATGAATCGTATTTACGCTCAATGTTGCCTATGAACAGTCTCGCTTCTTTAAGGATCTCATTTGCTTCTGCGTCAGAATTAGGGACAGGTAGATTTCTAGATGCTCTAGGTGTGCCGCCTACGATCCCTAAAACTGTGGTGCCAGCGTCAGAGCTACTTATAATTGCGCAGTTTTTTGCGAAATAATTAGGAGCTAGTTTAAGTAGTGTGGCCAATGCCCCTGAAGGAAACGATACGACTCGGGGATCGATTCCCAGCTCTTCGAGCGATTTGAGAACCCACTTAAGAGATTCCCTCTTTGCCAGATCTACTCGAACTTCGCATCCAACGTCGTCCTCGTTAGCGGGAAGAGTTAAAGATGATGCTATATGAAAATCAGAGATTTCAAATGGAATTAAGTCCTGTACCTCTAACGGTAGAATTTTACTGATTTGTCTCTGATCCTTGAAAGGTAAGCTGAGATTAAGAGAGAGACCTTGATTGTAAGGGATGCTAAGCACGGCGCTGCGCCATGGAGTTTTTATCTCGTTTATTAGATCGATTAATTCCGCCGGAACTCCTTTTTTCTCTAGCGTTGGTGCTGAGGGAGCCTCTCCCTCTCTTGCTGTGAGTTCAGTCACAGCTTCAGGCTCGAATAGAGGAGAGGGCATCTGGATCTCTTTCTTCTCAACTATAGAGAGAGTGTTGCCGTTTACGGCAACCACTGCCGCTTTGATAACGGGGGCGGAGAGATCTAAACTTAGAATGTTAAGTGTTTGTGCCATTTAACTAACCTGAGCCCAAAGTTTACCATGCTACCGTTATGACCGCTAGGGATACTAAATGTTAGGCTAGTTAATAGAGCGCAGGGGAACAGTTGTGATATATGAATTTAATTCCCCTGCCGGTGATACCAATTCAAGCTTAATTTCAAGTTGGCTGGGTAGTTTGCGATTCTGTTCAGGGTCCCATGCGTCTAGAAATTCCTCTTTTTCTGGATCGTAGTATCTGTACTCCAGGCTGATCAGATTCTCGGTGACAGGGAATATCATAGTCTTAGCGAAGGCCCGTTCAAACTGACTCTTGTTGTTCGGGTGAGGGGTCTCTTCTCTAATTAAAAGGTACTGTTTTGGAAGGGATTCATCGCGATCGGGGTCTTCCGCTACTCTGTAAGTAATCTGAACCAACCCTGAATGCGTGCCGCCGTCAGGAAGATACTGACCCCCCTCAAGAGCCACGAAGGTAATGGAGTCTCCTCGTTTGCCATTGGAGAGACTCTTGTTCTCTCCGACCATATTGTAGTCCGAGGGTTTTTGTGGGCCATCAGGAACTTCTCGATCTGGCAACAGGCCGATACCGCTGTATGCTAGCTGAAACTCCCTCGTTATTCGATTTATTAAGGAATAGGCCACGCTATTAGTTTCACGGCGATCGTCTAGGATGTTCTTGGCCCTTAATATTTGGGTCATGCCTGAGTATGTAATGGTCATAATCACTGATAGAATAGATATTGAGATTACTATTTCTATGAGGGTAAATGCAGATTCGGTTCTCAAATTTTGTTTCACTTTACACCGAACTCTCTGTGCCGTCAGTTTCGCTTTCATCTTGAGGCACAAAAAAGAAAATTGTCACACTCTGCTCAATCGCTGGGCCCCAGGATAGGCTGAGAGTTATTTTGTCAATCTCTAGATCCTCAAATCGAGCAACTGTCCAAGGTTCCACCTTTAAATCCAATGTTAGATTTTTTAAAGACTCTGCATCTTCGGGTCTGGCTTGGGGCCCTAGATACTCGAGTAACGGTTTTGATAGATCGCTCTTCTCGACCTCAATATCTCCGGACTCAATTCCCGATAAGACTCGCCTGGCAGCTAGCATAGCTTGAATACGAGTTCGATCATCTAGAGAGCGAGCTATTACTGAGCTTTGAAGGCTCAATATTATCGTTAAAGATGTGGCGAGAAGAAAAATAGCTATCGCTATTTCAATAAGCGTGAAGCCCTTTTCGTGGATTGGTGCTTGGATTTTATGACTCTCTCTTTCTACCATAGGTCCACTGAAAATCTTTGTCTTCTCTTATTATCTTAGCGATTCCGGTAAATGGGTTTACCAAGATGGTAATCACCTCATTAGTAGCCAGAATAATATGTATGACGGCAAACTCAGAAAAGCCACGAGGTGAAAAATCAATATAAGGCTTACCCTCAGTTTCTAGTCCGCGCATGGTTCGCACGTCTCTTATCTTGAGGCCCATCGGTATTTGCACCGGAGTGCCGAGCGAGGGGAGCGATGGTGGTGGAATGAAAGTAGCAACCCCTTGAATGCCAGGATTTCGAAGGGCCGCAAGTTCAAGACTGAGATAGCCATAATCCTCAGTAAGACTGGTTACGGCCTCCTGTTCATCTTCGACTTTGAGTGCCCCAACTTTGTAAAGGTTGTTCTCTAGATCAAACTCTAGTCTGTAAATTGATTGGTCAGAGACAGATTGATGATGAAGGAAGGTTATAGTCTCTGTGAGAGTTCTAATAAAACCCTCTTGTTGCCAATAACTGAAGGAGTTAGTGCGAGTGGCAACAATGCCTCCGAGTGCCCCGATAATGAGCATCACTATCATGAGCTCTATCAGGGTGAACCCGGAGGATTTATTTTTTAATCTATTAAGGGCCAGTAATGCTGTCATCAAAGTTCGCATCTGTACCACCTTCAATGCCATCAGCACCTAGAGTGGTGATCTTATAAGAGCGACCTCCATTTTCTAGAGTGTAGACGAAAGGGCGGCCCCATGCATCAGCTATCTGTTCAGGATTGGCAACTCTCTGGAACCCTACAATCCCTTCTGCACCATTCACTAGAGCATCCAGTGTTGGTGGCAGAGAATTATAGCGGAGCTGATACTCGCTGATGGAGCTTCTTAAGTCCTGCATTCTCAATTTGTTAATATCTCTCTTAGCTCTGTCAGCCGCTCCAAAGAGCTTAGACCCGATAAAGCCCATTATGAGGGAGAGGATGATTAACACTACCATGATCTCGATCAAGGTTAATCCTCTCTCGGTGCGCATTTTGTAATTTCTTATCTTCATCTAATAACCCGGTATAATAAAATCCCTAAAAAGTATTCCACTAAACCCAATTTTGACCAAGTAATCATTTTTGAACAAGGTTTATCATATCCACCATCGGTAGCATGATAGAGATTACAATTGAGAACACTACGCCACCTAAGCCAATCATCATTAGCGGCTCTATAAGCGAGGTTAGTCCTGAAAGAGTAGCATCTACCTCGTTTTCATATGATTTACCGGCTTTTGATAGCATGCTTTCAAGTTTGCCGCTGCGCTCACCAATGCCGATCATATTAATTAGCATTGAGGGGAATAGGCCCGCCTTCGCAAGCTCTTTAGATAGATTCTTACCCTCACGGACCCCATCTCTGGCATTCTCGATTGCTTGTGCCAATCTGGTATTGTTAACAATATTTTTTACAATGGATAAAGCTTCTAAAAGTCCAACTCCGTTCTGAAGTAGTGTGCCAAGAGTGCGTGCGATTCGGGCACAATTTATTTTTAATACAAGAGAGCCAATAAGAGGTACCCGTAATATTTTTAGATCAAAATTCGCTCGACCTTTCTCTGAGCGGTAGTACCACCCAGCGAGATACGATAACCCCACTCCCAGAAAGATAAGTACCCACCAGAATGATGTTAAGAAATTTGATATGGTTAACATTATCTGAGTAGGTAGAGGTAATTTCGCTCCTTGTTTAATAAATATATCTACTATGCTTGGAACCACAAAAACCAAGAGTCCAAATACTACTAGAACGCAGAAAACCAGCATGAGGATTGGATAGAACATGGATGAAGATATCTGTCGCCGTAATTCTACCTGGGCCTCGAGGTAATCTGCTAGATTGTCAAAGACAGCCTCAAGTGTTCCTGAGGCTTCTCCAGCGGCAACCATGTTGACGTATAATTTAGGAAAGGCTTTGGGAAATTGCCCCATTGCCTTGGCTAAATTTGAGCCCTCTTGGACTTTCTCTTTGATATCAATGATGATTCTTTTGAAATTTATTGAGTCGACTTGCTCCGATAGCGCACCTAAAGACTCTACGATTGGAAATCCTGAACCGACAAGAGTTGCTAGCTGTCTAGTAGCCACAGCGAGGTCTGTCGCTGATACTTTGTCACTTTGAAATAGGCGACTAATATCTCGGGTCGGTTCCGAGTTGGCTTTTAGGCTTTCTTTTATTTCAGTGGCGAAAATCCCTTGAGTTCTTAGTTTTTGACGAGCTACCCGTATGTTCTCAGAGTCGATGCTCCCTTTGGTTTGCTTTCCTTTTTTATCAATTGCTACGTATTCAAAAATCGGCATGGCTCAGCTTATTCCATGTTCGCATCAGAGACTTCCAGAGTGACTCTGAGAATCTCTTCAACTGATGTGAATCCATTAAAAATCTTCTCTGCTCCATCCATCCTTAGCGTTTTGAATCCCTTGGTCATGGCATGTGCTCTGATAGAGCCGGCATCGGTTCTTTGGAGGATCAAGCTCCGAATGTCATCATCAATAACTAAAAGCTCATGTATCGCACCTCGACCGCGATATCCTGTTCCTCTGCAGTTGGCGCATCCCTCAGCCGAAGCTTTCCTAACCATCCTGTTAGTAACAGTGAACGGGTTGATTCCAAGCTCTCGGAGCTCTGCATCTGTGATCTCATAGGTTACTGCACAGGACCCGCAAAGTTTCCTTATTAAGCGTTGGGCAACAACTCCGAGCAAACTGGAGGAGACTAAAAAGGGCTCAATTCCGATATCGAGTAATCTAGAGATCGATCCTGGAGAGTCGTTAGTATGCAGGGTAGATAGCACCAAGTGACCAGTGAGCGAGGCCTGAATAGCGATCTCGGCGGTTTCGGCATCACGAATTTCACCTAACATAACTACGTCTGGATCTTGACGGAGGATTGCACGCAATCCCGAAGCGAAGGTGAAGTTGATTTTTGCATTAACCTGCATCTGACCTACGCCGTCTAATTGATACTCGATCGGATCCTCTACAGTTAGGATATTTAGCTTCGGCGTATTTATTTTATGAAGACAGGCATAAAGGGTAGTAGTTTTTCCCGAACCGGTTGGTCCAGTAACTAGAATAATTCCGTGTGGTCTAGTAATTAGATTTTGAAGAACCTTTAATTTATCTGAAGCCATTCCCAGTTGTTCAAGGTCGAGTACCACTGAGGATTTGTCGAGCATACGCATAACGATACGCTCTCCAAATTGGGTCGGGACCGTTGAAACACGGATATCAACGTCTTTGCCGGCAATTTTTAGGCCGATTCTGCCGTCTTGAGGAAGCCTCTTTTCGGCGATGTTGAGCCCGGCCATAACTTTAATTCTTGAGGCTATAGAGGCCTGGAAATTTTTATCTTCGGTTGCAACATCTTTTAGTACACCGTCTATTCGAAAGCGCACTTTTAGATTTTGTTCAAAAGGCTCAATGTGTACGTCAGAAGCTCTTTCGGAGTTTGCCTTAAAGATTAGAGAGTTAAGATATCTAATGATCGGGGCATCATCATCTTCTGCATCAGTTACATCGATCTTCAGTTGGCCATCAAAGTCGCTTCCTGCATCATCCTCTTTTGAGTCGAGAGCATCAGAGCGATCGCTCATGAGGCGACTTCGGATGTTGTTAATAGCGCGAGTAACTTCTTCGGGTGAGGTGACGACAACTTCTATTGGGCGACCGTAGCAAAGCTTAATTTGATCTAAAGCTTCGGTGTTTAGTGGGTCGGATGTTGCAACCAAGACTTTATCCCCCACCTCGCCGATTGGAATGGTGGAGAACTGTTTTCCCCAGGAGCCGGCGATTCTATCAAATTCACCGAATTTTAGATTGCGTGGCGGGCTAGGGTCAGCTAACCGTTCTTCGTATCTTAGGCCAAATAATTTTGAGAGAAGTTTGGGCTCTCCAGTAAATTTTTGTTGTGTTGTTGATCGGCCCTTATCTTGTTCCATATTTATTTTTTAGCAGGCCACCGTTACCTTTTAACCCAAGGTTGATTACCCAAGTTGATTATCTCATGAGGAGTTAAAGAGCGCCAATTGAGAGACGACCCTGCAGATATCTGCTGCAATTCATCTATTTGATCAGTGATACCAACTACCTCCATCTCAAGCGTCTCAGTGCCGAGTTTATATCCGACTTTATTGCCTGTTTTAAAAAAAGAACGGGCAATCTGAGCACGTTCAGGTGAGGCGGTAAGGGTGATTATTGAACCTTTCTGGTAGTTAAATGGCAGTTTGTCGGAAGAATTGCCATTAGATAGTCCCCTAAGAATTATAAAGGTTGTTCCCGGAGTAAATTTGGCAGCTGTTGTAAGCTCAGAAATATTTGCACGAGGTTTGGCAGATGGGTGCGCTGCCTCGGTTGCTATGGATTCTAAAACACTTGTTTCAGACGTCTCCTTTTGTATTTTTTTTGAAGGCGCTTGTTCTAAAACAGGTGCCGGTGGAGATGATCTGATGGAAATCGTCTTCTCATCGAACATGCCTGGTATTTTGGGTTGGGTTCTTTCGGCTGGAGGAGTAATGGTTGTTGGCTTAGGGCCTTTTAAAACTGAGGCTTCTGCGACATTGTCCAGTGAAGGGCTGTTTAGAACCTCGCCTCGGTTAGGCTGAATTCCGTCTTCGTTTAATTTATCTTGGAAGTCATTTCTATAGTCCTTAGTAACTTCACGAGCATCGAACTGATCTTTGATGACTTTTGGAGTTATGAAAATCAGGAGATTAGTTTGACGTTTGTTATCACCGTTAACCTTAAATAGCTGCCCTAAAACTGGGATATCTTTTAGTAGGGGAACACCCTCATCGCTTTCAGAGGAATTGTCTGAGATCAGACCGCCCGTTGCGATCATCTGTCCGCTCTTTACTATCACTGTGGTCTCAGTAGTCCTTAGGGTGGTTGTGGGTCCTAAAGCTGAATCAGCTGTCGAGGGTACTACGTCAGAAACCTCTGTGAATATTTTGAGTGTAACAAAATCTCCAGAGCTTATTTGAGGTGTGATTCTTAGTGTAATACCTACATCCTGTCTGTCGACCTGATTGAAGGTGTTATTTAAATTCTCGCTACTTGTCGAAGTGCTCGATATGAAAGGAACGTTGTTACCAACAACAATCTGGGCTTCTTCATTATCGGTGGTTAAAATATTAGGCGCACTCAAAACGTTTACGTTTTTACTTGCTTGGGCGGCTCTGACTAAAATCGACTGAGAGGGAATAGTTTTGCCTCCAGGAAGTTTTAGGGATCCAGAGCTAGCAGCTGCTAGGGTAAAATTGCTCAATGCGGTTGGGTCAGAGAATAGCCCTGTTAGATTATTTAATCCGTTTCCAGCTAACAGCCCGCCATCAGCTCCGCCAGCTGACCCTGCAAAAGCAACCCCGAGATTCGTTGAATTTTCAATTCCCACCTCCAGGATCGTCGCTTCAACCAGAACTTGTCTGCGTTTGATATCCAGCTCGCTTAAGAGCTCCAAGATCTTTTCGTAATCAGTCTTTGATGCTGCAATGATCAATGAATTAGTAGAGGGGTCAGCGGTAATTGCAACATTCTCGCCGAAATTTACAGTTTGCGGGGCGCTAGTTTGCGAAAGGCCCGATTGCCCTGGAGTTCTACTCGATCGATTCTGGGAACCAGTGCTTGAAAACCCACCTCCTGCTCCACCCATGCCGCCGCCGCCACCTAGGCTTGAGCCCCCAGATGATCTAGCTGAAGAGGCAGACCCTCCACCCGAGCCAGTTAACCCTCCGAGTACTCCCGCTAAGTCTTCAGCACTGGCGTGTTGGCATCGGTAAACATAGAAGCGGTTAGACGCTAAATTGATTGGTGCATCCAGTCTCGAGATCAAAGCTCTCAGGCGCATAGTTTCGGTTTCATTCGCAACCAAAATAATAGAGTTGGTACGTGCATCAGGGATAATTTTTGCTGCTTTTGCGGCCACTGTTAGACCAGCAGCATTTCCGCCCCCGGCTTCGCCGTTTTGTCCGGTCCCCTCTGCGCGTGCCATCGCTGCCTGACGAAGTCTATTGCGAATTATGTCTACTGTCTGAGATGCGGCATTTGGATCATCTTTTTTATCTTCGCCCAGTATTTGTTTCAGAGTCTCTGCGATTTCACTTGCGTCCGCGTGCTCAATTGGCACGATTGTCATGTCTGTATCAGACGAAGGGATATCTATTGAATCAATAATGTCAGTAATTCTTTTGATATTGTCAGCGTAATCAATAATCACCAGAGAGTTACTTCTGGCGTAAGCCGAAATCATTCCGTCAGGTGACACTAACTGGTTCAGTAAGTTTTGTAGATCCTCTGCGGCTACGTAGTTTAAACGAACAAGTCTTGTTATTACTGTAGCCGTTGGTTCGTCTTCAGGGCTTTCTAAGATGGTGGGAATAGTAGTTTTTCGAGCCTCTTTTGAGGGGACAACTTTAAAAATATCAGCCCCTACTGGAACTATCGTGAACCCCTTCAGGGATAGAATCGCATCTAGCACTCGAGCGGCTTCACTATCTGATACCTTTGAAGGAAGGTATATGGAGACTTTGCCTTTTACTCGCTCATCTAAAATATAATTTTTTTTCGTCTTCTTTGAGAATATTTTTATG
>CAZWGK010000016.1:0-6987 GCA_964633685.1 uncultured Bdellovibrionales bacterium | reverse complement strand
TGAGATATCTGCATCTTTGACATGAATCTCTGTGTCTTGATTTTTAAAGGATTCAGTTGGGTCAATGCCAGCTCCCCCGCCTCCTGGTGTTTCCAGTCCGGGTGGTAGTTGAGCCAGTGCAGAGTAGGAGAGCATGCTAGTTATCGCTATTGTGAGGGTCAGTAGTAGACCTGCTCGGGTTCTAGAGTAGGCTCGGTAAGAGCGCGAGAGCTTAGGGAGTAAGTTGAAAATATTCATGAAGGCCTACGAGTTCTCCAGACTAATTACTACAAGTCTCTTAAAGTAAGACTCGGCTAACTTATTATATTTTCGGTACTTTTGAACAGTATAATCTTCAGATGATAACGACTCAGGCTATAACAATGTTTTAGGTAGTTACCGTACTTGATAGCTAAACTCCTTGGTCTCTCGATTCCGCTCGAGAGAGAGCGTAAACGAGCTTTCGGCTTTCATTACCTCAAAGAGCTTGATGGCCTCTGTCAAGTCTCCAAGTGGTCGTCCATTTATATTTAACAGAACATCACCATTTCTAAGCCCGATTTTAGAGTAGAGGCTATCTGGTCTTATCGCGAAAACTCTTAGACCCACGGCTTGGCCATTTTTATAGGAGGGCACAGCTCTTGCCTGTTGAAGTAATAAAGAGAGGTTCGATAACTGAGAATCAAGCTCCGCTCTGTCTAATACATATTCAGTTTCACTAATACTCATTACCCCTCCAGAGCCTGGCGGAGGTTTGCCAGCGGCAGGTAGTTCATCAAGAATTAATGTTTCGATTTCACCATTTCGATTGATTTCAACGCTGTCGGATTTAATAGCAGTAAGGCTTGCCTCGTTAAATATCTTATCTCCGAGTACGAAGACATCTTGCTCCTTGGTTTTCATGTTTTCAATGATAGTGTAGGAACCAGCGTCTTGACTTAAGTATACTCCAATTAGCTGCAGCGGAAGTTTTGAAATTGGCTTTACGGCAGGAGCCGGCTTAGCGGCCATGCCCTGTGGTGTAATTGCTCCAAAGAGATTTCTCTCAACTATTTTCCCATAGCTTTTTTGAGGTTTTTGCTTAATTATCTCGGGAATTGCAGTGGTGGAGGTATTTACCAAGGTTTCATCCAGTACTGATGTTACTTTAGAGTCTATTAGAACAGCTACTAAAACAGCTATCAATCCGAGAGAGATCAGAAGTAGCAGTACTCTTACGGCGGTTATAATTTTTGCAGCAATGTCTGGGTCGGCCAGGAATCCTAGCTCTAGAGTCTTTATCTTTTCGATTAAATTTTGGTCCATGAGCTCTAAGGCTAACAGTAGCTATCTTGCTAATTAAACGCCACTACCAATCTTGCTGGTGAATTTACGCTAAAAAATGTCGGTGCTTTTGTTGTTTTAAGTGAAAATGTTCCATTTTCTTTTACGACAAGATCTTTATCTTCTAAGCACGAAATCTCGGCAGGGTTAGCCCAGGCGTTAGAAAGGGTGAACGAGACAACTCCTTCGTTAAATTTGACGGAGTTTTCTACTAGTTGTACCTCTTGGTCGTTCAGTACTTTGTTTATGTGGAGATTAATAGTCTGAGCTTTTGCGTTGCACATAACTCTGGCGACTCGCAAGTTAGCTTGGATGACCTTACTTGTTTCAGGTAGCCCCTTCGGTGAGACATATTTTCCAGTATAAAGTTTCGGCACTGGCACGGGAGAGGTTACATCTAAGTCTGAACTATCTTTTGCTTTTACCTCAAGCTCCGAAGATACTTTCGAGAATTCGCTCTTTAATTCGTCAGCTCTGTTCATTCTTGCCAGGGCGGCTTTTTCAAATCCCTTGTCTTTATAGTACTCGGCCACTAATTTTTCGTGTGAAATAAGCTTACGCTCAGTTTCTGAGAGATATTTTTTTGCGGCACTTAGATAAATTGAGTGCGGGTATTTTTGAATTAATTCGACTAGAGTCTCGCGAGATTTCTGCAGAGGCTCCATATCTCGGCCTCTTCCCGAATACTGGAGATTAAAACTACGGCCTAGTTGTAGCATGGCGTAGGGAACGTTGTCGGAAGAGGGGTGTTGTTTAGTGAATTCGGAGTAGATCATTGATGCTGTTAGATAGTCGCCCCTATAAAAATGGGTATCGCCAACTTTAAGCTCTGCATATTCAGCATAGGGCCCGAAAGGGTAGCCGTCTTTTAATTCTTGAAACGCAGTTTGAGCCTGGGCGAACAGATTGGCTTCATAAAATTTCCGGGCCTCATTAAATAGTTGGGATTCAGGAGTGTCGATTGAAGTTGATGGTCCAAGCTCTATCGGTTTTGGAGCCTCTTCTTTACTGCTCGAGAATAGTGAACAGCCAGTAAAAACTATTAGGGCCAAGGGGATTACTAGAAGGTTTTTCATAGTTATATTAGTACTCGAAGGGCGAGGTCGTCACAAGGAGTCGTTCAAATAAGGTAAATACGCCCGTCTCCAATAAAATAAAACGGTTTTATCTCTAAATCGCTCCTAATTAAATAGTTTTTTATAAAAATTTTGTCTTGTCGTGCCTTTAGAAAAACCCCATTCTTGTCGAACTTATTATCGCAACTTTTATTACTAGGGAAAATAGTGGAAGTCATTTATAGCATAGATAAGATGAAGGATTTAGTCGCTGGATATAGAGCATTCGGCGAGAAGATAGCCTTCGTTCCAACCATGGGATACCTCCATGATGGGCATATGAGCCTAGTTAAATTGGCCAAAGAGAAGGGGACTAAGACCATAGTTTCTATCTTCGTAAATCCAACTCAGTTTAATGACCCAAAGGATTTTGAAAATTACCCCATGGATATGGAGCGGGACCAGCAGCTCCTAGAACAGGCAGGGGTGGATATACTTTTTGCTCCTCAAAAGGAGACCCTTTATGGGTTTGATTTTGAGACCTGGGTGGATCTGGATAAAATCACTAAGCAGCATGAAGGGGCTAAGCGTCCTGGACACTTTCGAGGGGTCGGCACAATTGTGACTATGCTTTTTAATCTAGTTCAACCCCATTTCGCTGTTTTTGGAGAGAAAGACTATCAGCAGTTAAGATTGATCGAGAATATGGTTCGAGATCTTCACATGAACGTGCAGATAGTTAGAGGGCCTACTGTTAGAGAGACTGATGGTCTAGCTATGAGCTCAAGAAACGCAAAGTTATCGCCCGAGGCTAGAGCAATAGCACCGAAAGTGTACGCGGCTCTAAAAGCGATGAAAGATGCTTTTCGAAAAGGCGAGATGGAGACAGCTCCACTCATGAAGCTAGGGTTGAGTCATTTAGAGGATCCAGCAATCGAAGTTGAGTATTTAGAGATCACTGATGAGTTTGATCTTAAAGCAGCTTGGGTTGCTGCCCCTGCCAACAAAGTATTGGTAGCAGTAAAGATTGGGGGAGTTAGATTAATAGATAACGTATCTCTCTAAACTGCGCGTTTTGTTTTTGTTTGAAGCCCTCCATCTATGACGAAGAGTCCGAGATGAGAGGGCTTTCGAATTTGTAGTGTTTGATCGTAACCCTCTTGGGCCTGCTCAAGGTTTTCTGAATTTGCGGTATCAATTTCTTTTAGAAATTTGTGGATAAGGTTCTCTCGTTCTTTCTCTGGTAATGATGCAAGTCTATCTAAGAGTCTAACCCCATCTATTCCTCCAGCCTTTTGTATCAGGTCGTCTAATTGGATCTCGATTTCTAAGAGCGAGGTTGAGAAAAGTCCAGTTGTCATAACTACTCCTGCGTCTATTTAGACTGTTACGGTCTTAGGGATACTTGCAGAAGGTGTGCCAAATTAATCTCAATTAAATCAGGGCTTAAAAGTACTGACTGTATTTTTTAAAAACAGTATCAGCGAGGGGTGTATTAATTTTGAGAGGGCAAAGGGGGGGGGTAGTGAGGTAGTTTACCCCACCCAGTGAATGGGTGGGGGTGATGATGTTACTAATCAGAAAGCGCCATCTCTTCAGCCATTGTTTTCTCTTTAGGTGCAGGGTCTTTGCATTCGCAATACTTACTGATATCAGTGACATCAATTTCTACGTTGGCGGGGGTTGTATTTCCATTCCCTGTTACCTTATAGGACTTCGGATTCCAGTTCCCGTCTTTCACCTCGAAAGGTGGGGTATCGCCCCTGACCGAGCACTCTTTGCCAGGATTCAGCTCTTTACACTTATCTAATATTGCTGTCTTAATTCCCTCCATGGTTTTTTGCCCGGGGTATCCATTCGTTGTGCCTGGATTGTTAGGCGCTGTTTCCATAGATTGGCCCGATCTCATATACAATGCATCTCCATTATGTTTGTAAGCGGTTGCTTTTATGGTGAAGGGTGTGGCTGGTGGCGGAGTTATCTGTGCAAACGCCTGGTTCGCAGTTAGTAAAATCAAACTGGCAGATAAGAGACTAATATTGCGCTTCATCTAAAACCTCTAAAATTCTAAAACGTTACTAAGGCCAATATTCAATGAGCCTCTCTTTACTAATCCGGCGTCTTTGCCAGTCTGATCCTTTTAGGCCTATATATTTTGTAAAAATGGCAGTAATGCAGAGGCTAATACAAAAAACCCCTAGTTTTTGCCCTCTAAGTTATTGAATTTGGGAGGGCTTAAGAGACTTAAATATAAGGTGCAGCCCAGCGAGTAATTTAAGGGCTCAGCTAACCTATTGAGGCTAGGTGAGTCCTTCAGGGTGCTGTTAACGCTCAGTTATAGGGTCAGAGACTGACTTTCTGGACTCTGGAGCTCTCTTTTCGACGCAGAGACAGCTGAAGCTAGTCATCCATGATATTTTTACAGTTCGATCATTTTCCTGGCCTCCGGGGCCTCCGCCATAGATTATCGTATAAGAGAATGTTTTTCGGCTTAATGCTTCATGAATGGCTGAGTTAGGGGCTAGCGTACAAATCATATTTCGGAAAACTCGCAAATTATTGCATATGCTTTCGGCAGCTTTGAGAGCTTCATTCTTTTGCGCTTCTGACCATGGACCCTTTTCGTCTGAAATTTTATGTACCCGAGTTTCGGCCGGCGTGTTGCGGGAATTCTTATTTAGTTTGTTAAATACCAAAGGAGTATTGGGCATGGCCACTACCTGCTGAGCCATGCTTGAATCGATCGTAAACAGAGATAGAATAGATAGAAGGAAAATAGTCGTATATTTCTTCATAAAAATTCCCCAAAAAAATTTAAAACCATCGCTGAAAATAGTTATATGGCTCGGCTTTCGATAGGTTCCATGAAAATTCTGAAAATCCGAATAATCCGTAGTGATATACGCACACTTGATAGGGGTTAGGGATAATTAATGCCGCCTATGTATTGGATTATGTTTAAGGGTGTGGCTTAAGCGAAACTTTTCTAACCCCTCACTCTTTCAACAAGTCTTTTTGAAATGCGACTTAGTAGCCAGGCTTCGAGGGACGAAGCATCATAGCCCAGAAGCTCGTGTTGTTGCTTCTGGCTAGCGTGAGGAACGAATTCATCTCCAACCCCAAATCGTTTTATTCCTAATGCTGGTGCGATACCGGAATCGTTTGCGAATTCAACCACAGCAGAGCCAAAACCGCCTGCTAAAGCATGGTCTTCCCAAGTGCAGACAACATCAAATTTTTGAATATATCTGGCCAATAGCTCTTCATCTAACGGTTTAATAAACCGAGCATCGATAACTGCCACCTCTAGGCCCTGTTCTGCTGAGAGCTTCTCGGCTAGTTCGCAAGCTGAATTAACAAGTGTTCCGAGGGCAATTATTAAAGCATCGGTGCCCTCTCTCACTAGAGCTGCTTTTCCTATCTCTATCTTCTTTGGCTCTTTATCCATGGCAACTCCCACCACGGAACCTCTTGGATAACGAATGCCGATAGGACCGTCATGATGAACGGCTGTAAAGATCATGTTCCTCATCTCGTTCTCGTTGCGCGGAGCCATTAACACCATGTTAGGCAAACATCTTAGATAAGAAATATCAAAGACGCCTTGATGGGTGTGTCCGTCGTCTCCAACTACGCCGCCTCGATCCATAGCGAATACTACAGGCAGATTTTGAATGCAGACGTCATGGACTACTTGATCGAATGCGCGTTGTAAGAAAGTGGAATAAATCGCGCATACTGGTTTGTATCCCTCGCAGGCCATTCCAGCGGCAAATGTTACTGCGTGTTGCTCGGCGATCGCTACATCATAGAATTTATCTGGATGAGCCTTCTGGTAAATATTTAATCCAGTTCCAGTCGGCATGGCGGCAGTAATACCGATGACTTTTGGATTAAGATTAGACATCTCAATCATAAAGTTACCAAAAGCTTCAGAGTATGTTGGTAGTTTCTTCTGAGCAGAGGCTGATAGAAAAGTTGCGGATTTTGGATCGAACGGAACAACGCCATGCCACTTTAGTGGATCTTCCTCTGCTGGCTCAAACCCTTTTCCTTTTGCCGTGCGAGCATGAATTAGCACTGGACCGTTTTGGTTTTTCGCATTCTGAAGCGCAGTAATTATATCCTCTAGTGAGTGGCCATCAACTGGGCCTATGTATCTAAAGCCGAACGACTCAAACAGAGCAGCTGCATCTCCGCCAAAGAAATTAACGGTAGCCTCTTCAGCTCTGTCTACTGCTTTGTAAACTATCTCAGGAACGTATCCCCTCTGATGCAGGCTTTTGAAAGTTTGACGGGCTAATGTTGGGAGCTTTGCGGTAACTGTTTTAGAAAATAGCCAACTAAGCGCGCCGACGTTCGGTGATATCGACATATCGTTATCGTTTAGAACAACGATAAGTTTTCTATTCAGAGCTCCAGTGTGATTCAGTGCTTCAAGTGCCATGCCGGCAGTAATCGATCCGTCACCGATTATAGCAACAGCGGTTCTGTCTGGGTCTGTGTGGTGCAGAGCCTCAGCCATGCCGAGAGCGGCAGAGATACTAGTGCCGGCGTGTCCGGCGCCGAAGGCGTCGTACTCACTCTCTTCTCGACGGAGGAATCCAGAGAGGCCATCCTTTTTACGGAT
>CAZWGK010000015.1:4807-22149 GCA_964633685.1 uncultured Bdellovibrionales bacterium | reverse complement strand
GCGATTAATCTTTCCCAAGGCTTTCCTAATTTTCCAGTAGACCAAAAGCTCGTTGAAATTACTCAGGCTGTGGCCGCTGGCAATCACCATCAGTATGCTCCGATGGGTGGTAATCAAAAGTTATTGGATGGTGTAAGCCAGATTGTTCGGCGAAAATATCTGCGGGATGTTTCTCCAGAGAAAAATATATTGATAACGGCTGGCGCAACCCAGGGCATTTTTGCGGCAATCCAGGCATTGGTGATGGCTGGTGAGGAAGTGATAATTCTAGACCCAAGCTATGATTGTTACGAAGCACCAGTAATTTTGACCGGTGGGCGCCCTGTTAGAATTCCCCTCAACGCTGAGTTTCTTCCTGATTGGGAGGCGATTAATAAGAGAGTATCAGCACACACCAGAATGATTATCATTAACAACCCGCATAATCCGTCGGGCAAAGTTTGGCGAGAGGATGACTTTCTAGAGCTTGAGAAGCTTTTGCAGAGAAACCCCCATTTGATTTTATTATCTGATGAGGTTTACGAATTTATTTATTTTGAGCACAAACATATTTCGGTCAACACGCGACCAAAACTTAGAGACAGATCCGTAGTTGTATCCTCTTTTGGAAAGACGTTTCATATCACAGGTTGGAAAATTGGTTATTTAACTGCTCCTGAGCCTTATATAAATGAAATTAAAAAGGTTCATCAATTCTTGGTATTTTGTGTAAATAGTGTTGCCCAAGCATCTTTGGCTGAATATCTCGGAGTGGTAGATTTTGATTCCTTGGGTTCTTTTTATAAGGATAAGAGAGATTTATTTAGAAACTTGATGTCAAAGAGTCGTTTTAAATTTTTGCCCTCAGAGGGCTCATATTTTCAGATTGCCTCATATGAAAATATATCTCAGGAGCCTGACACTGAGTTTTGTAAACGGATGGTTGTAGAACACGGAGTAGCTGCTATTCCATTGTCAGTGTTCAATGCGGATTCCCGAGATAGTAAATTAGTGCGGTTTTGTTTTGCTAAAGAGACAAAGACTTTACGGGATGCAGCGGAGAGATTATGTCGAATATAAAAAACTCTCTCGATCTGTGCTTAGTACAAGCAAATCAGGTCTGGGAAGATAAAGAGAGTAATTTAGACCATTATGAGAACCTCTTAAGAGATGTAAAAGATGTCGATTTATTAGTGCTGCCAGAGATGTTTCACACTGGTTTTTCCATGAAATCGGCTGAGTTGTCTGAGCCGATGGAATCTTCGGCAGGCCTAGCTTGGTTGCATGATTTAGCTAGATCCAAAAAGTCGGCGGTATACACATCTCTTATCGTTAAGTCTAAGGGGCATTATTTTAATAGAGGGGTTTTTGTCTCGCCTGATGGACTTCTAGGATTCTATGATAAGCGAAAATCTTTTTGTCTGGCTGGCGAAGATAAGCATTATTCAGCAGGCAGTAAGGAGACAATAGCCAAATATTTAGGTTGGAATATCCAATTGCAGATTTGTTATGATCTGAGATTTCCTGAGATCAGTCGAAATAAAATTACAACTGAGGGTCGACCAGCTTATGATCTTCTAGTTTATGTAGCGAATTGGCCTGAGAGACGGCGTAGTCATTGGCAGGCTTTGCTAAGAGCCCGAGCAATTGAAAATCAAAGTTATGTTGTTGGGGTCAATCGAGTTGGAATAGATGGTGCCGGTCTCTCATATAGCGGTGATTCTGTTTGTATTGACCCTTTAGGTGAGGAAACAGGGTGTGGCGTTGGGAAGGAAACTGTTAAGGTTATCTCTATTGAATATAGTAGGTTATTGGAGATTCGAGAGGCACTTCCATTTCTGAAGGATCAATAAATGCAGCAAAATCAGTTATTTAGAATGTCCAAGGCTCAGAGTTTTTAATCCCTCGAGCAATATCACCAAACCACTTTGGCACCTCATAACTATTTTAGGTTTTTAACATTGGGGGTCTTTTCGATGCCAAGTGAGTTTACATCAAATAGTCGAGTTGGTAACAGCCAGGCTCTAGACAGAGATGGTGATGGGATTGTTACATTAGATGAATCGACCGGAGCAGATCTAAATACATCCGTGAGTAATTCATCTTTTCAAGGTCTAAAAGGATGGGATGAGCAGCCCCTTAAAACAATTGATATGGATCAACTGCAAGGAAGAAACCAATCAAGTGATCCGCTAAAAGCATTTTCAAATCCCAAAATAATTTCATTTTCTCCAAACGTTTCTGTCGCGGTGCCAAAGCAAGATAGTCAACCGGCCTCTGATATTGAGATTAATGATTCCGAAATTAAGTATGCGCGTGCGCCAGAGATCAAGGACTCTTCTATTGATCTTAGGAATGCCGCTATTTCTGGTTCTGAAAGTTATCTGGAGTTAAGATCTAACGTTATAGCAAGCATTGCTTCAAAAAAAGTGGATCTTGATGCCTTTAGAAGTGCTGCTACGGAGGCATTAGCCCAAGCAGCTTAAAAGGTAAGTAAGGTTTTATTTATGGCTGAAAAAAGCTTGGATGAATTATTCTGGGAAACCGTGGACGGATGGGCCTACGGTATTAAAAATTACCCGGGGGAAATTTATCCTGAACTTGTTTACCAGGTAGTCAAAGAGCTAGGAGACGATATCCGCCTAGCAATTCGCTGTGAGTTAATAGTAGATCTAATTAAAATCGGTGAAAAATTTAACGCTGCCGCTAAGTATCTGGTCCCAGAAAAGGAGTTAGCATTTAATCTGCTAGCGCAACTTCCTAGCCCTTCACAGCTAAAGACAGAAAATCAACTTTTCTCTTTGGCCCAGGCAATAGACTCTGTAGAGAAAAAGATTCCCGGTGCGATAGAGAGACTAGAGCGCAAATGGGGCATGGCTTCTCAACGCGCCGCCTAATTGGTCAAGTAATATTAGTGAAACCCTGTACCTGATTGAGCTCTTGCTGATATTCCTTTCCAAGGCATAAATCGCCCACCGAATTCTTTAGCAAGGGACTCTAACCGTTCTAGGAGCTTCTTAGCCCCAATTGTCTCAGCATAGTATAGAACCCCACCTCTGAATGGAGGGAATCCAAATCCCATAACTGACCCCAAATCAACTTGATTCGCTGCCTCTTTGCCTGGCTGCCCAGCAACACCTTCATCAAGGCATCTGACGGCTTCGTTAACCATATTAAAAAGTAATCGCTCAGCCATTGCTTCGTAATTCACCACAGGAGAATTTTTGGTTATATTCAGAGTGGATCTGAGACCTGTAAAAGGAGTTTCTTCTTTGCCATTATAGTCATAGAAACCCTTTCCATTCTTTCTGCCTTTGCGGCCTGCTTTGTCCATCAGCGCAGCTAATGGTGGGGCTGCCATTCTATCGCCATAACCCTTGTGCATAATTTCAGCCACGTGTCCCCCGACATCAAGTCCCACTTCATCAAGGAGTCTAATTGGGCCCATTGGCATGCCGAATTTTAGAGCGGCTTTATCAATATCAACGATGTCATATCCATCCATCACCATGAACATCGCTTCATTTAGGTATGGAAATAGGATTCTGTTCACTAAGAATCCAGGGACATCGTTAACCACGATTGGAAATTTACCTAGCTTAGTGGTTAGAGCAGCTGTTACCGCTATTGTTTTTGCACTGCTTTGTTCGGCCCTAATGATCTCAACCAGGGGCATTTTCGGAACTGGATTAAAAAAGTGCATTCCAATCACTCGGTCAGGTTTTTCTATTGCGGCTGCGATCTCGGTGACTGAAAGAGAAGATGTATTTGTTGCAATGATCGCGTCATTGCGAACTTTTTTGGAGATGTCTGATAGAATCTTTTTCTTCAGATTCATATCCTCGAAGACAGCCTCCACCACAAAATTTACCGATCCGTATACAGGGGCATCTTGGTCATGTCTTTCGATTCTGTTTAGTATCAGATTTTTCTCTGTTTCACTTAGATAGGAGAGTTTAGATATGTCTTTTCTAATTAACGCTAGACCTCTTGCAATTGATTCCTCAGATTTATCGTGCAGTATCACGCGGTGCTCGTTTTGAGCCATGATTTCAGCTATGCCAGCACCCATGGTGCCAGCACCGATCACTGCACCAAATAGACCTTTCATCTCTGATCGCGCAGCTTTGCCTAACCCTTTCGCCCCCTCCGTTAAAAAGAAAAGATTCACCAGAGCTTTGCTTTCTGGACTTACAATCATGCGGCCGAGCTCTTTAGCTTCGTGTTTAAGACCGGCTTTCTGTCCATTCTGAAGACCAAAAATAGCGGCCTTTAAAGCAGCTGGAGGTGCTGGATAAAATCCTTTGGTCTGCTTGGCTAAAAGTTTAGAGGTTTTATTCTCGACGATTGATCTTCCAAGAGAGGTAAAGGTCAGCATTTTGTTAACAAAGCCGATAGATTTCCTCTCTATTTTTAATTGCCCGGATGCAATTTTTATCGCGGTTTCAATGAGTTTATCGTAGCCAACGACTTCATCTACAAGACCTAATTCTTTTGCTTTTTTTGCACGGAGAGTTTTGCCGGCTAGGATAATATCCAGAGCTGCTGGTAAGCCAACTAGTCGAGGTAATCGTTGAGTGCCACCGAATCCAGGAATGATGCCCAATTTTGTTTCGGGTAGTCCTATCGCACTTTTGGGCGAATTTGAGAGCACTCTGTAGGAACATGCTAGAACTAATTCGCAGCCGCCACCAACGCAGGGACCACTAATTGCAGCCACTGTGGGGATAGAGAGAGCCTCAATCTCATCAAATACTTGTTGCCCGACTGTGGCTAATCGCTCACCCTCTTCTTGAGTAGTCACACTACCGATTAATGAGATGTCAGCTCCAGCACAAAACATCCCTTCGCTTGGTCCTATGATTACCAGACCTTTGGCTAGTTTCGCGCGGACCTCAGCGATGTTCGCTCGTAAAGACTCTAATCTTTCGGCGTTGAGGGTTACTACATGCTCATCAGAGGCGCCCAACTCTATTATGGCGGTTCCACCGTCTGTGAATCTTAAATTGGTTCTCGCTGTTCCTTGAAGCATATTCAAAATACCTCTTAAAAATGTCCTTACTGGACGCCCCGATTCTATAGGAGGATTTGTTTATTCGACATGGTTAATTTTGATTATTTTAAAGAGTCATAATTTACCGCTATCCCATTTATGTGTTACTTTGGGGCCGATTTATAGAGAGTTTATTCATTATGAAAAGTGTTGGGCCTGAGGTTAATTTTCCAGAAGTTGAGCGGAGTATCTTAGAGTTCTGGAAGAAAAATAACACCTTTAAAAAATCGCTTGAGATAAGAGCCAAGAGTAAGCCCTACATGTTTTACGATGGCCCCCCTTTCGCCACTGGGACCCCTCACTATGGGCATCTTCTAGCAGGAACGATAAAAGACATCGTGCCACGATACTGGACCATGAAGGGTAGGTATGTTGAGAGACGTTTTGGTTGGGATACTCATGGTCTGCCTATCGAGATGGATTCTGAGAAGACGCTCGGATTGAAGGGCCGCACTGACATTTTGGATTATGGGATTGGGAAATTTAATGAGGCGTGCCGCTCAGGCGTTCTTAAGTATGCTTCTGAATGGGAGACCGTCTGCGACCGCTTAGGTCGGTGGGTAGATTTTAGAAATGACTACAAGACCATGGATCTCAATTTCATGGATTCTGTGTGGTGGGTATTTAAGCAGCTCTGGGATCAGGGTCGGGTATATGAAGGCTCCCGTGTTATGCCTTATAGCTGGCGTCTCGGAACTCCACTTTCAAATTTTGAAGCTGGCCAGAACTATAAAGACGTTCAAGATCCGGCCATTACTATTCGCTTTAAATTAAAAGATGAGCCAGGAACTTCGCTTTTAGCTTGGACAACAACACCTTGGACCGTAATCAGCAACATGGCTGCGTGTGTTGGTCCAGAGATTGATTATGTGAAGGTAAAAACCAAAGAGGGCGAGGTCGTAATTTTGGCCGAAGCTCGGGTGAATGCTTATTTTAAGCCTAAAGAAATCGAGATCCTTGAGAAGTTCAAGGGCGTAACTCTGGTTGGTAAAAAATATCAGCCGCTTTTCCCGTATTTCGTGGATCAAGAAGCTCACGGCGCATTTCGTGTGGTTGCTGATGGCTATGTTTCTACAGAGGACGGAACAGGTGTCGTTCATCAGGCGCCAGCATTTGGTGAAGATGATCATCGAATCTCAAAAGAGCAGGGGATTCCGTTGGTGGATCCTGTAGATAATGAGGGAAATTTCAAGCCAATAGTAAAAGAGTTCGCTGGTAAGAATATCAAAGAAGCGGACAAGGATATCACCAAAGATCTTAAAGATCGTGGGTTCCTTTTCAAGCAAGACACAATTAATCACAGTTATCCATTCTGCGATCGCTCGGATACTCCGCTTATATATAAAGCTATGAAGGCTTGGTATGTGCGGGTGGAAGATCTTCGGGAGAAAATGGTTGCTAATAATAAAACCATTCACTGGACCCCAGATCATATTAAGGAAGGTCGTTTTGGAAAGTGGCTTGAGGGCGCGCGGGATTGGAATATCTCCCGCAATAGGTTCTGGGGAAATCCATTGCCAATTTGGCGCTGTGACAAGTGTGACGATAAAGAATGTCTCGGTTCTTACAAAGAGCTCGAAGCAAAGTCGGGTACAAAAGTAACCGATATTCATAGTCACTTAATAGATGGTCTTGCCTGGAAGTGTAATTGCGGAGGCACCAAGAAGCGTGTTCCTGAAGTGCTGGATTGTTGGTTTGAGTCGGGCTCGATGCCTTATGCGCAGCTTCATTATCCGCACGAGAATAAAGAGTTATTTGAAGCTGGATTCCCGGCGGACTTCATCGCCGAGGGTGTGGATCAGACTCGGGGCTGGTTCTATACCTTGATGGTTATCTCGACTGCTTTATTTAACAAGGCGCCATTTAAAAATGTCGTTGTAAACGGGATCATCTTGGCCGAAGACGGCAAGAAGATGTCGAAGCGTTTAAAGAATTATCCTGATCCGAAAGATGTGATGGAAAAGATCGGATCTGATCCGCTCCGATTGTTTTTGATAAACTCAGCGGCCGTCAAAGGAGACGATCTTCGATTCTCTGAAAACGGAGTGAGAGAGATAGTAAGAAGTGTGATGCTCCCTCTTTGGAATGCGTACTCGTTTTTTACTACTTACGCCAACGTTGACAAATTTTCTCCAAGTAAGAATCTGACAAGTTCTGATAATCCGCTCGATAAGTGGATCATATCGAGATTGCAGAGTTTGCTTTCAAGAATTGAGAAAGAGATGGAGCAATACCATCTTTATGCTGTGGTGCCGGCTCTTCTGGAATTTTTAGATGAGTTAACCAATTGGCACGTGAGACGCTCTCGCAGGCGGTTCTGGTCTGACGACATTGCTGATAAGCAGAAGGGATACGATACACTTTATTTCGTATTAGATGGATTCGTTAAAGCTCTGGCGCCTTTCTTACCTTTCGTCACTGATGAGATTTACCAGAATCTTTCTAAGTTAATGCCAGGCGCACCGGAGAGTGTGCACTTGTGTGATTATCCTCAAGCTAATGGAAAATTAATTGATGAAAAGCTTGAGCATGATATGGGTCTTATCATGAATGTGGTTGGACTTGGTCGGGCATTAAGAGCACGAGCTGATTTGAAAGTTCGCCAGCCTTTAGCCTCTATTACTGTAGTAACAAGAGATCAGAATGATGCTGCGGTTCTGAAAGAATTTGAATCACATATTCGTGAAGAGCTGAATGTTAAGTCAGTTTTATTCTCCTCTAAAGAAGAGGATCTGGTAACAATCACCGTTAAGCCTGATTTCAGAGCTCTGGGACCAATATTTGGCAAGGATATGGGCCAGGTCTCTAAGATCCTCGGGGCATTGTCTGCGGCTGATATCTCCAAGCTGGAAGATGGCGGTAAGATTATTGTGCTTGGAAGAGAAGTGGATAAATCCGTTATCGATGTCCGTCGTCAAGCTAAAGGGGATATTAACATCGAGACTGGTCGAGGCGTGACTGTATTTTTTGATACGAAGATCACTCCTGAATTGATGGCCGAAGGATTAGCTCGTGAATTTGTAAATAGAATCCAAAGGATGAGAAAAGAGGCGGATTATCACGTCTCAGATCGAATCTCTGTTGAATTTTATGGACCAGAGGAAATCGTAAAGAGCGTTGAGGCCTTCAGTGAGTATATCAAGGATGAGACGTTGGCTGTTAATTTAAATGCTGTGGCAGATAAATGCACAAAAGGCGATCTGATTCAGGACCACGATATTGAGGGACGGAATGTTAATATCTCCGTTAGGCGGTAACGGAGAATGGCCAAGAGGACACTTAAAATTCTTTTTTGTTGGGGCATTACCTTCTTGGCCCTCTACTATGCTTTACACTCGACAGATTGGAATGAATTCTGGGGGCATGTAAAAGCAACTGATAAGCTATGGTTACTTCTGGCGGTAGGCTTAACCGGCTGCTCCTACGTTTTTAGATCAAGAAGATGGCAGTACTTATTCCCAGAGAGAGACTCTATCGGTATTTTTGACTCATGGAGAGTTTTAAAGCTGGGATTCTTCATGAATAATGTTTTGCCAGCCCGGGCGGGCGAGATAGTTCGGGCTCATATGGGGTCCAAAGCCACAGGGCTAACACGAACCCTCGTGTTAGCCACTATTGCGAGTGAGAGATTACTGGACGGCTTAGCTCTAAGTCTATTTTTTGTCGTTTTTTCCTTGGGGCTTGGAAAAGAGGAGTTATCAACAGAGCTGCTTTACGTTGCATATTTTTTTGCTGCTATATCCCTAGGGGTGGGGGTAGTTTTATTCTTTAGACAGTTTATCTTTAAAATAATTGAGTCTTTAAATGAGAGATTTGGTGGTAAGGCGGCCACGTTCACTCTACAAAGACTTAAGATTTTCATAGATGGACTAGCTCCACTCTTTCAAAAGAATCGAATCGGAATTGTATCTCTCTGGTCCGTTTTTATTTGGCTGATTGAGCTGGGAGTATTCACTGCAGTTGGAGTTGCCTACGGTGTCCACATGGAGATGCCTTTCTACGTACTCTTCATGGTAGCAGTAAATTTTAGCTCTTTAATTCCGGCCGCCCCAGGGGGGATTGGAGTTATTGAAGCTGTGGTCAAAACAGTCCTTGTTTCAGTGGGGATTGAACCTGAGTTGGCATTGGCGATGGTAATAACTCAGCATGTTATACAGTACATGGAAAGAGAGAATAAATACCGCTGAATTGGCAGAAGCTAATTCTTAAAGTGTCGCCTCATGGCATAAATCCAGAGTCCTATTGGAAGGATCAGAGAAAATCCCATCGCGGCCGAAGCTTGACGAATAGTCACGAGCTGCGCATCAATCAAATAGCCAAAAATCAGTGTAGCAAGAGAGCTAGTAAGTGTCGCGAGGCCAAATTCAAATCCAAAAATTCTCCCTCTTATATCGGGACTTGCTTCGAGCTGGAGTAGTACAGTTGAAAATGCCCAAAGAGATGATCCTCCCATATGTGCGAAAAATACTAAGATGCAGGCCGCCCAGAGACTGGTAGCTAGAGCGAGTCCAATGTAAAACAGACCAAATATTATGAGCGCAGCCAGAACAACATGGCGTAGCTTTCTCTGATCTGATTGAGCATATGCTCGACCCACTGCTGGGCCGAGTGTAGCACCGAGTCCTCTTGCTACCAGGAGAGCGGATAAGCTCATGGCTCCAGTTGCGCCGCTAGGGAATATCTCTTGACCAAACATGGTTAACATTAGGCTGGCCGCACCGCCCAAGCTGTAGGCGCCCTTCAATATCGAGAGATGAAAAAGCCTAGGTTCGGCAAATAATCGAGCATATAATTCCTTGTTTTCAACCCAGCCCGATGTTCCGATTTTGTTTCTTGTGAAAATCTCAGGTTTGTAATTGATTCTAAGAATAAGAAGAGCAGAGAGAAGATAAGATCCTGCATCAATTACAATGTTGGTCTGCCATCCGAGTAGCTCAGTCAGAATACCACCAGCGGCGGAACCGAAAGTAAGCATCAAGGCCCAGGCAATACCGCCTAGAGCATTGGCCGTTACGAGGTCCTTGCCTGGCACTATCTCAGGCATCATAGCGGTGCGCGTAGGTTCAAAAAAGGTTCCGAGCGCTGTTTGTAAGAAAATTAAAAAATAAATGAGCCAAATGTTTGGAAATAACGGGACGAGCAGAAAGCAGGCTACGACAATAAATCGGCTGATATCGCTCCATATCAAGATCTGCTTGCGGTCGTATCTGTCGGCAAAGATCCCCGCAATGGGAGACAGAAGTGTGTTTGGTAGAAATTTCAGGACCAACACGATACTAGTTGCCAGCGGAGATGGCCCTATGACTTCTTTAATGAGAGTAAATATCGCAATTAAATTGACCCAGTCTCCAAACAGACTTATTAATCGAGAGATATAAAGGTTGCGAAAATTAGAGTTCTCCCGAAGGAGTTGCAGATACCCCACTTTTTAGCCACCTCCTGTGGCTAACTATTAAACGTCGATCTCCATCCGAAGAATCGCCGCCGCATAAGTCTTTCCCTGAGCATCAGTTTTTAGGGAAAGAGTTCCGCCACCACCCAGAGATTCATGCAGTAGAAAATTTAAGGCTCCTAAATTTGGTAGTTCAAATCTTTCGACTTTTCCCAAGCAGATCCCTTTGAAGTGGTCTTTCACTCTTTCAGCAGTTACATGTTTTGCCAGAGTTGGATAATCTTTAGGATCGATTGCGATTAGGCCCACATTTGCTGTGTCGCCTTTGTCTCCAGAGCGAGCATGAGCAATTTGTTGTAATTTTATCTTTGTCATACGTTCTCCTAGAAATAATCAACTACTGGTTCAACGACTTCTTTGCGAATTAACGCAGGCCAGTAAGCCAAGATCTCTTGAACGTTCGGGCGGCCGCCTGCAAATCCAGTCACAGATGGCGGTCCAGTGAGCACTAGAGGTGCAATTTCACGAGTAAATCGCTCTACAGCCTTTTGATCATGACCTCTTACGCCAACTCGGAACGTTACCTCAGGAATATCGGCATTGTTGCTGTCAGTTAGTGGACCGTGACACGAATTTACACCCACTATCTCTGTAAGTATTTCATCAAACTTTAAGCCGAGCTTTTCGAGTCTGGCTCTTAGGATATCTCCAGCTACTCTGGCTTTCTTCACTGCATCTGGCCAGGTGTATACAAGAGTTCCAACGGCCTTCCAGCCATCAGTGTAACTAACGGAGACTTTGAAGAACTCAGTCTTTTCGGTTCCCTTAATCCCCCAAACTTTGACTCGGTTTGGTCCATCATCGGCAAGATTGATAGATGAAAAATCTGCTACGCAATCAGGGGTGATGTAGCTTTTTGGATCTCCCATTTCGTAAACTAGTTGCTCCTTCACGGTGCGAACATCTATCCGTCCGCCAGTACCAGCATGTTTAGTAACATAAAAAGTTCCGTCTGGATGAGCTTCGATTATTGGAAACCCAACATTCGCCATATCAGGAATGGAATCCCACTGATAAGAGCAGTTGCCACCTGAGCACTGAGCGCCACACTCAATAATATGGCCAGCAATTGTGCCTGTGGACATTTTGTCCCAATCAGTCATGCTCCAGCCGAATTCGTGTATCATAGGTGCTAAGGTTAATCCGGTATCAGTGACGCGCCCTGCTATGATGATATTTGCACCACTCTTGAGTGCCCTAACCATCGGTTCAGCCCCTAAGTATACATTGGCGCTCTGAATTTTATCTTTAATTGAAGAGATATTTTCTCCGCTCTCCATATTTTTGAGAGCATGCCCTTTGCCCACGAGCTCATCTATTCTTCCAGCGATATCATCGCCATGAATTGCAGCGACTTTTATTTTATCGCCTAGGCCCAGAGCGTTTGCTATCTCCCGAACTTTTTTGGCACACGCTGTTGGGTTTACTCCACCAGCATTAGAGAGAACTTTAATACCCTTGTTGGCAATGTCGGGAAGGATCTCTTTCATTAGATCCACAAAGTCGGTGGCGTAGCCGTACTCAGGATTTTTTCGCTTCTGTTTCATCATGATGGACATGGTTATCTCAGCCAGATAATCCATGACGAGATAATCTATCGGGCCCTGACGCACTTGATTTTTTGGAGCCTCTAGCCAGTCACCCCAAAAGCCCTGTCCTGCAGCAATACGTATTGGTTTCATTGAATCCTCACCTGTCGTGTTTAGGCAATAAAACACGCCCGTGGATGATTTTCAAGGAGCCAAAGGGGCATTAATCCATATTTCTTAGGCAACCAATTCGATGGGTTCTGCAGGCTCAAAGATAAGCTCGCCCTGGTTCAGGTCGAATCCTAGAAAGCGAACCGGAGCTTTAAAAATCTCCTGTGATCCTCTGAGCTGCCCTTCGCGGAGTAATTCGCCGCGATTTAATTTACCTAGGGTTTCGATAGCAGGACTTAGCACTATGATTTCACGAGCGGTGTTAACCAATGTAGCTTCAAAAACCTGACCAATTTTAGAAGAGAGTCCTTTAGGTATTGATTCAATAGTCGATACCAGTCGATGGTGTCGAGAAACATACCGTTCGTTTAAAATGTGACACGCACTATGGAGCTCATCAACAGAGTAGGCGAGTTCTTTACCTCGAATGTGCGATACCCATTGCCTCTGATTAATTTGTCCTTCAAGCCCACGTGCCTTCGCCCGTGCTCTGTGGAGATGATGATGAGCGTTGGGTTCTTGCACCAAGAAAGAGTGATTATTTAATCGCTCGTTTAAAATAAATCGAATCATCTCTTCAGAATTGGAATCTTTGAAATGAAGAATTGAGTTGCCTAAGGTTAAAGACAACCAACTACCGAGGGTCTCTCGTTTCATATCAAGCATCTTTTCAATTGCAGTCAGAGCTCGATTGTCTGAATCGTCTAGTCGTTTTACGATAACTGGGATATTGAGTCGGGCACACTCTTGAGCAAAGACCCTTTCCGAGGCAATCATTAACTCCGCTACCATTTCGGCGCTATTCATTCCAAAAGTAACCTGTTTATTTCTCCCGCCTAGACCTACATTGCTCCTGTGGGCTTGAGCGGCATTGAATAATGTAGATATCGAATTTGAAAATGGTTCCGGTAATGAGTAGCTATGTTCTAGTGAGCCTACATCACCAAAACGGAGTGGAAGATAGTTCCGTGCTAAAGCTTGCCGGACGTGGCATTCACCGAGCTCACCGCTAGGGGTAATTTCGTAGCCGATAGCTATAGTTAAAACATCTCGACCTTTCTTAAAACCTTCATTTGGTAATTCGTAGAGCGGGACATGAGTATCAACATAGAAGCCTTGCTCGAGCTTCACCCCCAGATGAGCATCTTCTCGGTTTTGAATTTTAGAGTCATCAATAGAGAGTAGAGGAATGCGTCGATGGTCTTCCAGAGGATATTTCCCGCGGTCTTGTTCAGCTGGATTGGCTAACCCAGGTACTAGATCGTCTACGGTTTGCTCTGGACCGATTACTCCACGTCGTTGAGCTGTTTTTAAAAACTTTTCAACTGGAGATAATGCATCGCTGTCTCGATTAAAGCGAATATTAACTCCGTGCCTTTTCTGAATTCGGTCTCGCCACCTGTAAACTTCTGACATCTCGGAGTCAGCAAAATCGGTATCAATTATGACTAAGTGCCGACGCTCTTTTCCTAGGTGTAGATTGTAGACTCTGATGTTATGAAGGGGCAGATCTTGCGCCAACATAAAAGCTCGTACTTCGTAGAGGAAGATTTCTCGGTGGAATCGCGCTGAGAGCAGGTCTGCATCGGGACGATGGCTCGGATTTTTCTGCTTTAACCAGGGAAATTCTTTACCAGGAAGAGCCGGAAGATGCTCCGAGAAGATCTCAATAACGTCAGCACCTCTTTTAGTGATTCTATCTAAAAGCATGGAATGGTTGGTAGGGTCGAGATCGCAAGATACTCCGAGAGAGATATCATCGTTAATGTTGCGAATGTCTATTGCTTTAATGGAATGGAAGGTCGTATCGACTGGTCGACCCGAGAGTGAGAGATCTGCGGTTTCAACTCTTTTATACTGCGCCATTTCCCTGGACTAACAACGTGTTGGGACTTTAAGTAAATTATACCAAAAAATCGTAGATCTTACCAGGAGAACTTCGGCCTAAGCGTTTAAGTGAGCGAACTATTTGGTAAGAACTATGGTAGTGATTCCAAGCAAAATTATGACTCCGCCCAACATTCTCTGCGCAAAATTACTCTCCTTGAAAATTGTGCGGCCACTGACTATCGAGATGATTATAGAGCCTCTCATAATTGCGACTACATAGGGAGCTTGTAGGTACTGGAGAGCGGCAAGTTTGCATACCATAAAAATAGTTTCAAAAAGACCTCGCAGCAGAAAAGGGCGATGATTATTAGAGAATTCTTTAAGAAGGGGCTCCCTAGAAAAGGGGACTAGAATTATTCCAGATAGAGCAGTCATCGCAAAACCAGACCGAAGGGGCGAGCTTTCGTTGACTGCTAGTTTGTCAAAACAAGAATTCAGAGAGAAGAATAAAGCGGAGATAAGCCCAAAAGCCATGGCTTTATACTGAGGAGGTTGGCCATTAGAGGGCTTCATGCCGAAGGTAAAGGTGCCGAGTCCGACAAGAATCACTCCTAAAATGCCCCCTATTGTTAGCTGGTCTCCCGTTAGTAAGGGAGATAGAAAAAGTAAAAAGACCGGAGCTAGAGAGTAGAAGGCGGCAACGACTGACAAATCTCCTTTTGATAGGGCTGTCATTTTGAACCACTCAGCTCCAATATCTGTGATAGCTCTTAGTAAAACTAATCCGATAAACTTGCTGGTAAAACTTAAATCCTCATACCCAGTCAAAATAGCTATTACGATCAGTGCTAGATAAAATGGTAAGGCATAAAGAAACGAGGCGATCGTCGAAATGGTTCCAGATACTTTACTGGCGACAGCCTTACTCACGACGTCTTTTGCTGTAACCAGAAAAGCTGCGCTAATTGCGTATAGTAGTCCCATTTTTTAACTCATTCAAAATATAGTTAGAGGGCTCGTGGGCGACCATTTTAGCTAATAGATCTTCTGCGGATTGATTCTCTCCATTTCTTTTCATGATAAGGTAGTCGGCTATAGCCCCATACAAATTATTCGGGTGTTTGAATTTAATAAGATTGAAATATTCGGTTGCCTCTTTGGTTTTACCGTCTTCTAGGCAAAGTCGGCCAATTTCTAAGAGCACCTCTGGATCATCGGGTGATACATTAAGTGCGGCCTTGAAGTATGTCATGGTGAGATCTCTTTTCCTCATGTGTTTATAGAGTCGTCCTAGCCACAAATTGCCCATCTGAGAGTTAGGATAAATAGCTATAGATCGCTCGAGGTACGGGATGGCTTTTAAATTCTCTCCTTCTTTGAGAAGTAGCATCGCAAAATTATAAGATGATTTGGCACTTTGAGGAGCTCTTAATAACTGAGCGGTGAAAAGAGTGTAAGGACTCTGCCATACCCAGTTTTCTTTCACTGTTTTAATAAAAAATAATCCTATCAGCAAAGTGGCAAAAGACTTGCACAATAGCCTTTGATCTATCGAGAGAATTACCCAAGCGAAAATTAAACAGATTGCAAAACTAGAGAGATAAAGATGCCGCTCTCCAAAAATAGTGCCCGAAATAAAAATAATATTACTTGTGACAAGCAATGAGGATATTGTCCAGCCACCGATAAAACCCTTGAGTCCCCTCTCTTTGATTTTTAGA
The DNA here is from genome assembly GCA_964633685.1 of uncultured Bdellovibrionales bacterium. Lineage (GTDB taxonomy): Bacteria > Bdellovibrionota_C > UBA2361 > UBA2361 > J135 > JAWXBT01. The sequence continues at coordinate 6,414 of CAZWGK010000015.1, read as the reverse complement.
ATCGAGTAAATGGAGGCAGCAATTACGGCGACAACTACTAGAAACTCTACCCAGTCAGCACCTGGCCTTAGGGTAGTTAACTCATTCAAAGAGTAATCCGCGCTAAGTTTTACCGGGAAGACGCTCTTGTAGAACCCGAATCCCAGAATATAAATGGCGGTAAAAATGCGATCCATAAACGACGCAATGACCAGGGGATTATCCAGGGGCTCGGTCGTATAATTCGGGGCAAAAAAACCGCCCAGAGCAACAATTCTTAGCGATGCGTAAGTTGCAAAAGAAATTATCGCGGGCAGAGCGAGCGTTCTAAAAATTTCACTTAGAGGGCGACTTTGATACCACATTAGTAAAGGGATAATTATGAGATAAGAAATGCCACTTTCTTTAGTTAGTAGAGAAAACGTTAGTAAGAATGAGATTATCGAGCCGCGGATTATTAATGAGCCTTGTCTTAGAGCAAACCAGGCAGCGAATAGACCAAAAAAGTGACACAAAAGTTCAGAGCGCCCCGAGATATTTGCTACCGCCTCTACATGAATTGGATGAACTGCAAAGATAGCGGCCGCGAGCCAAGCTAATTTGGTTAGGGCAGGAATCTGAAGTGCTAAAAAATATATAATGAGGGTATTTATAAGATGAAGAAATATGTTTGTAATATGAAAAGGTTCGGGAATAAGTCCAAAAAGATTATGGGTTAGTTTATAAGTTAAAATAAGGAATGGGCGATAAATATTGCCAGGCTCAATAGGTGACAGAAATATGCTGGCAATAGAACCCGAGGCCTCTGTGACATTTTTATTGTTAAGAATATGGACAGCGTCGTCCAACACAAATTCAAATGGAACAGTAACCCAATAGACGGTCATTGCTAATAGAGCTATAACAAGGGTAGGTAGGTGTCGGGACAAGCTATCTCCAAATAAACTAATTTTATGTGTTTGAGGTTAAAATAGTGGCCACTCAATCTATTGAACATACCTTATTTGCATCGGCCAGTGGAAGAACCGCTAAGAGTGATGGCAAAAGCCCACCTATAATTCTTTTAACAGAAGGAGAAGATGTTCGGATGCAAGAAGCAGCTCGAATGATTCTCTCCAGGGGGTTTGCCAGGCCGGCACTTGTATTTAAGGAGCGAAGTGCAGTCAAAGAGATTCCAGGAGTTGAGATAATTGTGCCCTCGGAGCATCCCATAAAAGCGCAGCTTGAAAAGGATTATGCGGAGCTTCGAAAGGGCAAGGGCGAGTCTATTGATAAGATCCAAAAATTAATGTGCGACTCTCTGTATTTCAGCGGCATGTTCTTGAGAGCTGGAAAAGCTGATGGTGCAGTCTCAGGAGCAGTTAATACGACTGCTGATGTATTTCGTGCGGGAGTAAGATGTTTAGGAACGGCGCCAGGTGTAAAGACGGCTTCCAGTTTTTTTCTAATGATTCTCAAAGATGGCCGCGTGTTTACCTATGCCGACTGTGGCTTGATTCCATACCCAACCTCTGAAGAGCTTGCTGATATAACCCTATCCGCCGCGGCTAATCACAAAAAATTAACGGGAGAAGAGCCTCATGTGGCGATGTTATCTTTTTCGACGAAAGGTTCCGCTAAGCATGAGC
>CAZWGK010000015.1:0-4797 GCA_964633685.1 uncultured Bdellovibrionales bacterium | reverse complement strand
AGCCATGGAGCTAGTGAAATCACGGGATTCAAATTTGATAATTGATGGTGAACTGCAATTTGATGCGGCATTTGTTCCGAGTGTCGCTGCTAGAAAAAATCCTAATGGCCCAATCAGGGGAGATGCGAATGTTTTTATTTTCCCGAATTTAGATGCAGGTAACATTGCCTATAAGATTACCGAGCGAATCGGTGGGGCTAAAGCCGTTGGCCCGCTGCTTCAGGGTTTGTCACGACCGTGGATGGATCTCTCACGCGGTTGTTCAGCGGATGATATTGTATTAGTCTCAGCCGTTGCTGCGAATATGTGCTAACATACTGGATTGCATGAGTTATTTATAAAATATCCAGTGGGTTCAGTCCGACATCACAAATAATCAAAAACCCTCCATAACATTCTCGTATCTGGATTTCTGAGATTAAACTCTTGATTGGAGTGTCCAATGACTGAGACATCTTTTTCGCATATCCCTGGAATTGAAAAGGAACCTAATCCTCTCGAAACTCTCAAAAATCCTCCGATAGATATCCCTCTGTCATCTGCTACGGAGCTAGCCTCTGAGAAGAGTTTTCTAGCAAAGACTTTCGATAAGGTAATGAGCGTATTTCGTAGTCAACAAACACTCGAGAGAGAAAAGGTCGCTGATTATCTGGAAGTGCTAAGAAGAATAGAAAAGCATGATCATGAGCTTGGAGCCAAGTGCCATGCGTTGAGAGAACTAGCACTAAGTACACCTGATGAAAGTACAAGCAAAATTCTTTCAATTGCCAGCAATGCCGAGAACGCATACTTGCAGAGATATAAGGAAAAAGTCGAAGAGATAAATCAAGTATTGAAAGATGAAACTAATAAAAGTGTTTCAGAGCTTACCAAAGCAGATGCCAGAGCATTAAATGACCAAGGTAAAGATGCTGTGATCGCTCTTGCAAAGAAATATTTGGCATTTGAAAAAGAGATGGCTGAGATTAAGAAATCGAATCATCAGGTGCTCTCATCGATTATTGATTTTAAGGAAAGCTCAGATGGATTTATCGCTAGTCTAAATGAGAAAGGGGTTGAGCTAGAAAAGACTCGAATAGCTATCAGGGGGGAGTCTGTATTCGGAGCCGACAAAATTAAGGATTCTTTTACACAAAAAAGGGACGAAGTATTAAGTGCGGTATTAGAATCAGAGGCCTTCGAGACCAAAAATTTTGAGGGAATAAAAGAGTCTTTATCAAATGTAGTAGCAGATCTTAATAATGCTTTTGCCTTGTCTGAGGGAATCGAAGGGGAGGTAAAAAAGATTTATGCGGCGCAAACTGAAAACTCGAAGATAAAGCAGGGGTTGGCTGACCATATCGAGCCGATTGATAAGCCTGAGTTTATAAAAATTAAAGCCTCCCAAAAACTATTTACTACCCTCTCAGATTGGTTTTCTACTGAAGAGACTAAGCTGCTAAGAACAGGCGAAAAAGGGGAGAAAGCTGGCGTAATTGAAAAGTTTACCGCAATAAAGACAGCTGAAGAGTTAGAGTCATTTAAACCTGTGGTGACCGATTTTGAGGCTAGGTCGAAAGAAAATAGAATAATCATTGCAAAAATCGGTGCCCAGTTACAGCAGTTTAATACTCTTTATGACTCAAAAGTTGAGCAAATCACTGGCCAAAAATTATCCAAAGAAGCCCAGAAGGTTTTTGAGAAAGAAGTAATATCGATCCTCAAGAGCGATCTCTCGGCAGTGGAATTAAATAAAAAATTAGATGATTCGATTGCTCGAGCAAATGGCATTACAAACTCATTAAAATCAGCGTCTGAGAAATTTGAAAAGGCTCATCAGCTACTCGGAAAGTTAGGCGATAAAGTCGAGGGTGCAGTGATGAGAAAGGGAATTGATGTTACTCTTGAAAAGTTTAGAGTAGATATCGCAAATAAATTGAAAGCTAGTGCGAGTGCTGAGGCATTAAACAAAATTGCCGATAATGTAATTCAAGATTTTGAAGATTTAGAAAGAATAAATATTTACTTAAGTGATCTGAGAATTTCTTCCGGAGCCGATACAGAGTTACCACCCAAGATGTTGGCTATAAAAACAACAGTCAATGAAATGTTCAATGCCAAGCTCGATTTTTTAGCCAAAGATTGTCCAGACCCATTAAGTTTCCATCGAGCTTTTATAAAAACTTTGAAGGTTTATGGAGACTACAAGCTTCAGATGGCCGAGATGAATGCACATGGCTGGTATGACATGAGTGATGAACATCAACTGCGATTTATGTCGGGGCTTTTCAATCAGTTAAAAGGAATTGATTTTTTAAGCTCACTTACGAAATAGGTTTGAATAAGGAGAATTTATGAGTAATGAATACAACAACACAGTAAATAAAATCAAAATCGAGATATCTAAACATGAGGCGGCTATGAGAGATATAGCTGCTATTAGTGATTTAATGAGTGATGATGCAGCTGAAGAGCTGGCTATGATAGAAGAAGAAGCCGCTTTTCAAGCTGACCTTGCGGAAGGAAGCGTGGACTCTTTAAGAAGAGCCCGTGAACGTTTTAACAATCTCATGAATCGGATGATTGAGAAGGCGATGTCTCGCTCAGCTTAATTTGAGTAGTTATCATCGCTCTGCTATAAATTTTTTGGGGAAATTTGTCTCTAGGGGGAGAGAGTGGGGGAAGATATCTGGTCAGGGCCAAGTCCTGAAAATAATCCTAAATTACCGAAAGAATTAGATGCTATAGCTGGTCAAACCTTTAAAGGTGGGCTTGAGGATAGGAGCATTCTGGATTTTGCTAGCCTTCCAGCCAGAGATAGACGACCACATAATCATCTATGGTTAGTTTTTGGTGAATCTCAGGAAAACACTGTCGACCTTGCAGTGAAGGTCAAAGATTGGGTTTTTAATAAAATGCAGCCATCAAGCCAATTAAATTTGGTGTTGGATTTGCCCATCCAAGAAGGTGGAACAGCACAAGCTCAATCCGATACATTAACTAGATACTTCTCGGAAAGTGATGAGACTTGGAATGTTTTTTTAAATCAGTATTCGACAGAGATGTTGGGGTCGGAGATAGGTGCGGGATTCCAGAGTAGAATTGTTTTTAGATTGGAGTTGTTAGATCAACTGAGAGCACGATTAAAAACAGATTCCACTCTTAAGGTAAAAATAAATTTAGTCGACCCTGCGTTTCAAGAAGAGAAAGACCCGGCGGGATTTAATCTGGAAAAATCACGGGAGTATCAATCTCGGCTTGATGGATTAATGCAAAAAAGCGCGGCTGAGGTGGCGGCAAAAGGATTTGATGCGTTTAGAAAAAACATAACGGGGGCGCTCGTTTCGTACGTTAACTCTTGGGTTACAAGATCCGAGATGGAAGAGGCAAGTTTTTTAAACTTTATTGCCAAAATTAAGACGGAATCGCCGGAATCAAGCTCAACAGTGGTGCTGGTATCTGAAGATTTGGTAAATGTGACCAGAGGGCATGTCCGTCGTAATGAAGATAGAGTCATAGCTCTTATTTCTGATCGGGCCCAGAGAAATCTTGGAGAGTTTAGTAGGCATGCGGTAACCTGCTCAGGTTATGATTTTGGCACCAGAATCTTAAAAACAGCGTCGGTTGGGCGAGATGACTTATTCAACAGAATTCTTCTATGTAGTTTTGGTCAGCTAGCTTTGAGTGTTTGGCATAAAAGTATAAGCGATCGAGCGGCGGAAGGGACCAAAGAGGAACTTTTACAGTACGCAATAAAAACTTCACCGATTGCCAGTGTATTGGCCGAGGTCGAGGCGAGGAATCTAGTTGTTTTGGGATTAGTAGAGAACCTCTCGCCGAAGCAGAGGGGCCAGATAGTAGACAAGATATTTAGTGATTTTCAGGAGAGGGATTTAGTGACCCTAGTTCAGTCTGGAATCATTACAGTGGCTAATGACCTATTGGGGGTTGATATTGTGCAGATTCACAGCGTTAAGCCGCATCTCAGTTTGCGGTTTTTTGAAGATGCCTTAGCGACTATAAGAGACCAGACTATATTTGTATCGCCAGGATTATATAAGGACTAAGCCTGAGTAAAATTTCTATAAATTGAATCCCTCTCTACAGGAACATGTTCTTCGGCTTTTATTAGTTGGACTAGTTGTTCGGTAGAAAGGCTAGGATTAGTCTCTTCGGATCCAGCCATAGAGTAGATCTTGGTTGTGTCATCAATAGTGCCATCAAGATCATCGACTCCGTAATGAAGGCTTTCGGCTGCAGTGGTTCGACCAATCATCGGCCAATATGCTTTGATGTGTGGAATATTGTCCAAAAATAAACGGGCTACCGCGTAGTTTTTTAAATCCTCTTGTTGAGTAGTTTCTGGCAGATGAGAGAGGCCGTTATTCTCATTCCGATATTTTAAAGGGATGAATGTATTGAACCCTTTAGTTTCATCTTGAAGTGCGCGCAAGTCAGCCATGTGTTTAAGTCGGTGTTCGTAAGATTCGATATGGCCGTACAGCATTGTGCAGTTGGAGGGTATTCCGAGTTTGTGCGCTGTGCGGTGTATGGCAAGCCAAGTCTCACCAGTAGCCTTGGTGGCACATATTTGATTTCGGATCTCTGGGTCGAAAATTTCAGCACCGCCACCTGGTAGGGAATCAAGTCCCGCAGATTTGAGAGTTTTCAGTCCATTTTCAATGCTCATGCGGCTTCGTTTGAACATGACTTCTAATTCGACCGCAGTGAAACCCTTAACATGTATATGAGGTAGGATGTTTTTTAATATTTTTATCATCTCGCAGTAGTAATCAACGCCTCTCTTAGGATGGACCC
>CAZWGK010000014.1:21706-22264 GCA_964633685.1 uncultured Bdellovibrionales bacterium | reverse complement strand
CAGGGGACGTTTGGTGGGGTCGAGGAGTCAGTTTTAAATGTGATCGTAATTACAGAGTCGGCACTGGCGGCGTTTGCGGCGGTAGCGATCTCTGGTGCACTCTTGCCCAAGATTGCTTCAGGGCTCTCGCGGGTTGTTGTAAGCCTTGATTTGCCGCTATTTCTGGCGAATGCAGTGTTATCGCTAAGTACGCTATGGTTTGCTTTCGTAACCCCTGAGGTCATCGAATCGCAGGAGGCAGCCGCGCGTTACTCTTTGTTTGCTTTCGTCTTCTCTATCGCGTTGTTTTTGCGCTCAAAAGGTAGCGTATTGTTTAGGAGTGCTGCGCCAGCGACGTTGGCCGAGATTGCTCCAACAGGTAGAGTCATTAGGCCGATGGATAAGTTTAAAGCCTCAACCGATACTTCCCAAGGAGTTCTGTTCCCGCCTGAGGAGGCAGTAATGGTGTCGTCAGCATTGCTTCGACCAGGCGATATGATAAAGATTCTTCCCAACGAGTATGCTCCTTGTGATGGAGTCGTGACCGAGGGTTCTGCCATAGTTGAAGAACGAAAGTAT
>CAZWGK010000014.1:20495-21696 GCA_964633685.1 uncultured Bdellovibrionales bacterium | reverse complement strand
AAAGAATTGATGAAATAGCTGAAGGCGCAAAGGACAATCTAAATAGATTGCGAAATCGATTAAAATAACCTATCGCAAAGAAAAGAGCACGATAAATCGTGCTCTTTTTATTTTATTAAGTAATACAGCACTTCGGGCGAAGGAGCGAGGTAGTGAGATTTTTGCAGGCTCTAGAATCGTGAGTGGGCCGATAGATGTAAAGGTGGGGCTGACACAAGGAGAATCAGTTGGAGCTGCATTTGATGGGGCGTTGTCACAGGTTAGTCCTGTTAAAGTGGTCACCAAAGAGAGTGAGCACTACCTCACTATCGCCAATTTATCGCTTATTTTTTGCGCTGTATTAGGCGGGGTAATCTCAGCCTATGAGACTTCTGATATTAGTGCAGTAGCGACAGTCGTAGTTTCGATTTTATCGGTCGCACTATTGGTAGTGCCGCTTGATCTCCTTTCAGGGCTAAAAGAGGCCATTCTAAGTAGGGCTTTTGTGCAGGGTCTTTTGATAAAAGGGACAAATGTTCTCGATAAGCTCGCTTTAGTTAGAGCACCAGTATTTGTGGCTGATCCAATTGCTTTATTCAGGGAGCCGCGCAGTGTGAATTTCGATATTATGGATTCTCGTGTGGATCGGAAAAGTTTAGGAGGGGTAGTCCTGGCCCTGGCCCTGCGAGCTGAGCACCAGACTTTCAGGGAGGTTGTGAAGTTACTTGTTCAAAAAGAGAAAGTGGTGCCTGGCGAAGTTAAGGTTGAAGATTTTCGGGAGTACGATGGTCGCGGAGTCATCGGAAATATAATGGGCTCTGAAATTACGGTAGGACATGAGGATTTTCTTCTTGATAGAGGGGTTCATTTCCAAAGCTCTGATTTGGCCTCGAATGGGGGAAGCCAGGCTCTGTTTGTAGCCTTAGGCGAAGATATAGTAGCGCGAATTATATTCGAAAGTGCCTCGACTGAATTTAAAAATCGAGGACTCGACCCTCTAAAGAACAGAGGCGTGCGGGCAGTCTTGATGGGATCTACTCCTCAAAATATGCTAGACGTGCAGGGTCAAAAACTTGGATTTGAGTTATCTAGTATTTTTGGCTCACTTGATGAGAAGAGCAGAGCGGAGAAGATTGGCTCTCTTGGGGATATACTCTTGTTTAATGATTTAAAGAGTATCGCTACCAACGGCGATGGGGGCATGCCTAGAGCTGTTTCAGTC
>CAZWGK010000014.1:10923-20485 GCA_964633685.1 uncultured Bdellovibrionales bacterium | reverse complement strand
ACGGGTTCTGATGGTGAAGTTGTAGTCTTTAATCGAGGCCCCGAGGTTCTATCCTGTCTTAACGCCCTAGGGGAGAAGTTAAGATGGGCCAAGGCTGAGGCTAAAATAGCAGCTATTGTGTGTGGAATCCTTCTTTTAGTGCCTATTATTGCAGGAACCTTTTCTCCGCTAATTCCAGCATGTTTGGCTGTGATTATGGTAGGTTACGCATTTTTATGGCCATTTAGAATCAACAATATTTTGGGCCCTTCTTAGTTATTTTTTAAAAAAAGTGCCACCTTATCTTTACATCTTGAGTGTAGATTGACATAACCCTTTTGAAATCTCGGACCAATTGGGTGGTCTGATGTTTCGGGAGGGAAATATGAAGTATCATTTTGGGGCCATAGTCCTGGCCACGTTCCTAGTTGTAAATTTATCAACAGCATATGCAGATAAGTTATGTGCTGAGTCTGTAAGGGTTGACCGCGTTTACGGCGGTAAATTGGTCACTGAACAACATATTGTGAAGGTAGTTTTGGCCAAGACTGGAACTAAGTGTCCTAAAGGCTACAAGGCAGTTCGAACTAAAGAAGGGCAGATAGCTCAATTTCTTAATGTTGATGAGATAAAAAACACCGCTTTGGAGGTAGTTGGAGAAAATATTGAGAATCTAACCACCGGTATACTAGCTGAGCCTGGTCCGCAAGGGCCGCAAGGGCCTCAAGGGCCACAAGGGCTTCCAGGAAAGGATGGTGCTAACGGTGCTACAGGCCCACAAGGCCCACAAGGTCCTCAAGGTCCACAAGGTCCTCAGGGGGCTCAGGGCACGCCTGGTCCACAAGGGCCGCAGGGGCCAGTTGGTCCTCAGGGACCCGCCGGTGCTGCTGGATTGTCTCAATCTCAGGTCACTACTATCGTAGATAATCGACTGAATGAACCAGTTCCATACGTCACTTACGTAATGGATCCTATAAAATTTAAGGTAAATACCACTGCAGCTATTGCATTTGGACAGGTGCGGTTATTGCCAGGGGGAATCTGGCAAACACGCACAGTTATCAAGGTGGCGGCTGCGAATGATACTTCGATTGATTTAACTGCCTCTCCAGTGCTCTGCGATACTGGATTTGTGCAGAACTCAGGAACCAATTATATAGCCAGCTGGTGTTACGGACTGCATGCAAACAGAGTCGCAGTGGCGTATTACTCTCATCCAGTTGGAGGGCATAAATTCCCACTCCTTAGGGCTATGAGTGGCAACGCAACTGCGTCAGCTCCAGTTGAGTGTGCTCAGGGAACTATTGATGCGCCATTTAGTGATCGGGGTAATAATGTGCCAGCTTCAGGCACTCAGTGTTTCTTCGGAAACTCCATAACCAGTGCGGTGGTTTCGTTAAATGGGATTCCGGGAGCTCCTGTTCCAGGACCTGGCTCTTCTTATCAATCTGATAACTTTACTGCTGATAAGATCTGTCGCTCCTGGGGTTTTATGGCGAGGGCCCTCTCTAGTCAGCAGGGTTACTCTAGCTGTGGTGATAACAGTCATATCAAATGGGATCCTAACACCGCTGCTTGGTATGTAGTTCCTGCATGCCAGCTTAACTCGCATCTGACCTCGTTAACCTGCTTCAGAATTGTGGGTTGATTTAATAATCCCCTCTAACTAGTTGGAAGGTTAGGGGGGATTTTCGTCAATATTTTGACCCAAAAATCGGGCCTCTTACATCTTAAGGTTATAGCCAGAAAGTGGCTTAAACCAAGAGAGGAGGCCTTATGAAGACCAATAACAACAACAATAGACCCGAACTAAGTGCTCAAATAGCTCAGACAACTGAGTTTGAGATTAGAGCTAAAGTCCCTCAGGGTGAGCATGCTCTGTTATCGGCGCTTCTTTTTGATGGAATTCAATCTTTTATAAATTTCATGTGCGCAGAGAGTGAGGAAGAGAAGAAGAGATATCACGAGGCGGTAAAATGGATTAATAGTGAAGAGACTGATTATGTGTTTTCCTTCGTGAATGTCTGCGACTGTCTGGGAATCGACCCGACTTACCTAAGAGCAGGATTAATAAATGCCGCCAACTCTCAGGCTTATGAGTGGCATAAAATAAGAAGGCATACCTAATAGAGATAGTTTAATTGCCCTCTTCTTCGGATGCCCCAGGGGGTTCGGAGGAGGGGGTTCTGTACTTTTCTTGGGCCCAAGCCCCCAAATCAAGCATTTTGCAACGCTCTGAGCAAAACGGAAAGAACTTCGTCTTTACTTCTATTTTTGCCCCACATTCAGGGCACTTTTTTTTATCTTCAGTGGCCATCTAGGCGAGTTTAAGGGTTTGGCTTATTTAAGACAACCTTTTCGCATTTGCAGGCTTCGCGAGCAAAGATCGATAACTGCTGAGCTACGCCGCTTTTGCTCAAATATTCATGATCTTTGGTGTTTTCAGGTTGTAAGGTTAAGGTTTTATCTTCGACGTGATAAGAAGAGACTCTTTTCAGATGGTCTAAAAGACCTAGCTGCAATTTGTCATCTAGAAGCTCTAAAAGTTTATTCCAGGCTTCCGGATTGTTTCCTCTTTTGCTTGATGGATGCATGCGTAAACCTCAGAGTATAGTTATCCTGTCTGTCCCAGGTGCATATCTTATAAGATGACCCAGTCAGCCCTAAGAAGCCTATTTTTTTTAATCCTTCTTATATTTTAAGGGTAGAAGTGTTTTCTGGCAATCAGCTCTAATATAACCAGGTATTTACAGCGACCGTTCTAGAAATAAGGGTATTTACTGAATTTTGAACAATAAAAAACCCTCCAAGAGGAGGGTTTTTACGCTTTTAGGGTCTGGGGGTTTTTAAGAGCCCAACCTATATGGCCATCTCTGCAACACCGATATTGTGGGTTGCTTGGAACTCAATAGCTTTACGTAGAGAGCCAGCGTCTAGATCTAAAGCCTCACAGATAAACTTAAATGTAAGAGGAGCATCGCTGGCTTCTTCTGTCATCAACCAAGACTTGGCTTCAGCTTTAAGCTCGGCTTCTCCGCCGACGTAATCAGCTACAGCTCTTTGAAGAACGGCGGCCAAAAGACGCTTCTCTGGAAGAGAACCATTGTTTGATGCAGTTGAACCATTTGACCAGAGCTTCATATTCCGTCCTATTCAAAACAAAAATTTATATACCAACTCTTCGCTCGAATTTTAGCGAAATAGACCCCTACGCTAACCCGATTTTTTTAAACCGGCTTTAACAGATGCTGAGTCAATTTCAGTTACCTGATTCACCCTTGTCACACCGATAAAGACCCCAGCTTAGAAGGAAATCCATAGTGGGAAATCCAACGTGGGGTATCCAAAGGGCGAAGCAAAGAGGAGGAGATTAATCACTACTAATTCACTCCCTCTTACAGGAGCGGGGACTGTAGCAAATGATGAATTTTCTAGTCAAGAAAAAAATGATGGTCGCCTCCTTTGCCAGATGCTTTTTTAAACAGGAGGCAGAACCAGAACTCGGACCCTTATGTCGAATATATAGGTTTTAGGCTAAACTTGAATGACTTGCTCATATATCTTATTAATATCTCATGAATAACAACACTTTAGGTCTAAATATAAGAGCTCGATTTCCCATATTTAATCAGGCGGGCGGGCACATGGCATTTTTGGATAGTGCCGCAAGTAGCCAGAAACCTGAGGTTGTGGTGGATAGAGTGGCTAACTATCTGAAATTCGAGCACGCCAATATTCATCGTGGGGCATATAGATTGTCGGCATATGCCACAGAAGCGTATGAAGCGGCTCGAAAAAAAGTAGCGCAATTTCTCGGGGCCCCAGACGATCGCTCTATAATATTCGGTAAAAATGCCACTGAAATGATTAATCTGGTGGCTTACTCTTACGGCGAAAAGTTAAATAGTGGAGATAGAGTTTTATTAACTCTATTAGAGCATCACAGCAACATCGTTCCATGGCAGATGTTAGCTAATAGGCGTGGCGTCAAGGTGGATTTCGCTGCGATTAATGAGGATGCTTCATTAAACTTTGATGATTTTAGTAAAAAAATAAAAGAGGGTAGGCCCAAGCTAGTTTCATTTGTAGCCCACTCAAATGCATTCGGAACTGTGTTGCCGATTCAGCAGATGATTGAGTTAGCGCACAGTGTCGGTGCCAAAGTTTTGGTGGATGCCACACAATACGTGGTTCACTCTCCAGTCGATGTAAAGAGTTTGAACGCAGACTTTTTAGTTTTTACAGGGCATAAACTATATGGTCCGACAGGGGTCGGGGTTCTGTATGGCAAGCCTGAGATTCTTGAGGAGATGGGGCCATTTTTGGGTGGTGGCGACATGATAGAGCAGGTTACCACTGAGGGCTCTACTTGGGCTGAGATTCCTCGTCGTTTTGAGGCCGGCACTCCAGCAATTGCAGAGGTAATTGGGCTAGCTACAGCGATCGATTTCGTGCAGGAGATCGGGTTAGATCAAATTGCAGCACATGAAAATACTGTTCATGATTATGCCATCGAGCAGTTGAGTAAAGAGCCAGGAGTAAAGATTTATGGACCTCGCGGAGTAGGTGCGCAACGTTCAATAATCCCATTTAATGTCGAAGGTGTTCATCCCCATGACCTGGGGACCATATTTGAGTCGGTCAATGTTCAAATTAGAGCGGGGCACCACTGTGCTATGCCAGCCCTAAGGGCTCTAAAGTTGCAGGCTACAGCTCGGGCGAGTCTCGCAGTTTATTCCGACTTTGAGGATATCGATGCACTCTGTTTCGGAATCAGAGAGGCGCGGCGAATATTCAAAAAATAAGGGTGTCTCCTTAGCTATTCTATAACACTCCGATTTCTTGAGCATTTATACCTATATTTTAAATAGGTACCATTTTGCATTCAGGCGTAGTCAGGCTCGGCACAGTAGTTGCAGACTTTAATGCAGGCAGTTCCTTCAAGCCTACTGATGTTGAGTTGTAAAGGTGTTCAGGAATGCTAGGAAGGTGGTTTTTTGGTATTTTCTTGGTTTTGTCTCTTTTTGTCATCTGCGAGAGTGGATTTACTCAAACCTGGAAAACTGTCCTTAATTCTAATCGTTCTGAGGGCTTCGTTAATCTACCATATCCAGTCGTTTTTGTCGGGGCAAGAATTCGTGAAGTTATAATGAATAGCGGAGGCCGAGATGGTGAATATCACCATGGCACAGACGTGCTTTCGGCAAATAATCCAGATGCGGGTAATCATCTCTGGATTTATTTGCCCGGTGGCGCTATCAGAAAATTATTTCCGCTCCCATCTCATCAAAATATCCCTGGCCTAATTGATACTCCACTTAATCAACTGGAGAAAGGTTCTGTTGTGGAACCAAATATAAGTATTGATGGTAATCGAGTTTACTTTTCGTACTTTCATGATGCTACTGATGATACTCCGCAAAGTTATGGGATTCACAAATTATCAAAAAAGGGTGCCGACCTTTATTGGATCGATCTGAGCCCGCTCCATCAAAATAGCCAATTTGACGTATCTAATTTACAGGCAAAGAGGCTAACTTTTAGAGTCTATGACTCGAATGGCTATCAACTTGCCTCTGATAGATTCAAAGATGCGCTTAATCCTACGCGTGCGCTTGGGCCGGGTAACAACAATTGGGGTACGGTCTATATGCACGCTGAGGAGATGCAGACTGAAGATGGTCTGAAATTAGTATATGTTTCGGATAAACAAAGAATAGGGAATTCAAATCAAGGCATGAGTATTGGCGATGCTAACCATACATTTTCGATATTTGAGGCGGATATAAATAGTGATGGCAGTCTAGGTATTCATCGCCAATTACAATACTACACCACAACTTCTGCTTTGAGCCCGAATCGAATGAGAAATGGAATAGCATTCTCGTATCAGGCCACTACGCATGATGCGCGCCAATGGCAAATTCAGGGGATGAATTCAGCAGGCAAGTGGTATCCACTGATCGGATACGGAGCTAATCCAGAGGCGTTTCATTTAAGCACCTTTTGCGTAAAGACGCAGGGTGAAATACCAGGAGATTATTTAATTGCGACTCGGTATTACAATCAAAATAATGAGGGATTTGGAAATCTTTGGGCATTAGATGTCTCGAAAGCTGGATCCAACACATACTCTGGAGATGGATATTGGGGATTGATTCCGCAGCAAGTTGGCGCAAATGTCATTTCGGTTGGAATAACTGCAGGCGATGATCCAGCTGATAAGATTAATGGGGTCTGGGAGGGTAAAATGACAACACCTGCGTGCGCCCGACCAGATGAGCTTCTCTTCTCTTACTCCCCGACTAGCGCAAATGGTAAAATTCTTGATTCTGAGGGCAATCGGGATATTTATCGGGGACAGATTGTTTATAGACCGAATCTAAATGCGTTTTCTGTTTTTGATGAGCCGAATTTAGACACCGAGACCGGTATTTTTAAAGTAGTCTTAGACCTCTCTAATTCATATTCATTGGTTTGGCCACGGCCAGTAATTTCATGGCAGGCTCGTACTGGTGATGATGATACTCAGCAGTTCTCTCCATCATTAATAGCCACCCATTCCAATGTCCCCGTTGGCATGCCCTATGCTGAAGTAGGAACTTCGGCGCTTTATAATACAGATCGCATGCCGTTTGATTGTTATTTAGGACCAAACGGGCAAACACCATACTCTCCGAATACTGAGGTCATGAATAAAAATCAGGAGGAGGATATCGTAGTTAAGAATTCAGCTGGTCTTACTATCGTTCAAAATCAGGCTAATTTTTGTGAATATTTGAAACCTGAAAATGTATTAGGAGTCTCAATAAACCTGACTAGTAATCGTACAAATATGTCACATTCTTATAACCCCGGTTATGAAACTGATTTGGGTCCAGCCCAAGAGCTTAATAAATTGTTAGGAGTCTATAGTGTAAAGGGCAAGGCAGATCAGTCATTCAAGGCGATGATTCCAGCAAACGCACCCTTTGAGATGAAGTTATTAGACAGACGGTATGGAATGAAGCTAGTTGATGTGAGGAGCTGGCATTCTCTTAAACCGCGCGAGATACGAACTGACTGTGGAGGCTGTCATCAGCACGAGGAAGGAGCTGCCATACCATTCGAGGGTACTCAATCTTCACAACAGCCGCCTTTAGATCTGGTTAATCAGACTCCCCATTTAGATTACAATTCCTTTTGCCGTCCAGTGATGAAAATTTCAAGCGCCCCATCTCTGGATTACCCCGAATGGAAAAGCGATATTTGGCCGAAATTTAATGAGTATTGTGGCTCGTGTCATAATTTAGATCGATCGAATAATTCTCAAGCGGTGGCAATATTTGGGTTTAGCACTGAAGCGGATGCCTACCAAAAAATTGTTGACAGAAACTTTGCAGATTCGACTAATGGCGCTCTTGGCAGTGCTGTATTTTGGGCAGCTCGAGGCGAGCGTACTGATGGTCGGGATAATTCGTTGCCTGAATATCAACCAAATTTGGGGCAGGGGAATTGGGGATTTAGATTTAGTTCGCTACACCAGACGGCTTTGAATCTGTGTCACGGAGAGAACCTTGAAGGTGCTCAGTGGGTATATAAATTGGGAACCTGGATTGATAATCACATGCCACGAGATAGAGGGGCATCTCCGTTTGTCGCCAAATATGATACCTATCATCCATCAATTTCCTCTCAATTAGTTGGTAGCGATTGTAATCCAAAAACCTTGAGGGTCGGATTTTGGGATGATTCTGGCACCCTGATGGTGGTTTCAGTGAAATCAAATGGGGAAACTTTGGCTGAACAGTCGAACATCCCCAACGGTAGTTTTGATTTTAATCTCAGTTCTTTAAATAGCGCAGATATAATTGAGATTACTGCTGCTGATGGTGTGAACAACACTCAGAGGTATCAAACCACACTCAATTCACTAGTTGCCGATTGTCAGAATGCGAACGGGATTGGTAGTGGAGGCGACCTTAATTCAACACCATCGCCAAGCCCATCACCAAGTGCATCTCCCAGAGTTTCACCATCTCCGAGTCCGTCACCGAGTGTATCGCCATCGCCCACTACTGAGCCTTCGCCTTCTCCGAGTGAATATTTTTCGCCTACTCCCTCAATTACGCCAGATAATGACTCCAATCGGGTTGAAGCCCTGGTCAACGCGTTGAAGGATGTTAAAGTGAAAATCAAAAAGCTAAAACTTAAAATAAAAAAGGTCGGTTTAGTGCCTAAGCTTAAAAAGAAGATGAAAAATCTGAAAATGAAACGGACACGAATAAAAAAAGCTTTGGACGGCCTTATTTGATTCTGGCTCAATAAATTTCCGGTATTTTTACAGCATCACGACCTAAGGACACAACGTGTGGAAGTTATTCTCTGCCTGACTCAAGTCAGAGTCTTGGCGGCAGAAGTTCATATCTTGGAGTGATTTGTCTTTGCAGCTAGCGGTGTATTCATCAAGATATTGATTCGAAAAATCCATAAAGATTGTCGCATCTTGGTCGGTGCGGGTGCAGTCAAATGTGTTGAGGATAGATTTGTCTATATTTGGGGGTGATGCATAGAAAGGGTCTGAGCCTATATCTACTTGGGTTAAATCTGAATTAAATTCGGCGTTTTGAGGAGCAGAAACGTAGCGGTCTTCACGAAACTCAGTGATATTGGTGAAGCCTTGAGTCTTAACTGCCCCCTCACGAAATCTTAGAGCGTTCACAGTTTGCCCAGCATACTTGAGCACTGAGTAGGAAGCTCTCTGATTTCCTGAGCATAAGGAGTTTGATTTTTGCTTGATCTTACCATTCTTAAATGTGGCACTTAGTTCGGCATAGGTGCAGGAATGGCCTGAGCTGGCCGCCGAGATTTCTTTGTCTGCATTAGGATTAAATATCAATTTTCCGTCGACTAGAGCGATCTTCGATGAAATTAAGCTGGTCGAGTCGCCGTGAGAGGGGTCAGCATCAATTGAGTGAACCTGATACACGAAGTTTTTCGAAATTTTACCATTTTCGTAACGGATTGGATTGGCTCCACCTTCGCAAAAGAAGAGAGAGTGTTCGTAGTAATTATTGTTTGCTTTATTTGTGGCCTGACCAGAGATAACAAAAAAGATATCTGGATTTCCACCAATCGGCATACCAGAGATCTCAACTTTTACTAATTTTGGTGTGTTATCTTTGTTAGGAGCCAGGGCCTTAGCAACAGAGCTCGCACCAGAGACTGTTACGCCTTCTTCTGCGGATATCATTTTACGGAGGTAACAAAAGGTATTTTCGCCTTTTAATGCAATCTCAAATGAACGCGCTAGGTCTTGCGCCAGGTAACAGGCGAACTGACCAGCAGATTCGCCGTCAACCTGCTTCCCTGGATATTGCTGACACGAGTTCGTTGAAGGCGAGCCACCATTAATGTCGTCAATTACACCGTCTTGCCAGAACATATTTTTAAGTGACAAGTTTTTTAAACTTACGAGAGCGGGAGGGGTGCCTGTCACATCTTGAGCATTAAACGAGGCTTTGGCTCTTTTAATAGAGACTGAATTAGTCGCTGGTGGTAGTTTAGCAATAAGAGTTCCGCGATTTACTAAAAACTTTATGTA
>CAZWGK010000014.1:10559-10913 GCA_964633685.1 uncultured Bdellovibrionales bacterium | reverse complement strand
GGCAGGGGTGGCAAATGAGATTCCCGCATAGGCCAACAGGGTTGCCAGAATAATAAACAGTGGAAGAGCCTTTTTCATTAAGACCTTTTGGCAAAGGAAGAGTCTGAGTTAAGAGATCGGAGTTTTATTGAGAGTTCTTGAGTATTTAGGGGCTAGACTGATTTGCTCATTTTTGAACACTGCGCTAAAGAAATATATGTAACTTACCGATATTAAAGCATAAATTTACGCCAAATACTTCGTACTTTTTTGTACTGTTTAGCATCTTATTTTCAGTACGCGTTTTTTAGGTGGTTTTAAATATGAATGAAGAGCGAAAAAAGATTCTGATAGTAGACGATGAAGTTGGAATTA
>CAZWGK010000014.1:0-10496 GCA_964633685.1 uncultured Bdellovibrionales bacterium | reverse complement strand
GATTCCTTAAAGCTTCTTCTCAAGAGCTCTTACGAAGTAATCACTGCTGAAGATGGGGAAGAAGCCGTTGCAAAGGTCGCAGCAGAAAATCCAGACATGGTATTACTCGATTTAATCATGCCTAAAATCGATGGTATTGAGGCTCTCCGCACGATTAAAGAACAGAAACCAAATTTACCGATAGTAATTCTTACTGGTACTAATACCGTCCGTACCGCTGTTCAAGCTATGAAGTATGGCGCAATCGATTATCTTGGTAAGCCATTTGATATTGATGAGCTAAAGCGAATTATCAATCAAGCAACAACATTTACAGCTCCCACTCAGATTGAGCAGCCTGTCCGAAGCCTAAACATTGCGTCGCCTGAGCGTGATTGTGGCCCGATGGTAGGCAAATCGCCTCTGATGGCTGAGTTATTTCAAAAAGTCAAACAAGTTTCTGAGCGCGATACCACAGTTTTAATCACGGGCGAGTCAGGTACTGGAAAAGAGTTAATCGCGCGATTAGTTCACACTAAGAGTGCGCGGAAAGATAAGCCTTTTATTCCTATTAATTGCTCTGCTATTCCGGAGAGTCTCATTGAGTCTGAGCTGTTCGGGCACGAAAAGGGCGCCTTTACTCATGCCATGGATCGCCGCCTCGGCTTATTTGAGTTGGCCAATGGGGGCACTCTATTTCTCGATGAAATAGGCGAATTAAGTTTGCAGGTCCAAGTAAAGATTCTACGTTTTCTTCAGGAACAAGAGTTTTATCGAGTCGGCTCATCAAAGCCTATAAGGGTTGATGTTAGAATTATAGCAGCTACTAATAGAAACCTGGAAGAAGCCATAAAGGGTCGTACTTTCCGAGAGGACCTATATTACCGGATTAATGTAATTGGTCTTAACTTGCCACCACTACGAGAGCGATATGAAGATATCCCATATCTAGTGGGGCACTTCTTAGAGAAGTTATCTAGTCAATACGGCCAGAAAAATATTCGATTTTCTGATGAAGCGCTGAGAAGCATGACTGAGTACGGGTGGCCAGGCAATGTCAGAGAGCTGGAAAACGTGATCGAAAGTATTGTGGCATTGTGTCAAAAAGAGGTAGTGACAGCAGACGATCTTCCAGCCAAGATTACAAATAGATCTTCTTTAGGTTTAACAAGCGCCAGCGAAGTTACCTCAGGTAAGCTAGCGTTTGAGGAAGCAGAAAAAAAATTTGAAACTGAGATAATTTTAAAAGCTCTTCGCAAAACTAATTACGTCCAAACTAGAGCAGCTGAGCTCTTGGGAATAAGTCGTAGAATCCTGAAGTACAAGATGGACAAGTTAGGGATAAGTGATCAGCCGAGTGCCGAATAAGGCATCAATTGGATATGAGAACTATGTTAGATCGAAGCTGGGTTTTAATTTGTAGCGTGCTGTTATTGGCAAACCTAGGATTTGCGGACCCTGTCTTTGAAAGTAGTAGTCAGATTTATTTCGGAGGAATAGTAAAAGAGAGATTATCTTCAAAGGATCGGACAAAAAGGTATATCTATAATGACCGTGGCTTTCTTTATTTATTGGAGAGAAAAGCCGGCGATAAAACAGAAGTGCTAAAAGAGTATTATCCTTGGGGAGTGTTAAAACAAAACTTTTCCGAAAAGCAGAAGTTCTTGATTAACGGCTTAAATGAGAAGGCCAGGGGTGTAAAGCCGATTCTCACATCGCAGGAAGATGCGGTTTCCTTGATTAGAGGCTTTGAGGATGAGCAGAGTAAGAAATTGTTGCCGATAGATATTAGAAAGCCCAGCTTCAAAAATAATATGATCGATGGTGAGTTCGCATTTTATTCTGAAGGTAATTCTCCTGCTCAAATAATGAAAGCTAATTATGATGAGGGTATTTTAAGCGGGCAACTGAGCACATTTTTTAAATCCAGTGTTGATAGGTTTTCAGGTCATATAAAGAATGGAGTGCTAGACGGAGAATATCGGCGGTATCAGGATGTTGAGGGTTCGCCAGTTCTCAGAGAGAAGGGCACTTATTCGAAAGGTGTTTTGGATGGCATAGTGACTCTTTATTATGGAGCAGATCGGAAGTTTGCAGAGATTTCATTATCACGCGGAATTTTTGATGGTCCCGTAAGAAAATATTTTAAGTCTGGAATAATTGAAGAGACATGTGCCTTTTCTCAGGGATTACGAGAAGGTGAGTGTAGCGTTTTTGAGAAAAACGGTCAGGTGATCGTCAAAGCAAGCTATATTAAGGGAAAGCGAACCGGGGCCTGGACCGAGTGGCATGATAATGGGGCTAAAAAGCGTGAGGCCAAATATATCAATGGCAAGCTAGAGGGGGAAGTCATTTCTTATTTTGACACAGGCAAGATCTCTAAAAGAGAGAATTACAAAGGTAACCTCTTGGATGGAGTCTCTACTCATTACAATAAAGACGGCTCGGTGAGGGGCAGTGTGTCTTATAAGGATAATTTTAAAGAGGGCCTCACTAAAGTATATCACTCAAGCGGGAAATTAGAGCTCGAGGTAAATTTCAAAGGTGGTGTAAAAGACGGACTGCAAAGAAAGTATTATGAGACAGGAGAGCTTCAAGAAGAGACCCAATTTTCTCACGGCAAGCAGGTTGGTTTTTCTGAGAGCTATTACAAGTCAGGCGTAAAAATGGGTGGTGGTGGCACTATCGATAATCGCAAGCCACTCGGTCGATAATTATTTTTTAAAAAGATCATCAAGAGCCGCCAGCGTCGACGCTTTTTGGGTGTTACCCTCGGAGCCACCTTTTCTATCGTGTGCTAATTGAAAGTAATCGCACATATTGGAGCGCTCTTTATCAAGGACCCGTTCGGCTTGTCGTTCACGGCAATCGTTATATGAAGAGGTATCGTAATGGCGACAATTTTTACAGCATCGAACATCAGTAGAGCATTTATCGCAGCTAGCACCCCGACTGACCTCTCCGGAAGGCAGGCTAAGGGCAGTGCTGCATTTGTAACAATACGAGGTCATAAAATCACATGCTTTTTAAAACGGTTTGTTTTATGCCACTTGGCGATATCGTCATTATAATGAATAATATGCAGGGTAACAAAGCATCAAAATAAGAGATTTAACAGAGAAATTTTGCGCAGTGTCGGTTTAAGGTAAAATTAATTATGGCATCACCAGTAGTTTTTGAGTTTTCCAACGGTCTTACTGTAATCGTCGAGGAGATGGAGACCGTCAAATCGGCAGCCTATTCACTGACAGTCCCTTGTGGGGTTCTTTACGATGAGGCTGGTCGTGTCGGTACGAGTTTAATACTTACAGAGCTGAGCACCAAAGGTGCGGGAGAGTATGATTCTCGAAAACTCTCCGAGGCTTTCGACTCGATCGGAGCCCGCCATAGTGAATCAGCAGGGATGTATAGCTCTAGTTATAGTGGCTCTCTTTTAGCAGAGAATTTGGAATCGGTCTTAAGGTTAGTAAGTTTAATGGTTACTCAACCCCGCTTCCCTGAGGCAGATATTGACCCAATAAAGAGCCTCTTGGCTCAGGATGTCCGAGCCCTTTTAGATAACCCATCGCGAAGAGTCATGCATGAATTGGGGCTCCGATACTATCCAGCGCCATTTAATAGACCTTCAGTGGGAATTGCCGAAGATCTTGAAAAGACAGGTCTCGCTGATATAAAGAAATTATACTCCAAGAGCTACACTCCGCGCGGGGCGATTCTATCAGTGGCGGGTAATGTTAAAGCGGCTGAGGTTAAGAAAGTCGCAGAGAGGTTTTTCGGCGGTTGGCAGGGGATTGAGAGTCCTGTGCCTAGCATGGCGAGCCTACCAAAACGAAGCAATCATCATATTGAATCTGATGCTGCTCAACTTCAAGTGGCTCTTGCATATCCATCAGTAAAATTCGCTGAGCGGTTTTACTATGCATCGAGGGTTATGTCAGATGTGCTTTCGGGCGGCATGTTTGGCCGCTTGTTCATAGAAGTCAGGGAGAAGCGTGGCTTATGCTATTCGGTCTACTCAGGCACATCGAGCACTAAGTTAAGCGGTGTAACGATGGCTTATGCGGGAACTACCCCTGATAGGGCCCAAGAGACTTTAGATGTTATGTTGGATGTCCTGCGCGGAGTTAAAGGCACTGTTACAGATGAGGAGCTAAAGAGATCTAAAGCCAATATTAAGGCCTCTTTAATTATGTCAGAAGAATCATCTTCTGCTCGAGCTGGAGCCAACGCTAATGATTGGTGGTGGTTAAAGAGAATTCGATCTTTAGACGAGATAAAGGCCGGAATTGAGGCTGTTAGCCAAGCCGAAATCGACGAATATGCCTCGGAGTATCCATGCCAAGATCTGATGGTAGTTACTTTGGGATCTAGAAAATTAGAAGTTAAGGTTTGATTGTTAGGGACAACATATGAGTAAGATAAAAATTCACGAAGCAACTCTTCCTAACGGATTAAAAATTATCGGAGAGCACAATCCTGACGCGAAAAGTGTCGCTTTAGGTTTCTTTGTAAAGACCGGAGCAAGAGACGAGACCCCCAAAGAGGCCGGAATATCACATTTCTTAGAGCATATGATGTTCAAAGGAACCGCCACTAGGTCTACATTTGATATTACATATCAGATGGGGAACATGGCGGCTAAATCGAATGCCTACACCTCTGAAGAGAACACAGTGTACTATGCAGCAGTCCTGCCCGAATACTTTTCAAGTTTGAAAGAGCTTCTGGCTGATATGTTGAGGCCATCTTTGGATCCAAAAGAGTTCGATGTTGAGAAGAAAGTTATCTTAGAGGAGATAGCCCTTTATAAAGATCGTCCTCATTTCTTTCTTTTTGAGCATATGTTGACTGATTATTTTCACAGCCATCCTGCAGGTAACTCTGTGCTGGGCTCGACTGATTCGATTTCGGCGGTATCTCGTGATGAAATGAAGAGTTATTTCGACAGAAGGTATGTGCCTAGCAATATGTGTGTAGTGGCAGCTGGTAATTTTAACTGGGATGATTTTAAGGGCGACATTGAAAAATACTGCGGTAGCTGGAAGAATCACGATGCGCCGCGAAAATTAGCCAAGTTTGATTATCAGCCGGTCAAAAAAGAATATCAGAAAAAGGATCTCAATCAGGCGCACCTTGCCTTAATGATACCAGGGCCAGGAGTGTTAGATGAGGCGCGGTATCCGCTCGGAGTTTTATCAGTAATCATAGGTGATAGTGCTGGCTCTAAGCTTTACTGGGAGTTGATTGATTCTGGTTTGGCAGACTCGGCAGATTTGGATCACGATGAGCGTGACGATACAGGCACAATAATGGTTTACGCTTCAACAGAACCAGAGAGACTCGAGCTTGTAAAAGAGAAGATCCTGAAAATTTTAGATAACCCGATGGATTTTTCAGATGACGAATTACAACGAGCGAAGACCAAGCTGCTGACTCATGTTGTATTGTCAGGGGAGTCCACTATGGGACGGATGCGCTCTCTTGGTCACGAATGGCTAGCTAGAAAGCGTATTCATAATCTCTCGCACGACGCTGAGATGATTAAAAAGATTACCAGAGAGGATATAGGAGCTGCTCTTGAAAGATTCCCATGGAAGAACTGGTCAGAGTTTAGGTTAACTCCGGCATAAAACAAGGCTAGAGCTCATGCTCTAGCACTCTAGTGATAGGACTAATTATATTTGGCGGGTTGTTTAACGATCTTCGTAATAGTCGTCTTCGTCGAGTTCTAGATCTTCATCGTCATCCTCGTCCTCGTCTTCGTCGTCTTCCTCATCTTCTTCTTTGTACTCGAAGATGTCGGGATCAAGCTCTTTTAGGGCGTCAGTGAGAGAGCTGGCCGCAGAGGCGATAAAAGCACTTGAATAGTCCTCTGAGTCAACAATAGTTTCTGCGGCTGATGCTAACTCAGTAATTAAGCCTGAGGTTATTTCATCTTCAGACTCATCGCCGTACTCATCTTTAAGGCGAGACTCAACTTCTTTAAATGCGGCTAGGAAGCTGGATAATCCCTCGGCTAGTTTATTAGAGGATTTTTTCTTTGTTGCTGGTGCTGCTTTAACGGCGGCTGCTTTTGTAGTTTTTCCTTTCATACCCAATCCAGATAATGGTGACCCTTAAAATAAATTACAAAATAACCCATAAATCAAGGGTAGATAACAGTTCCAAGTAATTAAAGTACATGTTAGAAACTACCAACCAATTTTAATCCAGGGAAGGGTCCAATGAGCTCTATATCAACCAAGCTAATTTTATCGGCTGCTGTGTGTATTAGTTTATCTGCTTGCAGCACAGGTAAGGGCTCTGAAGCTAGCTCCTCCCGATATGTCCACACACCGTTCTCCACATCCTTCATAGATAGAGCGTCGGTCGTTAAGATGGGTTCAGTAGTAGTGTTAGCCCCAGAGCTGACCACTGAGGCCCAAGATTGTAGAGAGCGGTTTGATATATCCAAGAAGATCGATCAGGTTTTCAAAACTGAGTCTCGAATCAATCTGTTATCTGACGGAACGGGAGAAAGGTCAGCCTCTGAGGTGATTTCGGCTATCTCAAGCACCGGCGCAGACGGTGCCATGGGATTGAGGTTAGTAAGATGTTCGGATCGAATTGGATCCTCATTTGGAGCGACTGAGCCAGCTCAAGTAGGTTTCCTGATTAACCTCTATGATCGCTCAGGTAGGATCGTTTGGACTGGAACTTTCAGTATGAAAGACCAGGCGATTTTCGATAATCTTCTGACAGCGGGCGAGAAGCTCAAAGTTGGAACTGGTTGGGTAACAGCCTCGCAACTGTTTGAGCATGGGTTAACCTTGGCTGCTCGTGAATTTGAGAACCAGCGGACAGGTCTTTACCTGAACGGAGTTCGCTAAGTCGAATAAAAAGCCTCTCTGGCATTTTATCCGTTTCCAAAACAACCTTATTGGGCGAGAATTTAACCATATTTGAACGTAGCTGAGGGGAGACAATTCTGTGGAGCCCTCAGTGTTGTTTTACCCAAAGATGTGGGATGGGGAGGTTTACGTTCGTGGGCATATCAAAAAGAAGACCGGAATCAAGAACTCGATCTAAAAGGGCCAAGCCCCAGATAGGCAGACAAACAAAAGATTATCACTGGGTGCCAGAGGCACTAGCGATCATCTTGGGCTCTGCTGCGACATTTATCTTGGTTAGCGTATTGGTTCAGCAATCCTGGGTGGCTGAGACCTTCGATCTCGGGGAGAATGCGGGCCGTACTTTCGGTCCAGTAGGCGATTTTATCGGAGTTCTTCTATTTGGAGCTTTTGGTTGGAGCTCTCTCATGTTTGTGGCTTGGTTGGCACTGCTAGCCGTTAAGGCCTGGAGAGAGGAGTTGGTGTTGGCAGATAAAACTCATCCCACTTGGGTCCTCATAGCGGGCAGTGTGGGCATAATAATTTCCTCTGCTAGTTTCTGCGCTATCTTAGGTGGATCGGAAGGTGGTGGTGATGTCGGGCAACTTTTAGCAGGTCCATTAACAAAATTATTTAGTAAGCCAGGAGCTGTTTTTGCAACAGGTGCCATTTTCATCTTGGCAGTTAGTTTCACGCTGGGAAAGTCATTGGTCGAATTAGCCGCCGCTGTTTGGGACTTTATCACTGATGCGGGCGCACTCCTATTCGTGACTATTCCGCTTTTGGTATTGAATGGAGCCACCTGGTTTTTTAGACAAGTCGTTAATTCCGTGGCGCTAGTTTTAGAGGCCATGTTTGCGCCTGAGGTGGTAGAGCGTTTTAGGAATATTTTTGGTAGGCCGGAGAAAGAGAAGAAGAGCATCGTGGTAAAGCCGTCTATCAGAAAGAACATACTAAAGACCGAGGACTCTGATGAAGACGAGGATTTGGATGACTTGGATGAGGATGATGAAGAGTACGAAGTTCAGGTAAATCGCAGATCGAAGGATGACAAGGTCTCGATGCGAGAGCTCCAGAAGGTCCGCAAAAAATTAGAAGAGGAGTCTCCAGCCGCTGATATATTTTATACTGGGACATATTCTCCGCCAGAAATTACGTTATTAGCTCAAGGGCAGCCGGCTGAAGGGGGCGAGGACGATGAGGACTTAGTAAAAAAATCCCGTCAAATTGAGACTAAACTTAAAGATTTTGGAATTCTGGGGAGAGTAACAGAGGTTCATCCTGGTCCAGTAATTACGCTTTTCGAGTTTGAGCCAGCCGCCGGAGTTAAGGTTGGGCGAATTGCGGCGCTCTCAGATGATCTCTCAATGACTTTGAGAGCCGTGTCGGTTCGAATCGTTGCTCCGATTCCGGGCAAGGGAACTGTGGGAATTGAGGTCCCTAATAAAAATCGAGAAGTAGTTAGGCTACGAGACGTATTAGAGAGTCAGGAGTGTGTGCGAGCTACTAGTTCTCTAACCATAGGTCTAGGAAAAGATACCTATGGCAACGCTGTTGTGGCCGATATTGCTAAGATGCCACACTTACTGATTGCTGGTGCGACTGGTACTGGTAAATCGGTATGTATTAACGCCATTTTGTTAAGCCTATTATATCGCGCAACACCGGCTGATTTGGGTCTTATAATGATAGATCCCAAAATTCTAGAGCTAAGTGTTTACGATGGGATTCCTCACTTAAGAGTCCCAGTGGTAACCGTGCCGAAGCAGGCTAAAGCGGTTCTTGAGTGGGCAGTGCACGAAATGCACCGGCGGTATCGATTAATGCAGAAGCTGGGCGTTAGGAGTTTGGATGCCTACAATAGAGTAGTGCGTGGAGAGGAAGATCCTGATGCTGATGAGAAGGAGAAGAAGAGCCTAGCTGAAGAGATTGAGGTTGAGTTAACAGAGGACTTGGTAGTTGATGGTTCAGAGGCGCCAGAAATAGAGGCGAGTGAGGGCGAAGATGATGAGATCTCGACTCCGGGTGAGCAGTTGATTCCGATGCCAAAGATCGTCATCGTAATAGATGAGTTGGCCGACCTAATGTTAACTGTGGGGCGCGAGGTTGAAGATCTGATTACCCGTTTGGCTCAGAAAGCGAGAGCCGCCGGAATTCACTTAATTGTGGCTACTCAGAGACCATCAGTAGACGTTATCACCGGATTAATTAAGGCAAACTTTCCAGCCAGATTGTCATTCCAGGTTTCAAGCCGGGTGGACTCAAGAACGATTATTGATGGAAGCGGTGCTGAGAAGTTATTGGGTCAAGGTGACATGTTGTTTATGCCACCAGGAGTGGGCTCCCTTCGACGTGTGCACGGAGCTTTCGTAGCCGATGCTGAAGTTAAGCGCGTCGTGGCTCAGCTTAAAAAAGATTGTAAGCCAGTTTATGATGCTTTTATTCAAGAGCTCTGTGACAAGGCCATGAAGGAAGAGAGCGAAGAGGGACAGAATGAGGGTGGCTCCGATGAACACGATGATCTTTACGATCAAGCGGTAAGAATCGTGCTTGAAAAGGGAAAGGCCTCTACATCGCTGATTCAGCGTCATTTAAGGATCGGATACAACCGCGCAGCGCGCATTATTGAAATGATGGAGCGAGAAGGATTGGTTGGTCCGGCGGATGGTGCTAAGCCACGTGAGGTGATAGGCTCTGGAGCAAATGATCTGTAAGAGAACACTCACATCCTCAATAGTTTTATCAGGGCTCCTTTATTTTGCGTCTACATGTCACGCCGAGGTCAAAGAGCTTAGGTGTGGGACAGGGCTTAGTGTTGAGGCTGCTCGGGTAAAGGTAGCTGCAGTTGAGGCCCGGTATTCCACTGTAAAAAGCCTGAGTGGAAAGTTCCAGCAGTATGCTTTTCTAGAGGCGCTTAGCGCCTCAGAACAGAGTGAAGGGGATTTGATTTTTGCCAAACCCGGCAAGATGAAGTGGTCATATAAAAAGCCAGAGCCACAGGTTTTTACCTCAGATGGCACGACTCTGTGGCTTCATCAGCCGATGGATAATCAGGTGATTATCGATAATTTTAAAAATGCCTTTTCAGGGGATATTCCAGTTTCTTTTCTTTTGGGTTTAGGGAGCCTCTCTAAAGATTTTACTGTGGTCAAAGGGTGTAGCGGCGCGGCTGGAGTAATTGTGGATCTTACTCCTACCAAAACTGATGAGTCTCTAAACAAGATGCGGCTCTTAATAGATGCCCAGACGAATCTTCCAAAGGGCGCTGAAATTGTAGATGTCGCTGGCAACAAAAACACATTTATTCTGAGTAGCCTTGTCTTGGACCAAGAGATACCACCTGCATCCTTTAAGCCGACTTTCCCCAAGAACACCGACATCATCGATCACCGCCAAAAATAGTGTCAGTTCCTATTTTATTTCGTTAATAAAATGAGGTATTTGCAGACCCCTCTAAAGTCGAGGAGGCAGTCTGTGGTTTGATTAGCGGTGGTGGTCGCTTTAGACTCTTAGCCTTCGCAGTAAAGAGACATTGAAAGGGGACGGAATAATCATGCCTCCAAACACCAAGCAACCTTCAGGGCTCTCTATAGCAGACGGCGTAGTTCTAGATAAGGAGCAGCTTTCATCTAGTCTTTCAGCTTTTAA
>CAZWGK010000013.1:0-23166 GCA_964633685.1 uncultured Bdellovibrionales bacterium | reverse complement strand
TAAAACAAATTCGATTCCACTTTCATAAGCATCTCTCACCGAAGGATGCTCTTTCATTAACCTAACAACATTTAACAGTAGGTCTCCAAAATCCATAGAGTTAGAGCGCAGCAAGGCTCGCTGATACATCTCATAAACCTCTGCCGCTCTTAATCTGTCATTCTTTGGAGGATTTCTTGTTAAATATTCCTCTGCATCAATCCCCTGATTTTTCGCGCTATCGATAATTCGGGCATAAACTCTCGGGTGATTCTTTTTCTCATCAATTTTCAATTCATTTAGAATAGACTTAATGACCTTTAAAGAATCATCATCATCGTAAACATTAAAATTTGGTTGATATCCTATCTTCCCTCCGTGCCTTCGTAGGATTCGAAGGGCCGTTGAGTGAAATGTGCCTATCCAAACCCTCTCACCACCCTGCCCCAACAACCCTCTAATTCGGTGTCGCATCTCCTCGGTAGCTTTATTGGTGAAGGTCACAGCAAGAATAGAATCAGGTCTAATCCCGTGGTCAATTACTAAGGAGGCGATTCTCTTTGTAAGAACTCGCGTCTTTCCACTACCAGCACCTGCGAAGACCATAATTGGTCCCTCAAAATGCTTTACTGCTTTTTCCTGCTCTGGATTTAAATCCGATAAATGATGGCTCTGACTCATCCCACTATTCTCAGTCGTGTAATTGTAAAAATCCAGAGTCTTCTGTCAGAGATTGAATAGGTAAAAATAAATACCCAAATTACTAAACCCGACGACCGACCCTCTGGAATGCTAATGTCCGTCTAGTAACGCCAAATGATGTAAATGCACCCAGGGAAAATCCGTTGTTGATGAGACCCTTTGTCTGCTGATTAACTCGCTGCACACTTTTCTCTCTGTGAATAAGGACTAAAAGATAGAATCCATAACTAAGAGAGCCAACCATCATACAGATATCAACAAATAGAGATGTCATAATGTCCTCCATGACTATAAATCCAACTAATTGAATTTACTTATTATTCGTCTACTACAAACGAAACCGCGTAACTTCCCACAGCGGCTGTTTCTATTTTTATTCTATATCATATAAAAGCAGCGACTTCAAGTATTTTTCTAGTATCAAACTCTTCTAGTAAGAGCCTGAATTCACTCCATAATTACTTCAAGCCATTTTTTTGTTTATGTTAACCTAAATTTTATGAGCAAAAAAAAGATTCCCCAATTAGCGTACCATCGAGGTCGACACGGTCTCTTACCAGACGGAAGAATCATTAAAGAGAATTCTCTTCTCTCTTTTGATGCTGCCCTAAAAGAAGGAGCCGAAATAATCGAGTTCGATGTCGAGAGGGGGCTTAGAATTTGTCACGATCCCGAGGTTCCACCAGACGCACCTTCTCTCTCGGATGTCTTAAACCTGGTTTCAGGCAAATGCTCTCTTAATGTTGAAATCAAATGCCCATCAACCGTCACCGAAGTTTGCAACTTAATCAATAAATCTCTAGAGAGCGGCTCATGGAAACCAGAGCAGTTTATAGTTTCATCGTTCAATCACTCGGTAGCAATTGAGTGTCGAAAGAGACTCCCCTCTATAAAAGTCGGGGCTATCTTTGATGGAGTAATATTGCCAGAGTATGTAGCGATTCTGGCATCAACTGGAATCAATAACCTACACATCGAATGGCGTGCTGCCCTTATGGATTTCGCTTTTGGTGCAAACATGCGAGACACAGCAAAAAAACATGGCATGTCTCTTTGGAGCTACACCATCAACCAAACCTCTGCCCTAGATAAGTTAATAGAATACGGGATCGATGCCGTATTCACAGATGAACCGTTGCTTTTAAAGACACATCTAAAATCTCTAGCTAGTAAGATCGATGGCTGAAATAAGCCCAACAAATAATATATTATTGAGGGAATCAGCGCTCGGCGAACGTCGTTCCTGATACTGATTAAGATATCCTACATCCAACGCTAATTTGTTAGAAATTTGATAATTCAATCCAAAAAATAATCTGTTCTGCTCAAAGCCCTGAGTGGCAGATGTTTTAATGTCATTAATATTAAAAAAGGCCTCCTCAGATAAAACCAATGCCAGCCCCTCGCAGATTCCCAGGGATTTTTGAACGCGAGATTGAAACCGCACACGCCAGGAGAGTCGATCGATATCCTCAAAATTTCTCTGCTCTAAGCGGACTCGATTAGAGAATTTAAAATCATGGTGATGGTGCACAGATGTAAGCTCTTGAAAGACTCTCTGCTCAACTTTCTTGGGAGAATATGTCGGAACAAAAGCATATCCTAAATAAGCAGCAAAATTTGGGTCTAATTGATATCCGACTGCTCCCCGAACAACTGTAGTTTGCAGCTCGCCATCTTTCCCTGGCTTTGAAGAATCAAGAGTAAATCTCGGCTGTAAATCAAAAAATGCCCTAACATTATTATCGAACTTAATGTTTCCGCCGTACATTAGCCAAAGCCCTGAACCATTATCCGTATCGGCGTTTGCTATAGGAGTGAAAAAAACAGAGAGAAAGAGTACAAGAATGATCTGTTTTTTTATCATAATCAGAAGCTCCTATTATCAGAGAGAACTAACCAAAAATATAGAATAAGACAACGTTAGGTGGTTTGGTCGCACGTATAGTCTTTTAGAGATAAATATTATTGAAATTTCTAGAAGCTAAAGCCTCTGCTATCGATTCTCTCTCTGCTTATGCCGAAATATAAAATAACTAATGGCATAGTCAGAATACCCAAGGGCTTGTCCTAACATCTTAAAATAGATATCGGGCAAATTCTCATCACCTCTAGCTTCGGATTCTTTTCTAATTTTAAAAGCCTCTTTGATCTGAAACACCGACTCAGGCTTACCTACGGCATAAGTCTTTCTATCATCAATCTTGATAAAATCAGCTGCTAACCACTTTCTATCCAACCGCATCATCGCTACCCGGACATTCGGATCGAACAATGAATCATCACTTATTAATGCAGCCGGCTTAACTCCTGCTAATACAGCACTCACCGATAATAAATCATGGTCATTTCTTCTATAAAGAGCTTCTCTTGACCAGGGTGGCCT
This sequence comes from uncultured Bdellovibrionales bacterium, assembly GCA_964633685.1. GTDB lineage: Bacteria > Bdellovibrionota_C > UBA2361 > UBA2361 > J135 > JAWXBT01. The sequence continues at coordinate 20,099 of CAZWGK010000013.1, read as the reverse complement.
AAGTCTTGTTAAGGCATCATCGTCTTTTAAGAAATTCTCCTTCATGAACTCGGTTAAATGGTCCACCTTTAATTCATTGCGAGCACCTACGGTTGTGAACATTGCTAGGCCTAATGCGTCGTTGCTCGGAGCTGTGACACAAAAGACATCACCTTGCTTATCAATCACGTTGATATTTTTACGCCAATTAGCGCAGGTGAGTTTTATGAATGGATCAACCTCGGCAATTATTTCTTGCCAATTTGCTGGAGGTTTATACTCGGAATATCCCCCTGAAGTGTCTACTAATCTCACCATGCCTTTGTTATTGAGCTAATTTATATAGAGGTTGCTTTTATTTTATTAATTGGCCGTTTTAGGCGATAAAATTCACTATTTTTACCCTTAAAAGGCTGTTTGTTAGACCCTGTGAGTGATAATATCCCAGTATGAAAAAACTTCCACCAATTGAAGCATTTATCTTTGACATGGATGGGTTAATTATCGACAGCGAGCCCGTCTATAGAAATGTCTGGCAGGCTGCATGCGCAGAGCAAGGCTTTACCCTTACAAACGAGGAGCACTCAGAGTTAAAAGGGCGTGGGCGCAAAGGTGCCCTTGAGCAGATCCAAAAAATTGCTGCTCAAAAATCATCAAGCATAGACATCTCTCGCTTACTTCCAGCAATAGCATCGTTCGAAGCAAAATTTTTCGGTGAAGAGCCTCTTCCTGTTAAGAATGGCCTAATCGATCTCCTTTTTCACATAGAGTCACTATGCCTGCCAAAGGGTGTGGGAACTTCTGCATCTCGAGCAACCGCTGAGAGATGCTTATCTCAGGCTGGGGTCCGCGACAGATTTCATACCGTAGTGGGTAGTGATGAGGTACGGTCCGGTAAACCAAATCCTGACATATTTTTAGAGGTAGCCATGAGATTAGGCACCGATCCTAGTAGGTGCTTAGTATTAGAAGATTCAGAGCCAGGTGTTGAGGCAGCGAAAGCCGCCGGAATGTTGGCTATAAGAATTCCAGATGGGGTTCCTTATCAAAACGTGGCCTCAAAAGCTGATTTAATTCTACCAGATCTATCAACTGTCATCGAACTGATTTAGGTTTGGTGTCTTCTATATTTAGAACAAGCAATTTCTGATGACAAAAAAGAAAGAGTACGACAGACAAGATAAATTCTATCGCCAAGCCAAAGAAGATGGCTTCATGTCTCGTGCTGCTTACAAACTGCAAGAGATCGATAAAAAATTCCGGCTTTTGCGTAGAGGCCATAAGGTGCTCGATCTTGGGGCATGGCCTGGAGGATGGCTTCAGGTGGCTGGTCCTATAGTTGGGAGTAGTGGCGTTTTGGTGGGAATAGATCTTAAAGAGATTGAGGAGTTAAAAGTTCCCGCTCGATTTAAATCGGTAGTCGGTGATGTCTCTGACGAATCAGTGCTACAGCAGGCCCTTGATTTTGCAGGTGGCCCATTTGATGTCGTTCTATCTGACATGTCACCCAAAATAACCGGAATTAGGATTGTTGATGAAGCTGCACTTTCAAACTGCTACGATGCGGCCCTAGGCGCAGCTTTTAAATGTCTCAGACAAGGTGGATGCCTCGTTCTTAAGGCATTTAAGGGTAACGAGGGTCATCAATTCTCTCTGAAACTAAGAGAGTATTTTAACATGGTAAAGCGGTGTGAACTCGATTCCACCCGTAAAAGTTCCAACGAATACTATATAGTTTGTCTTAATTTTAAGGATGGTATCCCATGTCAACAGCAATCGCAGTCGACCGATTCGGGCGAGGAGTAATAGAATCCGTCTCTGGTTGGGGATCAGCGTGGGTTTTTATCGCTGAAACAATCCTGGGAATCTTCAGGCCCCCCTTTAGGACTCGTCTTCTATTGAGACAAATTCTTGAAATCGGATTCAACTCTGTCTTAGTGATAGTTCTAATTGGTGGATTTACGGGTGCCGTTCTTGCAGTGCAGGGAGAATACACTCTTTCCAAATTTGGTGCGACCGCTTGGACTGGCCCAATGGTTGCGCTAAGTCTAATCCGGGAGCTCGCCCCAGTGCTTACCGCTCTCATGGTTATTGGAAGAGCCGGTTCAGCAATCACTGCCGAAATAGGGATAATGCGAATTACTGAGCAGATTGACGCTCTTCGATCGATGGCAGTAGATCCTATCCGTTATCTTATGGTTCCCAGATTGCTCGCGGGAATAATATCGATGCCCCTTCTGATGTGCGTATTCACAACTGTGGGAATAGGTGGCGGATATATTGTTGGTAGCAAGCTTTTGGGATTATCACCGGGCTCTTTTATGGGGCAGATAATTTCTAATCTAGATATGGTCGATGTAAACTCAGGACTAATTAAGTCGCTGGTTTTCGGTTTCATATTTGGATGGGTTACCTGCTATAAGGGATATACCTGCGGATTTGGAGCTGTTGGTGTCAACAAAGCAACCACTCAGGCAGTTGTAATCTCTTCAGTATCGGTATTAGTAGTCGATTACTTTTTAACCAGCATTCTTACCCGAATATTTTTCTAAACAATGATTTCAATTCAGAACGTACATAAAAGATTTGGAAGTCAGGTTGTTCTGAACGGAATCTCTATCGATCTTGAGCCAGGCAAAATCACTACCGTTGTTGGTCCGAGCGGTGTTGGAAAGTCGGTACTCCTTAAGCTGATCCTAGGAATACTTCACCCGGAAGAGGGTGAAGTTATAATCGACGGGAGGAGCATTACCCAAGCCCGAAGCGAAGCCGAACGAAACGAGATCCGGGCTAACTTGGGGGTATTGTTTCAATCCGCGGCACTCTTTGATTCCCTCTCTGTCTACGACAATATAGCTTTCCCTTTGAGAGAGAGAACCAGATTGAGTCGGTTAGATATTCACGACAAAGTTAGCTTCTTACTAAATTCTCTAAGCCTAAACCCCTACTATAAAAAGCTCCCCCAAGAGATATCTCTAGGAATGAGAAAAAGGGTCGGGATGGCACGAGCCCTTATTATGGAGCCAGAAGTTATATTGATAGATGAGCCAAATACTGGCCTTGATCCTATTGTGGGGCAGGAGGTTTATGATTTAATTAAGTACTGCCACAAAGAATGGAAATTTACTGGGGTAGTGATAAGCCATGAGCTACCAGAGGTGTTTCAGGTTACCGACAAGATGATAATGCTCTTAAAGGGAAGAATTCATCTTGAGGGAACGCCAAATGATTTTATAAACTCAACTGACCCAGCGGTTCAGCAATTTATCCAAGGAAAACTAGATGGACCAATCGCAATCCAGTAGTAATGCAGTTAAAAAAAACAACGGCACAACAATACCTGTGCCCGCCCGAACCTTCTCGGTTGAATTCTGGGTCGGGGTATTTGCAATCATCGGCGTGACCGCTGCCGGATACCTTTCGGTCGGGTTGGCAGGATTTAAGGTAGGTCCCCGGGACACATATGAAATTGCCGCTGCTTTTGATAATATAAGCGGTCTAGAGCTTGGTGCATCAGTAGAGATAGCTGGGGTCCCAATCGGAGAAGTAAAAAGAATTGAGTTAAAAGACCCTGAGGCATTGGTTATAATGGAGGTCAAAAACTCCGTTAAAATCAAAGACGATGATATCGTCTCAATTAGAACTAAAGGTATTATCGGGGATCGGTTTGTAAAAATATCCCGAGGCGCCTCAGACATGCATGTACCAGCAGGAGGTACGATTACCGAAACAGAATCTGTGGTTGATATTGAAGATTTAATAGGTAAATTCGTCCATCAATTCGGCTCCAAGGATGAAGAGGGTAAGGAATAGTGAATGAATCGGATTAAAAAGAAATCTCTTACAGTATTTAGTGCGTTTTATCTGCCTAAAATATTAGTAATCATTGGGTTAATCGCTTTACTTGCCGTATTGCCAGATGAGGCTGCGGTATCATCGAAGGCAAGCGCTCAAACAGCTCAGCAAGAGTCCCCTATGAAGCTTATCAAGAGCACAATTGATAAAGTTATAGCCGTAAACAAAAGGCTCTCTGGAGAGCAAAACCTGAAAGAGAGAAGAAAAGAGCTACGGGGAGTTATTGAGCCGTACTTTGATTTCAAAGAGATGGCCAAACGGTCTCTAGGAGCCAACTGGAATACAATTACTCCTGAGGAACAGGAGGAGTTCGTGTCTGTGTTCTCAGAACTTCTTGCCAGAACATACCTCTCGAGAATCGATACTGTAACAACCCAACTAGTTTCCTTTGTAAAAGAAGATATCTCTCCGCCCAAGGCTGAGGTTAAGACAACAATTAATCATAAAGGAGACTCGTTCCCGATCGATTACAAGTTCCTAGACCAAGAGGGCTCATGGAAAGTGTACGATGTGGTGATAGAAAATATCGGGCTGGTGGCAAACTATAGAAATGAGTTTGCTGGTATTATCCGAAAAGAGAAATTTCCTGGTCTGATGGAAAAGCTGAAAAGGAAGCTAAACAGCTCTGAAAACGGCGAAAGTAGCAGTAGCTCTAAGCAAGCTTAGATTAAGCAGCGAAATTCTGAACAACCGAATCGGCTACTGCCATACCGCGAGCTGTTAGCCGCATCTTGTCGCCATCTACTTCCACAAACTTACTACCAGAGAGAACCTCTACGATTCCTGGATATTTTTTAAAAATAGACTGTCCTGTTAAAGACTCAAACTGAGATAACGAGACTCCCACCACCTTTCTAAGTCCTAACATCAAATACTCAAATCCTATTGAGTCTCCGGTTACATTTTCACTCCAGGCAACAACAGAGGTGCCGGTAGCTAATCGTTCCATGTAATCTTTAGGATTAGCAATGTTAGCCCATCGAAAACGACCCTTTGATTCTGATTGAAACATGCTGTGGGCACCGACTCCCAAGCCTAAGTAATCATCTCCATTCCAATAAGCCCAATTGTGCTTTGAAAGATATCCGGGCTTACTAAAGTTGCTCACCTCATAACGCTCGAATCCCATTTGGGGCATCTCTTTATTGGCGTAGTCCATCATGTCAGCAACTAAGTCATCATTCGGCAACTTTAAAGCACCTTTCCCTACCCTAGAGAAAAACTCAGTGCCTTTTTCAATTGTGAGACTATAAAGAGAGGCATGCTCAAGATTCATCGAACCGAGGATCTTGAGATCGATTTCAAAGTCTTTAAGCGTCTGTTTTGGAGCACCGTATATAAGGTCAACACTTAGATTTCTAAAACCGACTTCTCGAGCCCGCGAAATCCCACTCTCTATATCCTCTAATGTATGAGTTCGCCCTAGCTCTCTTAATGTAACCGGATTAAAAGATTGCGCCCCGATGCTTAGCCGGGTTACCCCAGCATCAAAAAGCCCTTCCAATGTCTCTAAATTAAGATCGTTCGGGTTTGACTCCAAAGAGATCTCGATATCTTGGTCTAGTTGATATCTTCCCCTGACTGCCAAAATTATTCGCTTGATTATTTTTGGATCAATCAGCGAGGGAGTACCTCCTCCAAAGTAAATAGACGATGCGACCCTATGCGAAAATTCAGGTTGCTCGTTGTAGTTGGCTAATTCGTTTATTAGAGAATACGCGTACTCTTCTTGGGGAATTCTAGCCTCTATAGCAGTCACAAAGTCGCAATAAGGACACCGATGGTGGCAATAAGGCATGTGAAGATAGATAAATAGAGGCTTCATTGCTGGCCAATATACATTCTAATTAAAGCCAGGTCTATAAAGTCGCAACTGGGGAATCATTAACTTTTAGGGCTTCTCTTTTAATTCCAGTATCATTTTTTATGGTAACAAATCCAAGAGGTTTCATAGTCTCAAATGAGTAAACTGATACCACCTCCCCAACAGTTGAGCCCTCAACCGTGACCTTATCGCCAACATTGGCGCCGCTTTTTTTAAAATCAAGCGGCAATAAAATTTTAGGAGATTTACCATTACTAAGAATTCGCTCTACCACCTCTTGCCCCGTATAGCATCCCTTTGAAGACGAGACACAGTTATTCAGAGACGCCTCCAAAAACAACCTCTCTTTTAGCTCTTGAGGGTAAGCTGGAATTTTTGCCAACACCCTTAAATAATGAGCCCTCTCGGAGGTAATCTCATCCAAGGAGGTCCAGCGACTTGGGATGTTTTTATTTTTTAAAATATCTATTCCTAAATTTGCGGATCTCCGACGTGCAATTACTATTCCGTAGTCGTTAATCTGCGCATCAAACTCATTTTTTAAATTCAGCTCTACGGGCATTTGATAAAGGTGAATTAGTTCATACTCACTTGATACATCTACAACATCGACCCTATCTGCCACGATGTATCTCTTAAATGCCGCTATGACTTCGTCTCTGAACCCACCATCACAAATCAATAGAACCTGATCGTTCTCAGTTCTAAGGCATGTAAAAACACCCTCGCATTTTCCTTGTGGAGTTAATATTGCTGCTTGAATTGAAGAACCAATGTGTATCCTAATGTCATTAGTTAATCGTGCGTTTAGGTACCGATTGGCGTGCGGACCGGATATCTTAAGTATGATCGCGTCTCTGTTAAGCCAAAACATCCTATTATCTGATGATGTTAAAGATTCTGCCCAGGCTATCCCACGACCAGTAGATTATAAACGCCCTGCCTTTGATTCTACTCTGCTCTAAGAAAGGATAAGACCAGAATCTTGAATCCCTAGATCTATCTCTGTTGTCACCCAGCAACAAAACGTGGTTGGCGGGCACTCTCTCGGGACCAAAATCGCCCTCAGGAATCCCGTTATCTAACCACCGAGCATAAGGTTCGTTTTGAAGCTGTCCGTTTATATAAAGGGTTGCCCCTCTAACCTCAACAACATCACCTGGGATAGCAATAACTCTCTTTATTATGTTAATCTCCGATTCGTCCTCAACGGTATCGACTTCATCAGGGCGGGTAAAAACTACAACATCGCCTCTTTGAGGGCTGTCATACTGCCAGATCATTGCATCCAAAACTCTAAATGGTAGAGCAACACCGTAAGGTAACCTAAACCCGTACGACAACTTATTTACCAAAATATGATCCCCGATTCGGAGGGTTGGAATCATAGATCCAGATGGAATTTTATAGGCCTCCACAATCGATGCTCGTAGAAAGAAGGCGATAATCAAAAACACGGTGAGCGTTTTAAAGAATGAGACGACTTCTCCGATAATATCTTTTTTTGGCTCGGGCGTACCGGCAGGCTGTGAATTTGGAGTAGCTGAATTCTGAGAAAATGACATAAAGATTAGATAACCGAATTTCTACATTACCTCCCTATATTCCTTCAAATCAGTCACAAGCTCAACCGTATAAATAAAAAAAGGGCACCAAATGGTGCCCTAGTATGGGGTATCCGTTCTATAATGAGGCTGCTTAGGCTATAGACTATCCTCCCTCGATAGCTACTTTCTAGGCATCGTGATTCTGACGCTTACCGAATACTACGGTAGAGCACTCAACAACCACTCCATCATCCTTTGACTTAACTGTAGAGATGAATATTCCTGGCTCGAAGGAGCGCTCCTTAAGAAGCTCTACCTTATCTTGTGAAGGTATAGTCATCTTTGCAGTAATAGAATAATTAAGCTCTACTATTACATTACCAGGTGTCTCATCTATAAATTTAGTAATCATTCCGTAAATTGGGTAAGTTTGACCAACAGTAACTTCTCCCTGACCAATCTCTAAACCGAATTTCTCTAAGAAGTTTTGACCGGAATCTGAACTCATTTGCGACCTCATTTAATATTGGTTGTATAAGCTTACCTACAATTTGCAGGTAACAAACACATATCTGCATGAGGCCTCCGATTGCTTCAGGCTATCAAGATATCTTATCCACAGCCTCTGTGGATAAATGCCGAAAACCCTGGCAAGATATTGATATTGCTGGTTAAGTTGTCCAAATTCCATAACTAGCTCCTGTGAATAAATACGCATTTTTATGGTCTCCAAGTAGGGATTTCGCATATTGATAATAAGAAGTTATAACAGTGACTTATATGAGAATTTCCCTAAATAAACCTAAAACTGACGAGATTTTCGCAATTGTACTCGCGGCGGGTATGGGTAAGCGCATGAAATCCCAGCTGCCAAAAGTTTTAGCCCCAATTTCTGGTAAACCTATGATCACCAGAATTGTCTCTCAAATTAAAAATCTAGGGCCAGAGAAAGTGGCCATTGTTGTTGGTCATAAGGGGGAATTGGTAAAGGCAGAAGTTTCTAAGCAATTTAATAATGAACTTGTTTGGGCGGAACAAAAAAATCAATTAGGAACCGGAGATGCCACCAAAAGCGGATTAGACTCTCTAGGATCAATTACCGGAACAGTCTTAATTACTGCTGGTGATACTCCATTAATAACTGCTGAAACACTTAAGGGTCTCATTTCAACTCATAATAATTCAAACGCGACTGTAACTTTATTATCTTTCAATGCCTCAAAACCTTTCGGGTATGGAAGAATTTTAAGAGCTGAAAATAGTTCAGTGATTGGAATCAGAGAAGAGAAAGACTGCTCTGAGTTAGAAAGAAAAATATGCGAGGTTAATGCTGGAATTTACGCTGTAGACTCCGCTTTTCTTAAAAAAGCTCTTGAAAGGCTTGAGCCTAAAAATGCTCAGGGTGAGCTTTATTTAACCGACATAATCGCCCAAGCTCACACAGAAGGGCAAAAAATAGAGGCCTTTATTGCTCCTAAAGAAGAGGAGTTTCTAGGAGTAAACGATCACAAACAGTTAGCAGAAATCCAAAGGATTGCTATGAATAAAAAAATTGAGAGCCTTTTGATGAATGGGGTTCGCATGATGGATCCATCATCTGTTTACGTCGAAGATGATGTGACGGTTGAGTCTGGGGTTGTGATTGGACCAAATGTTCAGCTGCTGGGATCTACCAAGGTTGGATCTAATGTTGAATTTGAGGGAAGCGCCATAATAATTGACACATCAATTGGAAATAATTCCGTTATCAAATTTGGAGTGCGTGCTGAGGGAGCAAAAATTGGAGAATCTTGCGCCGTTGGGCCATTTGCTCATCTTCGACCTGATGCAATACTAGAGTCAGAGGTTAAGGTTGGCAATTTTGTAGAGATCAAAAAAGCTACTCTAAAAAATGGCGCAAAGGCATCTCACCTCTCTTACATCGGTGACGCAGAGGTTGGAAGAGATGCAAATATTGGCGCAGGTACTATCACCTGCAACTATGATGGATATAAGAAATCAAAGACCGTAATAGGCGATGGGGCTTTTATAGGCAGTAATTCATCTTTAGTCGCTCCTGTAAGTATCGGAGCAGGCGCCATCGTGGGGGCTGGTTCTGTAATTACAAAAGATGTCTCCCCAGACTCGCTCTCTGTTGAGAGAAGCGATCAAAGGGAAATTACCGGTTGGGCCAAGAGAAAGAGAGAATCTCAGAAATAATTTAAATATCCAGATTCTTGGCGTTTAGAGCGTTATCTTCGATAAACTTTCTTCTAGGCTCAACGTCATCACCCATGAGAACTGTAAATACCTCATCGGCATCAATCGCATCTTCAACCTTAACTTGAAGAAGTGTTCTCACTTTAGGATCCATGGTTGTCTCCCAAAGTTGCTCTGGGTTCATCTCACCTAGACCTTTATATCTTTGAATCGTAAGCCCCTTGCTTCCTCTTTCTCCGATGGCTTTAGCAAGTGCCTCTACTGTGGCAAAAGTGCCCAAGTCGGAATTGTCAGATAGATCAGTGGCAACGAAAGGTCCTGAACCAAGCTCCTCAGCTTTTATAAATATATCTCGCAGAGACCTATACTCAGAGCTTGATATCAAAGCACTATCGATGATTGTTATTTTTCTAACTCCGTTGAGGAGGGTTGTGGTTTTGATTCCAACGGAAGTGCCGTTTTCAATAACTTCGACATTGCTTCCATCAATCAAAATTGAGCTTACCCGCTCTTTTAGTTTCTTTGCTAAAGACTCAGCTTGAGACTTAGAAGATAGCTCGTCTGGAGAATTAACCCCTAATCTCGCAACTTCGGTGACAACTCTTGAATCTACTCTTCCTCTAAAATCACTAAGAGCTAAAGGCAGCTTATTTAGTCTGGCTATAATTCCTTTTAGTTGAGCTTCAGTGGTTGTTTTTTTATCACCTGAAACAACCTGAATATCCTTAACACCGCCATTCTCAATCAGCTCATCAAGGGCTGATTCGTCTTTGACATACTGCTCAGATTTACCCTTCTTAACTTTATAAAGAGGAGGTTGTGCTATGTACAGATGACCCCTAGCAACGAGCTCGTGCATCTGACGATAAAAGAAGGTTAAAAGAAGAGTTCTGATATGACTTCCGTCAACGTCAGCATCGGTCATAATTACCACTTTGTGGTATCTCAATTTGCTAACATCAAAGTCCTCGCTACCAATTCCTGTTCCAAGGGCGGTAATGATGGTTCTAATTTCTTCGAAGGCGAGCATCGTGTCGAATCGTGCCTTCTCGACGTTAAGAATCTTACCTTTTAATGGCAATATGGCCTGATTTTTCTTATCTCGACCTTGCTTAGCAGAACCACCAGCAGAATCTCCCTCCACGAGGTACAACTCACACTCCTCGGGATTCTCATTTTGGCAATCAGCCAACTTACCTGGAAGATTAGTCGAATCTAAAGCGCCCTTTCGGCGTACCAGCTCTCTAGCCTTACGAGCCGCCTCTCTAGCGCGGGCCGCTTCGCTGGCTTTCATTACAACTATTTTTGCAATGTTTGGATTTTTCTCAAGATAAGAAACTAACTGCTCTCCAACCAAGGCTTCTACGAATCCCTTTACTTCGCTATTGCCGAGCTTGGTCTTGGTCTGACCTTCGAATTGAGGTTCCGGAACTTTCGTACTAATAACAGCTGTTAGCCCCTCTCTAGTATCTTCACCAGTTATTCCCTCTGTTAGACCCTTAAGTAATCCGGTTTTATTTGCGTATGAATTTATGCACCGAGTTAGTGCGGACTTAAATCCAGCCAAATGGGTTCCACCCTCGTGGGTGTTAATATTGTTGCAGTATGTATAGATATTTTCTTGATATCCCTCGTTATACTGCATCGCGACTTCTACCTGAACATTATCTTTCTCTGTAGAAAAATAAATAACATCCTTAAATAGTGAGTTTTTAGACTTATTAATGTGCTCTACGTAACTCTTAATTCCCCCTTCGTAGAAGAATTCTTGAGTTCTCTCCTTGCCCTTACGCTCATCCTTTACAATAAAACGTAGACCCTGATTCAAAAACGCGAGCTCTCTGCATCTATGGGCTAAGGTGTCGTAATTAAATGTTTTGGTCTCTTTAAAAATGGAATGATCTGGATAGAAGGTGACCTTAGTACCACGCTTGTCAGATTTACCTATCTCTTGAAGAGGAGCTACTGGCACACCCCTTCTAAACTCCATGGCGTTAATTTTTCCGTCTCTCTGAACCTCGACCTTAAGCCAGTCGGACAAAGCGTTAACTACAGAAACTCCGACTCCATGAAGGCCGCCAGAAACTTTGTAAGCATCTTTCTCAAACTTTCCACCAGCATGAAGCTTGGTCATTACAACTTCAACTGTGCTAACACCCTCGGTTGGGTGAATATCAACAGGAATGCCTCGGCCGTTATCTTCTACAGCACAAGATCCATCTTCGTTTAGGGTGAGGGTTACTTGATTGCAATATCCAGCTAATGACTCATCAACAGAGTTGTCGACAACTTCAAAAACAAGATGATGGTACCCCCTCTCGTAGGTATCTCCGATATACATGCCGGGTCTTTTTCTAACGGCATCAAGACCTTCTAAGACCTTAATTGCTGAGCCATCGTAGGCTTCTGCGCCCTTCTTTGGGGCTGGTATTGGGGTTGTTTCTTGGGACTCCACTGGTACTCCTATAAGAGCAAATATTATAAATGATTTCGGGGTTTTGGTAAAGAAAATGGGGGGTTTTTTATGGTTCTTTTATCCAGGTCTATCAAGCACTTAAAGACTCAATTTTTCGGTACCTTCGTATCATCCACTGCATTCCCACCAATCCTATTAATCCAATCAAGATAATATCACTTAGGGGAGCTCCAAACGATAAAAGGGCCCAGGATGGCAACAGTGTTAAGATACATCCAATATCCCATCCTGTTTCAGACCAGAATTGAAAGAGAAGAGTGCTTCCAGATTTTTTACTTCGCCTATAATTGATTGCTGAAATGTATGGCCCGTGCAAAACGCTCCCCAATACAAAAAGAACGTCCAAAGTCACGATTAGTAGAATAGACGTTGGAAAAAAGGCTCTGAATATTATGACAAAACCTATTATTCCAAGTCCTATTATAGCTGGCTTATTTGAATCACTTCTATCGAAGTATTTTCCTACTAGAAAGTTACCGATTATTTGAAAAAATATGGCTAACGATAAAAAGGCCCCAAATTTAACATATCCTGTCAGATAAAAATAAAGAGCTATTCTCCAAAAGAACAAATGAGAATATTCATGTATTGCTGTAGCGCCCAAAATAAGAGCGCCAGATTTATCTACTGCATAAGCCTTTTTCCAGGAAAAATCTCGGGTATGCATATCTCGCATCGGTTGAGTTAAAAGCGGCATAATGCTTACAACTGAAACGATTGTTGCGATAATAAATGTGGCCTCAAAACCAAGATCTTCTAAAAATAAACTCATCAGAACCGGAGATATTAAACGTGCTAATAAAAGCATCATATCTCGTGTTGCAACTTGAACGCCGGCCCTCTCTGATGAAGCCAAGGCTGCAAAATAGGCATTATAAATTACCCAGTATGCAGTGCTCGTAATCGCCTCATAAAGAAGAAGACCAACAATCAAAGGACCAGGTGCGTCCACGCATGAGTAAAAAAAATACCGACCACTAAAAAGAATAATTGCTGTATAAAAAACACTTTTAATACTAAAGCAGTGGCAAAGGTGAATAATAAGTGGTCTAGCAAGAACTCTTATTATAAAGAAAAACGCCCAATAAAGAGCAATTTCAGGAAGGCTCATGCCTATCTTGTAAAAATATATCGGGCCGAAAGATTCAACAAAACCGAAGGCTAGAAACAGGATAAAGAAGTGTATATTAATAGAGAGCATTTAATTACCCGAGACCAAACCGTTCTCCATTCTCAGCAAATTAATCTCTGAACTAGCGATTGGAAGAACCTTGGCGTTAGTTCCTGATATTATAACTTGTCTTTTATTGTTTACTATACACCTAAAAAACGACTCTCTTCTCTTTTGGTCTAATTCTGAATCTACGTCGTCTAGAAGGATTATCGGGGCATCTCCTCTTGATTCCTCTATTTGCTCTATGAGTGCCAGCTTTAGAGCTAGCACTATACTTCTTGTCTGACCTTGAGAGGCGAATGAATTAGCATCAATACCGCTTAGGGTTATTAAAATATCATCCCGATGGGGTCCAACTAAAGATTGCTGTCTTATCAGCTCCCTCTCCTTGGCTTGGCTTAATTCTTCCATCAAAAGATACTCGCTTGGGGTTGGTTTAGTCCTTGAGCTCTTTAGGGATATCTCTAAAGCCTCTCCCTCTGGAGAGTATGATTTATAAATATTAGCGGCTTTAATAGATATCTTCTCTATAAAGTCTCTTCGGCTTAGTTCTATTTCGGATCCGTATTTTGCTATTAGGCGATTCCAAGAATCTAACTCGTCTAAGATTACGGTCTTTGGTTTTCCGGCGATATTTTTTAGAAGAGAGTTCTTTGACCTTACCACAGTATTATAGGCCGTCAGGGTCCTAATTAATCTTCTATCTAAAAACGCAAGCGCACGGTCCATAAACCGCCGTCTCTCTGCCGGTCCTCCCTTTACCAGATTTAGATCATCAGGAGTAAATGTCACACAGGCTAATAGTCCTATGAAATCATCGGCTGATTTTACCAAAGAGTCATCAATATAAGCCTGTTTGGTTTTTTTTCCGAAAGTCAGACCGATATTTCTGTTAATGCCATCGCCAAATGTAACATTTGAGAATACTGATGCCTCTTCTTTATTCCACTTGATTAACTCTGATAATTTACTTGTTCTAAAAGATTTCGATGAACTGATTACAGAGATTCCTTCAAGGCAATTTGTCTTACCGTGACCATTTTGACCTATAATTAGGTTTACCCCTGGTTGAAACGTTACAGTAGAATCAACTAGATTTCTAAATTGATAAACCCTGAGGTCTTTAATCCACATGGATTATGTTAGCCGCATCGGCATAACTATGGCTAAACAAGACTCATCAGATTCAGGATATATCTTACCCGGCCCAAGTTCTCCGTGAAGCTCTAGAACAAATCTCTGTGATTCATTTACAGCTGAAATTATATCAAGGAGATACCTGGCGTTGAATCCAACAGATAGAGGTTCACCGTTATAGTCTATTGAAATTTCCTCTGATGCATCTCCAAGCTCTGGTGAATAACTCGATATACGTAAGTTACCCTTACTAAAATCGAGCTTAGCTCCCTTAGCTTTATCTGTGACCATTAAAGAAACCCTTCTAAGAGCCATTGCTAGCTCTGCACCGTTTGCAGTTGCCTTAACTCCCTTTGTTTTTGGCATCACTTGTCTATAATCAGGGAACTCTCCATCGATTAGTCTTATTGAAAGCTTAGCTCCCGGGGCTTCGATAACTATGAAACCCTCCTCGATACCAACCAAAACATCATCAGATGGGTATTCACTAATAAGCTTACTAATCTCTAGGAGGCCTTTTCTTGGAACTAATACAGACTTTTTAAAATTTATATTACCAGCAGGTCTTGTTATCATCGCTAACCGATGACCATCTGTTGCAACTAATCTTAGAGATTTTTCTTTTTCTCCATCAACTATTTCAAAATTTACCCCGTTCAAATTAAAACGAGTTTCATCCATTGAAACTGAGTAAATTGTTTTAGCGATTATCTCCCCAAGTTGCTTTGATTGAATCTTAGCTTTAGGCGAAATACCTTGGCCTGGGAGACCAGGAAACTCTTCGGCACTAGCTCCTATAATCCTTGTCCGAGATTTACCGCATATGACCTCTAAACGCTCTCCTTCCCCTACCTTAAGAGTAACCTCTGAATCTGGTAGCTCTTTAACAACATCATAAAGAACCTTTGCGTTTACCGTAGTGGATCCATCTTTAGATATTTTGGCTGAGGCCTTTGCTGATAAAGCTATCTCAAGATCTGTTGCTGAGATATTTAAGGATGATTGAGATGCGCTGAGTAAAGCGTTACTCAAAATGGGCATTGTTGTTTTCTTCTGAACAATTGACTGAACACTTGCCAATGCTTTGTTAAGTTCATTTCTGCTTATTGAAATTTCCATATACTGACTTCTTATTATGGATCTAAATTAATAAATAATTAGTAGTAGTAGTAAGTAATAACAAATCTGGTGATAAAACTGGTAACAATTTATTATCACTTCGCTTTATAACCTCAAAATGGAATTTAAAAGCTGTGGATGACGACACTTTTATCAACACCCCTAAATTTTAACCCACAGAACCTTTTGATTTACACCGAGTAAGACACAAATTATCAACAGAAATTACCCGAAAAATTATAACATTACCAACCTCTTAGAGTGGATATCCACAAAAACCACTAAGTAGTCAAAACCGCTTCAATTTTTCCTAGTATTGTTTTTAGTTCTGAGTCTAACACGAGTTTTTTCCCAACCACATTAGCAGCATGAATAACACTTGAATGATCTCTTCCGCCAAACTGATCGCCAATGTCTGGGTAAGAGCATGTGGTGTGTTTTCGACAGAGATACATCGCTATGTGACGAGGGAAAGAGTAGCTTCTGGATCTCTTCTTGGAGCTCAAATCAGCTACCTTAAGACCGAAGTATCCAGAGACGGCAGTCTTAATATCATCGACAGAGATATTTACAGTTTTTGTTTTAAGCATTGGCTTTAAAACAGACTCAGCTAATTGCTTGGATATCTTTACTCCCTGAAGGCTACTTACAGCACACAATCTTGTTAGCGCACCCTCAAGCTCTCTTACGTTTGTAGAGATATTTTCGGCCACGAATTGAGCCACATCCATTGGTAGCACAACATTTTCAGAGCTGGCTTTTCGATTTATTATGGCGACCCTTGTTTCAAAGTCTGGCACCTGAAGATCTGCGATTAGACCCCAAGAGAATCTGGTTTGTAACCGTTCTTTAAGACCAACAATATCTTGGGGGACAGTATCGGAAGTAATTACTATCTGCTTTTTAGCGCTGTGGAGTGTGTTGAATGTATGAAAGAACTCTTCCTGAGTTCTCTCTTTTCCTGAAATAAACTGAATGTCGTCTATTAGAAGAACATCTAACTCTCTTAGTTTTTTCTTAAAATCTTCCATCTTTCCAGTTCTTAGAGACTGGATTAATTCGTTCGTGAAGCTCTCTGATGACATATAGAGAACTTTGGCGTTTGGATTTTTCTCAATAATCGAGTTTCCGATTGCGTGTAATAGGTGACTCTTGCCTAACCCAACGCCGCCATAAATAAATAGAGGGTTATAGGATTGACCAGGGCTCTCTGAGACCTGTTTAGCTGCGGCATGACAAAATTGATTACTGTTTCCAACTACGAAATTACCAAATGTGTACCGAGAGTTAAGATTAGATGGAAAGGGTTTAATATCATTAGAGGTAACCCTAGTGTCTCTATTTGATATTTGGTTTTGTATCGCCTCGGATTCAGGGAATTTTTTTACTATTACCCTGGTCTGTTGATTCTTCTCAGTTTTAGCCAGAGATGTTTCCAGTTTAAAGGAAACCTTTGCGTTTTCGCCTAACTGAGAAGAGAGGGTTTTGTTTATTTCTTCGCCATATGAGCGCTCTACTCTATCCACTAGGAATTTAGAGGGGGCTCCTATTGCGAGCTCAGAAGTGTTTTTATCAAAGGAGAGAGGAGATAGAGGTTTAATGTAGGCCTCGAATATTTGGGGGTCTAAAGAGGACTTTAGCGATGCAGCGATTATATTCCAGAGGGCTTGATGAGTACCGTCGGTAGCTACTACATCACCCGCCATAAAGGGAAGAGCGCCATCTTTGGCAACAATTGATTGTAAGCGATCAAAGTTTTCTTCGTATCGCACAGACTTTTAACTCTCTAACTTAATTTTTTATTCGGCAGCCCATCCGTTTTTAGAATTGGGCATCCAGAACAGCAAAAATATATTTGAACAAAATCGATCATAGTCGCGGAGTCGGAAGCTACTGAAACGATCAAGAGCTGACAAGAATTTTTTTAGAAAAACTTTCGTGACATTTTTCATCAATTAAAATCGTATCAATTTCGATAAATATTTTTCTTAGTTAAAACTGCCTAAAGTTCTTTTTTGTTTTTCGGTACGATCTGGGATTATTATTGATCGAAAAATTTCAGATTGATCTCCTTTAAATCTAAACAACCTCAATGGGTTAAATGCTATTTTTTAGATTAAAAAAAATTTTTCAAAAATTGATTCAAAAACATGTTCTAATATGACCTCGTTTTAAATTGAAACTATATCCTCTCCATGATTTTATTATATTTGTGAAACGAGAACCCTATATAACGATTGCGCTCGGTTTGATAGGCGGCCTGATTGTCTCCGCGTGGTCGCTTTTAGGCGGAATTTTATTTTTCTTGGGAGCCGGACTCTCAGTTATATCTATTTGTGGGTATACAGAGATTTGTCGGGCTGTTTTAGGGCAGGGGGGCTCGATTCTTATTGGAGCAAACCTAGTCATAGCTAAGCTGGCTTTTTTAGTATTCTTAATCGTAAAGATTATTAAGAATGAGCCAACTTATGCACTATGGTTGATTCTGGGATTATTTACATTTCTCCCCGTTGTTTTATGTGGTGCTAGGGAAAAAGAGGAATAAATTAAGGCAAAAGACACATATTAGAACAATTTTTTGTATGCCCCTAAGGGCTTAGAAGCCTTTACAATTTAGCCATTTCCTGTAATCTTACGCCCGAAATATTCAGTTGAGAGACGCTTATGAAAGGTCATTATACATGGTTCCATGATCTTCCAGCTAAGATTCATGATGTAGAAAAATATTATCCGGATACCGAGAAACTTTTCTTGGCCATCGCTGTTGGGGTCTTGTTAATACTAGGCGGAAGCATCGCCACAAAGTATCTAAGACGGTCTGAGGATATAGAAACAAGAATAGTCCCAGGTAGCCCAGGGCTTTTCTACAACATATTCGATGTTATTATCGAAGCTTTCGTAAAATATCACGATTCAATTCTCGGCAAAGAAAATAGAAAATATGTCCCTTTAACTGGCTCTATATTTATATTTCTACTCTTCTCTAATTTATTAGGTCTAATCCCTGGGTTTGCGGCTATAACAACATCCATTTGGATAAATGTTGGCGTCGCCCTGGTTGTATTTTTCTGCTTCAATTGGTATGGAATTCGCGAGCATGGGGCAGTTGGATACGTTAAACATTTCTTCGGTCCTGTGTGGTGGCTAGCGCCGTTTATATTCTGTCTCGAGATAGTCAGTATCTGTTTAAGGGTTCTG
Source organism: uncultured Bdellovibrionales bacterium (assembly GCA_964633685.1). GTDB lineage: Bacteria > Bdellovibrionota_C > UBA2361 > UBA2361 > J135 > JAWXBT01. The sequence goes on along the minus strand of CAZWGK010000013.1, from coordinate 1,590 downwards.
ACGCTTAACTTGAGGATGTATTGGAATATAACTGCTGATCACATTGTGCTTGATACATCGATACAACTTACGAAGGTTGTTGTCCCTGTTGCCTTTTATGCACTGGGAACTTTCGTAAGCTTCATGCAAGCATTTGTGTTCGCTACGCTCACAATGGTTTACATTCTTCTTGCTACGCAGCACGGGGAAGAACACCACTAGTGACAGAGGAAAATAGTGATTTTTTGGTAATGCATTATAAAGGGAAAACAATGAATAAGTACGCTTCACTCCTTGGATTGTTAGTTTTAACAGTGCTCGTAGGCTTTGATGTAGCTTTTGCTCAAGAAGCCGCTGCAGCAGCTGCTGGTAGCGATTGGTTATCAATCGGTGCTGGTATCGCTATCGGTCTTGGTGCTTTCGGTGCCGCTACAGGTCAGAGCAAAGTTGTTAGCGCTGCTCTTGATGCTATCGGCCGTAACCCATCTGCCGCTGGCAAGCTAAATACTCCGATGATTCTTGGTCTCGTGTTCATCGAGGCTCTTGGTATCTTGGCCTTCGTTATCGCTTTCTTTATCCAAGGCAAGATCTAAGGGATCTTAATTAAGGGAGATAATCTCTCTCTTATATAGAAACCCCGGGGCGTTAATTCGCTCCGGGGTTTTTTGTTGGGTGATTATCAAGTCTATATAAAAGAACAGCAAGGATTACGGCTTTATTACCCTCTTCTTTTCCCCAAATACTAAATCGAGCTGAAGTTAGGATAACCGGTAGGTTGTTAAATTAATTAGTGAGCCCCCTGCCCCTCTAGCCATCTTTCTGCTTCGATTGCTGACATGCAGCCAGAGCCAGCGGCTGTGATCGCTTGTCTGAAGACGTGATCTTGAACATCGCCGCAGGCAAAGACTCCTGGGATATTGGTGTATGTAGAGTTTGGCTTGGTATTTAAATAGCCATTTTCATCCATATCTAGCTGGCCTTTAAAGAGACCTGTATTTGGAGTGTGTCCGATTCCTAGAAACACAGCGTCACATTTGAAAAGTGTATTTTCTCCAGTTTTGGCGTCCTTAAGAGTTAGCCCAGTAACACCGCCTTGTTTTGTGCCTTGAATGTCGACAGGAATTTTTGAGAGAACCAATTCGAGTTTTGGATTCGCCCGCACCCTGTCTTGCATGATTTTGGATGCCCGAAGCTCGTCTCTTCGATGTATTAAATATACTTTTTTACCAAAACGGGTAAGGAACGAGGCTTCTTCGCAAGCACTATCCCCGCCGCCAATTACAACAATATCCTTCTCTCTAAAGAAGGCTCCGTCGCAAGTAGCGCAAGTGGATACACCGTATCCCATTAACTCTTTTTCGCCTGGAATATTGAGGTATTTGGCAGAGGCTCCAGTAGCAATGATTAAAACATCGCAGGTGTATTCAGTGCCGGATTGTCCTTTGAGGGTGAATGGTCGGTTTTTAAGTGAGGTCTCTAATATGACGTCGGTCTTGATCTCAGTTCCAAACCTTTTAGCCTGCTTCTCCATATTCAACATGAGGTCGGGACCCATTATGCCGTGCTCAAATCCAGGGAAGTTTTCAACCTCTGTGGTAGTTGTTAATTGGC
>CAZWGK010000012.1:22856-23333 GCA_964633685.1 uncultured Bdellovibrionales bacterium | reverse complement strand
GGTGTTACATCTCCAAATGTTATGTTGTTTTCCTGGAGGAATCGCTTAAACTCCTCGCTAGTAACTGCATGCGGATTACGCTCGATGCCGAGAAATTTCCCAGTCTTAGAATCATACATGGCTCTACCCAGTATATCCTCAGGTGCCACTGTTCTCCAGATTGCTATTTCACCTTCTCGCAACTCCATTCCCAGAAACTTATCAACATCCACACCACAACCTCTCCTAGACTTAATTATAAAAAGAGAACCAACAGAATGGGCAGCGCCCCCATTTGGTCTAGTGGCAAATCCAGCTGCATAGGCAGGATCTTTACTTGTTGCTATAAATGAGGTTCTGACATCCATTATGTGAGCCTGAATTGGCGTAATTCCCGCCTCTATAAGTTCTTTTGCTTCCTGGCTCATAGAGTGCTCAATCCCTCTTTTAAATACTTGAGCAACCTCTTCGGCAGAAAGCTTGTTCTCGCCTCGATAA
>CAZWGK010000012.1:16015-22846 GCA_964633685.1 uncultured Bdellovibrionales bacterium | reverse complement strand
ATATTCCGCTGAACCATGGGGCATCTTGCCTGGCGGATACAGGCTTTCAGTCCGCACCACTCTAATTGGATACCTAGGATCATAAGTGGAGCCTTTTTCGGACAAGGGGTGGAGCTCCTGCTTCTCTTTACTAGGCGGTTTTTGCGAATATTGGCAATCGTGACAGGTGACCTTAGCCGCATCCTCGACTGAGCTAGCACCAGCTGTACTTGCTGCAGTTGGTTGGTGGGCTATCTCTTCCCCAGTTTGAAGGTTTCTTACTGCTTCTGTTGATTTAGGATGCCCTGTTGCTTCGTCCAGTGTTGTGAATGGGTTAGTTTGTGGGCTGAATTGTTTTCTGCCCCTCATGAATTGTACGCCTTTTCCAACTGCGACAACATCAAGAAACGTCAAAGTACCGTCAACAACCACCTCATACGCAGGGGCGCCGGAAGCTGCCTTATCAACTGTTGAGACTACCCCTGTGACAGCCCCGGCAGTGCCCAGAGTAAAGCCAGCAATCGCTACCACCTCGGCCGGTAGAGCCACTACAGCCACCACGACAACCGGTGCTGCAACGAGGACTAGGCCAGCTCCTTGGATAATAGTTTGCGTACCATAAACTATCCCCTTCACCCATTGGTTGTCAGTGTTGCAACTCGCAGCCCAGTCTGTACAGTAAATGGGTTCAAGCATGGATTTGGTACTTTGCATAACCTTTTCTGCACCTTCAGGAGTTGCAAATTGCCTCTCTAGGTATCGCTCATATGCCGTGTCCGGCATTAAGCCAGTCCTATCATCTCCATATACTGGATATGAGTAGTTAACGCTCTGAGCAGAATGCTGAATGGGATCATTGCTTAGAAATCTTTGGATGACGGCATTATAAGCCCTCGCACGAACATGAAATAACCCAGGGATACCATACTCACTTAGTGCTAAGTTGCCGTGGAATCCACGACCCGTTTCTGAGTAATTCTGCGGAATAGTAGACTGCCCAGCATAAACACGAGAGTCTCCACCGATTGAATACTCCGCCGATTCCATTACCTGCCCATTAGCATCTACGCTATTGGCGGGAGAATCATTAACCCAAGAGGTGTAAAGGTTTTTTGTGCCAGAGGGGCCAACCGTATACTGAGCAATTTGCTGATTCATCTCCCCACTACGATAGGCTCTGTAGGTGGTATATTGCCCCGACTTGGTTGAGAACACTTCGCCCATGGCCCAAGTATGGGTTTCGGATTTGGTCGAATTGAACACATTTCTTAATTGCCCATCTATATCGTAGCTAAGACTAACAGCACCACTCGGGCCCTGTGCCACACTAAGTCTATCAAAGGCATCAAACTTGTACTGATTGATGCCATCATTTGTGATATTCCCTCTGGCATCTGTTACTATCGCAACTCCGTTAACGGTGGCGGTGGCTCCAGTTAGCGCATCAAAGGTATACTGGACACTCTTAGGATTGGCTCCTGTTGTAGTCGTGCCCTTTATCCTAAAAGGATTAAGTCTGTCATATGTTACAGTCGTGGAGGCGGCCGCCTGAACATCACGGAAAGGCTTATTAAATTCACTTAAACTAAATACGCCTTCCTTCTTCCCGGTAAGCATTCCGGTTTTGGGATCAAACTGCTGCACAAAACCATAACCCTCTACAGATCCTACCGACCGAATTGCCTTCACCACTCGCCCAATAAGATCTCTGGTAAATTGAGTCTGGTCCACCAGCGCCCCGTTAACCGTGGTGCTCTCTCCCTCTACCCATCCCATCGGCCCATAGAGGAAAGACTTCTCAATATTCCCTGCACTTTTTACTGAAGTGAGCTGTGCTCCAATATAGCGCTTCTCCTCTATTAAAGGGTCAATCCCATTCGGAGCATTCTCATAACTTGCCCTAACCATCAGACCGCGATTAACCGGATCATAATCAAACCGCTGGGTCAGCCCATCAACCGTTACCCTGTGTAGCCTTTTGAAATCATAAGTCCCCGTCACTGGGTCTGTTCTATCATAGGTCATCACGCTACTGCCGTACGCGTCAGCCACTGTGCGACTATTAACTTGGAAATAATCATCACGCTCTAGATGCGCAATCGTAACTACAGGGCCGTTTGACTCGTATTGCCTCTCGATTAAATCATTCAGATCGCGCTGAGCCCACTGGGTAATAGTTTCGTTGCCTTTGGTAGTAATTATTTTCGCTACACGCCCGTAAAGATCCCTCTCTAAGGTGGCACTACCCACAGAATCAGTCACAGATGTAAGATTAAAAGCTTGATTATATGAAAATTGAGCCGGTTGTCGGCCTGGCTCACTGTAGCTCTTCGCCCCGTAAGGCCCCATAACCGCTGTGGTTTTAAGGCCAGAACCGTCCCACACAGTAACCCGCATTTCTTGATTCGCATGATCCCAAACCCGGTTCGCTCGACCCATGGCAAATTTGTCTAGCTTCTGCCACCACATAAAATTGTCAGGACTAGTAGAGCCAGTTAAAACCTGACCCGTTGGACCCTTGATGTAAGTTGTATTGCCTAGGGTGCTGTATTTAAAATCGGAGCTGATGGGCTGAGCGCCTGCTTGACCAGAGCCTAAGTAAGTAGACCTCTTCAACTTCCCATCATTAAAGTACTCAAAGACACTGGTGTAAGTTGCCCCAGGTGCTACCTCTAAAGTATTTTTTACAATATTATTACTGTTGGGCCCATAGACTGCGGTCCCCCTGACAGTGCCAGACTGGGCCATGATACTGCGCCCCAGAGCATCATATTCTATAGATGTCGAGAGCCCGAACTGATCATAAATCTCGTAAGGCCCGTAGAGAGAATATTTTATTCGGCCAACAAGCGTCTTCTGTGTTGGGTGTCGGGGGTTAAAGACATATTGTAAAATCAGCCGCCCGAGAGCATCTCTTTTTGTCTTTTCCTTGGAAAGTAGGGTCCCATTTGCAGTTACTACTCTGGCTCCGACAACATCCGCCATTTTGTTATAATCGTAATAAGTCCTGTGTCCATTCGGTGCTGTTTCCTCCTTAACCATCCCCGCACGGTTCATTAAACTAGTCTGGGTGTTGTAAGAGAGAGCCCCACCTATTTCTGTCGCTAAGGTTCTAGTAGTGGTTAATCCACCCTGACTGCGACTCTCGTTCATTAGAGTGCCGTTAAAGTAAGATTTGACTGGCTCTCTGTAGCCGTTGTACTCGTACTCAAGAGCAGTGCCTAGCGACCCCTCTATCCGTCGCACCGTGCTGTCTATATTGTAAAGATATCTGGTTACTAAAAAGGCCCCCAAACTAGTATCACTGCTAAAAGGCGCCCTGGTGGCGTCGCTTAAACTATAAGCTAGACGCCCATGTGAATCATAAAGCTTATGCGCGCTGTAATAGTCAGCCCCCGTGGGTACCCCCTGCGCATCCCTAAATTTACTACCATCATAATCTCGTGCCCACACTGTGGTGGCTGCCGACTGGCCATCCCAAGTAGAGTAGTTCCTAGTTCTCGCCCCACTAACCGTATCGCGTTCTTCAACAATCTGCCCTTTCGACCAGGTAAATTCTTTGCGGTGCTCGGCTCCAGGGGGCCCGCTGATCAGGGCTGTAATTTCACCAAGCGACTGGGTTCTTTCAAACCTAGCGTAAGTTGTTAAGGAGTTAGGAATAACATTACCCGTCGAATCACTCTGGCCTGACATGGCCCCGATCAACAAGTTCCGCTTGTCAGGCCCGCCATAAATATAATTAGTTGTTATGCCTAAGTGGTCGGTCTTGCTGTGGACTGTCCCGTTATCGTTGTAACTTATCGTGGATGCATATACCTGCAATTGCCCATCAGGATCGCTGAATTCAGTAGAGCATCGAGTGCTACCCAGTTTGCGCAAAGCAAGATCAGGATCCGCATGAGTTGAAAAAACAGAGGTACATTCTGAAACAAGCCCGTTCGGATAGGTAATTTTTTTTACGTGCCCGCCGTCCCGAATGTCTTCATATTCGAAAAGTTGATAGACCGTTTCGGCGTCGTTATTGGGGTGCGGGGATTCTACTGCAAAAACTCTAAATAAATTATCGTAAAGATACTTTACTCTGGATTCAAAAGTTGAGCCCTGTCGATTAATCACCTCACTGACAAGCGGACAAGTTACGTTATTAGCAGTCAGGTATTTGTATTCAACTTCCCGAAAGGGATCATCATTGCCGCTAGTGCTAGGCTCTACTCTTACCCGACTGAGAAGCCCCTCTGCGGTGTAAAAATAAGAGGTGTTGGCGTCAACAGTGGTCACCGTAACAACTGGGGCACCATTGGTTATTGAGTAACCAAACGACTCTTCGTGACCGGTCGGGTAAATAATTTTACTGACCTTACCATTTGGCGCCCATTCGACACTGAATAATTGGCGATAATGACCGTCCTCATCCTCTATACTTGCAGATTCAAAAATACCATTCTGATTATAGTTAATCCTATAGTCGACTCTGTTAGTTTTTAAGTCATCTAACTTCCAAAGGTTGACGCCCGGCGCAGTCTGCTCTACATACTCTGTGAGCGGGCCACGAAAGGCTAAAATCTTACCCGCTGAATCATAAATTAATTGTCTTTCTAAATCAGGGTGCTCTACACAACTGGCTGGTGAATAGTTGGCATCACAAACGACCTGCTTCATTCGAATAACAGACCCTGCAGTTTCGTATATGACTTTGTTTCCGCCCTCCCAAATCTCTTTGATTAGTGCTGTTGATGAAGGAGAATCATAGAAATACTTCATGGAGTTATTGAATTGGTCAATTACTTCAGAAACTCTGAGGCGTCCATCAGAAGCCATAGCCCAGACAACAGCCTGGCCATTCTGTAGGTACCAAATCATCTCTCGGCCAACAGCCTGCATGTTAATATTAACTAAAAAAACCGGATGACCCGTTGACCAATACCAGTCACCACCACGGTCAAAATATGTGGCTGCCTGACTGGATAGAGTGCCTGATGCAAGAGCGGCCCATGCATCATCAGCAAGGCGCCCGCCTGGTTGTGCGGGCACTTGCACCACCGTGTTGTTACCGCCCCCGCCCCCGCCATTTGGCTTACACTCGCACTTACTGGGCGAGCTATTATTATCTTCTTTGCAAATAGTGTCTTTGGGATTAGTGCATGCAGCTCCAATATCACCTTCCTTGCAATTCGAGCCTTGCGCACTGCACCGCGCCTGCGGATTTAATGGTGCAAGTACGACCGGCACTACCCTATCCACAAGGTAAATATATATTTTCCAAACCCCGCTACCAGGATCCCAAGCAATAGAGCTCGCAGAAGTGCTGTGCGGTTTTTGGCTTGCGTTGGTCGTGCTCCCATTCCCCGAGAAAGTAAGAGAGAGAGGCCCAGCTTCTATGACAAGCGATCCCCCTGACGTCACCCCCGTAGAAGAACCCTCACTTTGTGGACTACCTGAATTAGGCCCTTTCTTGTTGAGGGCTGTAGCCACTGAACTACCTTGATTCTGTGATTTCGCCCCAGTCACTGGAATATTGGCCTTATTATCGCATAAATAGGATACGCCCGTGATTGGGGGATTCTGGGCAAGACAAACTTTCGACGAAGTGATCAGAAGTACAGCTAGAATTGCGGACCAGTATTTTATCATATTTTCACCATCGAAAAATACCCGACTTTAAACTAAGTGTTGCACTCGCAAGGAAAATCGACGCGCCCACAGATGCCGAATCCTTCAATTATTTTTGGTGGAGTCAACTCAGGAAATTCCTCCAAAGTTCTACACTCCGCTTGACAGGTAGAACCGCAAGTAACGTAACTTTGCGAATCTTGGAGGAGCCAGAGTAATCCCCTACTTGCCCTGCATTTCGTGTCTTCATCTCTATAAGCCTTTTGGCTAGCACAATCACACGTAGGCGGGCTCGGGCTCGGGCTCGGGCTCGGGCTCGGCTGGGTCGATTGACTACAAGAACCTTGCTGACCAACACCATTAATATCCATGCAATAACACTTAGCGGTACAATTGATTGGCTTGCATGGTTGAAGAATATTGGTGCTAATATCATTAGCACAACTGCATTGTGTACATTCCCCCTTTTGCTGGTTAGTAATAGGATCAGCTTGCGCTACGCACTCCTCAACCAATCCTAAACACAGCGCTAATAATAAAATAAATCTCATAAACTTTGATCCGGGTGACATTCGAATTCTTCAGTTCGATTACCGCTTTTACATATCATAAACCCGCAGGCCAAGGGGTTTTCTTGTCTAGAAGGCCAACAATGTGCCTCCTCGGTCCAGCCCTGGGGGCATGCTACTTTCTTACCATTTTTCTTATAACCGCACCTGTAGGTGGCCCGGCATTTTTTTATCGTGTTGTCATTACATAAGAATGGCTGAGGGTCACATTTTTGTTCGTTTGTCGGGGGGTTACAAAAAGGTTCTGAGACTGTCGGACATCTTTTGCCCGGGGAATGATCCACATTTCCACAATGCTCGGGTTCACATTTAACGGCAGGGGGGGGAGGACCCTCGGCCTTAGCCTCTAGACCTAATGCTGACACTATGACTAAACAAATGATTCTGGGGAGGATAAACTTCTCTATCATTTTACTCTCGTCCCAAACTTGAATTGACTGCTTAACTTCTCCTCTCTTAAATCAATATCGGCAAAAAATGCCAGCTCTTGAACTAAGAAATATAGGTAAAACTCGTAATCAACAAGAACAATTTAAGGGGGTTACACTCATTTCCTCGGCCCATTAATTGCCATCCCTGGCCCCAACCTATCCCTTACTCTCGTTTATCCTTTTTTAAGCCGCTGATAAGAAAGTAAAATCCCACAAGTACACATAATAAATCCACAAAAAGA
>CAZWGK010000012.1:7584-15915 GCA_964633685.1 uncultured Bdellovibrionales bacterium | reverse complement strand
ACATCACAATTATCACGCCCAGCCCAAAGAGTATTTTTATAGCTCTCACTAAACTGAATTTTTTATGAATCATATTTAGCGACTTCATCTCCTCTTTACTCACAGGCCTTAACCACAGGTTAACTCTAAGACTAAGTCTATCGAGACATTAGTAAGCGTCACATACATAACGTTGGCGCTATCAGCCTGGGTAGACCCTGAAGCATTAGTTTGGGCGGTCAGTCTTCTCCGAGGACTCGCGCCGTTCGCATATAGTGATTGCAGCTCAGAGCCAGTTATCACCTTGAGCGGAGCTGAAGACGAAAAGTTATGAATAGTGGTTGACTGCTGAGTCTGGTTAGTGGCAAGCGTGGCTGAAAAACCTGGCACGGCCATCTGTGCTCCAAACTCAATCCCCGCTAATCTCAGAGTGGTATTTGCCTGCGTAGGACTCACTGTAAAATTCACCACAGGGGCGGCTGATGAATACAGTGTTAAAGTTCGCGCAATCGCTATGCTGCCAAAGATCTTCAGCTCCTGGGCTACTTCGCTTGGATTAGCACACGTAGGCAGTGAGGCTGCTTTTACATTCTGGCCCCCAGTTAGATAATCTAACTCAACTGTGGTTTGCTCTGCCTGGGCAGATATTGCCATCAGAGAACCCACTACACCGACCATCATTTTTTGCTGCCAGTTTTTATACCAAGTATTTTTCATAAAACCTCCAAACATTAAATTTAAAACTATTGAACCTTTACCAACATCCGATGGGTGTAGTTATCATACATATATCCATTGGCCCAAACTGTACTGAACTCCGAAATCATTCCTTCGGGGATGTCGCGGAATAATCGAGGCACATTCACCGACGCAAATTCCCTGAGAGCGTTATTAAACACAAGAAATTTAGCGCGCATATGTTGGGGCTCCTCACATGTTTGCGACACAATAACCCGCTGGCTTCCATTCATGGCCCGGGCATCATTTATGGAGCATACTCCTGGGTTTGTGCTAGGTATCTCTACTAAACCGACACCATCGTGAAAGAAGCTCCGCACGGCTTTGCCAGTGAACATATTGAAAGCGAATCGCCCATCATTTAGCACAGCCCCATAAGAGGAGTAATGCTCAGCGCCGAGCTCAATATCATCGAGATGCACAAAATTCTTCAAGAGCCAACTGTTGCCTGTTCTCCCTAAAATAAAAATTTGGTTGTAATGGTCATATGAGCGACCGGCAATTACCATAACGTTCTCACCGTTAGGGCTAAAAGCAAAGACGCGGCTTCTTAAAAAGTTTGTAGTGCTACAAACCGACTCATCTAAAAACATCGGCAGTTTACCTAGAATTGAATCTACAGACCCATCAGCTTTAAAAATAGTCGCGAGAGTCTGTCGATTATTCCCGCCTGAGTTATCAACACAGAGATCTGCGTTAACTACGAAACCGCCGCTCTTTCCGCTCATGCCTGGCATCGCAGTGGCATAAACGCGATGTCCAAATGTTATATCTGTGCCGTTAAATCCCTGCAGCTCGACGAATGAATCAGAGCTCGAATCATATTTTACTGATTTGATCTGTGGCGTCGCACCAACGGGGAAAGTTCCAACCGCACTGCCGTTATCATCAACAGCACGCCACACCACCGCTTCACCGTACCCCGAGCCCCCCTGAGCTGATGGCACTATATATTCGGGGATCTTTTTAAGCGATAATGCCGAGCCCTCCCTCTTCAGAATTAATCGTTGGCTAGACAAGGTCTCGCTGGGCGTTTCAACATCTGCCATGAACATCATGGTAGAACCATAGGCACTACCATGAATAAATGGCTGCACGCCATTGCTCGTGACGCGACCTTTATAAGTGCCTGCCACATCGAGTTGCGACACATCAACATAGGTGTCACTGTAAGCGTTACTAAAAATAAATGTTGAAATTACAGAAGAAACAAAATAACGACTGATTGATTGCATAACTAAACCTTTTAAAAAACAGTTACAAGACTGTTAATTTGGTAACAGCAAGGTTTATGCCAGCCGATTTTTAGTAATTTTCTAAATCACGAAATTTATTTGGTAACACTGAAAACAGCACGGCTCCAAAATGCACAAAAAATGCAGGTAGTTACAAAACGGGGTCTTTTACAAAAAGACCAAAAATTGCAATAACATATTGATATTATTGCGTAATCAAGGATTTGGGTACATCTTATTTATATTCCCAAATACTGTTGGTACAGGGCTTGCTCAGTATCTTTTAGACAGTCGGAAAAGTCCACTGTGTTTAGTTTTGAATAAAAGGTTTTATGATAAAAAACATATCAAAAAAAGTTGTTTTGTTAAGCTGCTCCTTATTGTCTAGCGCAATTTGTTTCGCAGCTCCGCCTAGTGGGTATGATTCGGGGGCAGCGCTTTATGGAAATTCGGGATTTCCTGGAGTCTGTCAAGAAAGCGGGACTTCTAATTTAGCAACTTGCGCTGCTTCTTCTTCTATTCAAGCAGATTACTCGCGAAGTGCACAGGCTCTCTATACAGATCAAGTTGAGGCATTTGTTTGCCCCGTAGGCTCAATTCCGAAGGCTCAATTTGGTCATGTGTGGACAGGTCATTTTTCAGCAATATTCACTCAACAGTTTAAAAATTTCTATACAGGCTCTTTCGGTCCTCACCCGATGGTAGAGGCAGTTTTATTTGCTCTCGCAAAAACTGGCTTAGTAAACAACGGCACTCCAGAAACATACGGCCAAGTATTGAATAAGTGGAAAAACGGTGATCCTCAAACTCTTTTAGAGGTAGCCCGGGTAGCAAGAGGAGGATTAAAGACGGCTCTTCAATCTGCCTTTCCGGTCTCTGGCGGACCAGGAATATGCATATACGAACACCCAGCGGCCTGGCTTAAATACCTCTACAATAATCAGAGCATTGCAACTAATCCATGGTGGGGGCCGACCTCGCTAGTTGTAGTAAATCAACTGTTCAATATTAGTAACCCAACAGCTGGCTGTAACTCGAACTCAGGATTACCTAGCTATGTAAAATCGTTCATCGGCTGCTAATAATTAAAGGAGTTTTTTATGAAATCCAAGTTTATGAATTTAACGATTAGAGCAATCAATAAAGCAGTAGTGATGGGATTATTACTTCCTATCTGTAACGCTAATGCCCTACCAGTTGGGAGACAATCTTCAACAGAACCAAATATGACGAGCCAGAGCCCAACCAGGGAAGATGCTCAAAGATGTCGTAGCCTTCTAAAAATTGCCTTATTTGATTTCGAATTTTTAGTGACGACAAGCAAACCATCTATTGCTCTCAGGAGGCAATCACTCGCCTTGGCAAGGGCACTTCTAAAAAGTGTCGAGCGTCAAGAACCTATTTGTGCAACCCTCACCAACATAAACGGAATCTTGAGCTTAGAGGCAGACAAAATTCAAAAGACGTTAGACTTACCTGAGCCTTCTGATCTAACAGCCGTTGGCTCCAACCCTGACTCAGCTCTTCGAATGTCACTTTTTTTGAGGGCAGATGCGACTAGTTCCAGGTTAGAAATCGCAACACAAAATATGTCAGAGGAATCAGTAGGACCAATTATTGTTAGCAAACAAAAAGTGGCGTCAAGGAATGGTATGGTTTTAAACACCGGTGATATTTAATTATTAAGAGGTTAGGCCATGAGAACTAAATATAAAAATATACGCACAAAAAACGAGTCGGGCGCTTCAATTGCTGAATTCGCACTTTTTACGGCCGCAGTCTCTATAACTATACTCGCCGTAGGGCCTCTAATGCAGCAAAGCTTTAAGAGCCTAGAAGACTCTCATTACATAGCTTTTGAAAGTAACACCAATTATCCCCCAGCTTTAATCAATTACTCAATAACCCAAAATTGATTCATTACAGCATTCATAAAGGCGTGAATTATGCAAACAGAGAAGACCCATATAAAAACAAAAAACGAGAGGGGCTCCTCTTTGGTTGAGGCCTCAATCATGCTAACTATAATCATAACTATTGCCACAGTGGCACTAGATGTTCTTACCTTTGCGCGTTACGCTGGCACAGCGCAATGGTTGTCAACCGTAGCCGCCAGAGTGAGTGCAGTTGAAACTCCTGCTGATGAGTTAGAGGTTCCACCAGCTCCTGAGCTACTTAAATTACCGCGTAATAGCGCCACACCATATCTTTCCTCTTATGAGCAAGCTCCTGGGCCAGTTGGTTGCGGCGGCCGAAACCGACTAACCGAAAATCACCTTCGCACCCTTAACCTTACCCTTGGAGAATTGAATAGAGTTCTTAAAACCAAAGCTAAAACTATCTCTACTTGGACCGATAGCACAAAAGTCGGGCAGGACCCATTACCTGGTGAATTTTATGTGGTGCCTACCAACTGTGCTCTTACCAATGAGAGCTCAATGGTTAAAAAATGGAAAGTCTGCGTAGCAGTCCCACAGTTACTACTCGGTAAGATTGTAAGTTGCCACTATAGTAACGCTATCTAAATTCCACTAGGCGAAGAGAAAAAAAGCGTTTAGATTTGGCGATAGTGACATACCTTATGATCAAAGATAGCACCAAACAGACTACAAAGATGGTAACCAAAGAAAGGGGAGTCGCATACATTGAGGGGCTTTTGTCAGTTGCAGTCTTACTAATAGTGATTAGCGGCTTCTGGACAATTCATACTCTTCATGATCTCAAAAGAAATATTTACTCCGCCGCCTTTAATGTCTTAACCAATACTGAAATTAAACCATTCTCGACAGATTCGGCCGGCAATTTCGTTTTGTGGGGAGATTCATCTGCTCAAGGCTTAGATCCAATACTAGGCGATGAATCTTCGGGTTATAGCTCATTGCAATCAAAAATGGTCGCTCAAATAAAAGAAAACTCAAAAATTTCTAATTTTACTGATGCAATCAGCTGTAAGGTTGCCATGGGTTATCTTGATCTTATGAGACCAGGTGGACCAAGTAATCCCGCACCCTCTCAATGGGGACAATGCTGCGAGACTAGTACCTCTGAGCGCATAGTTCATCCAGTGACTATCGAAAGTGGTACGAGTCAGATTGATGCCACACTACGAGAAGCTGCGAATTCATACGCTACTAAAATGCGTGGTCGTAAAATTAACTCTTTAGAGAGTCTTGTACTTTTGGACGCTGATGCTCTTCCTGAATTCGGTAATATAAACAAAGTTGATCCAAAAGCTATATTCATGCGTTGGGCACCATTTTTGTTGTGGTCTTGCGAAGGAGAGTTGCGTCTGATTTTTGGAGCAGTCCCTTTTGGATATATTAGATGGTCTGGGGTAGTGGTGCCTAAAAGATGATTATTAACTCAAAACGATTGACCCCCGAATCTGGCTCTATTCTCTTAATCTCATCAGGGATAATTGTTTTAATGATCGCTTTTGGTATGTTGATACTAAAGCTCGAATCGAATTTCTCTACAAGGGTCACGCTGTCTCTTACCGCTATATCTGCGGTCAATGCAGCTTCTAATGCCTCACCTGAACCTAGAGATATGTTTGAAGCGGGCTGCAATGCCTTAAGTATGATTCTAAAAATTCCTGTGGATGAGTGTCATAGTGCTAATTTTCCGCCAGTAAATCAGACTCCAACAGCTAAGATTCTGCCTGAGGTAAAATCAGAGGATGCATCTTTTTTTTGTAAGAGCGTATCATTTCAGTTTAACCCAGGTAGAATTAGCAACCAGGAAATTGAACCTAAAGAGTTCTGCATCGAGTTAGTGGAATGCCAGGAGCAAGGCAGTTGGATTGTACCTCTCATCACTAATGAACCATACAAATTCGGGGCGAGTGCATGTGCCAATCTGAAACCACCGGCAGTTATGATGGCGGTCGACATGTCTCAAAAGCTGCATGAAATTTATGCTGGTCATATGATGCCCCCGACGCCCCTTATGGACCCTAATTTCGATCCCAATTCTCCATTAACCCCAGCAGATGGAGAAAAGATGCGAGCCAACTCTCTGCCTGGGGTTTACGAATCGTACACAGATGCTCCAGCATTATTTTCAGCAGTGCCTGCTCTGCCTTATCAGTTTCCATTTTCAACCAAGGAGGTTAGCACTATACAAGGGGTTCCCAACGAATATTCCTCCTCTGATCCGAACTCAATTCCAAATTTCCTTAAAAGTTCGATGCCTGAGGTTGTGCCTCAAACAACTAAGTTAAATCCAACATTAGCACCTACTACGGAACCGGATCCAATTCAGTATTTACCATTACTTGGAGTCGGAAATTCGCAAAATGCAAACGATCCAATTCTCAAATGGGCAGGTAGAGATCCTAATTTATTAAACGATACCAATCCCGAGATCGCGGCCCGACGAAAAGATTTTAGGTGGCGACACGGGGTGCTGACGAGTCATGAATTATCTCAACGCTGCTTTGGCCCTCGTAAGTTGTGGCATCAAAGAATGGCACAACAAGTGATGTACATGTTAGACCACAATAATATTCCATTCGGCACACTCGCCTACTCAAACTGGATATATGGTCTGATGCCGTATATTCCTTACCATCACCGTCTCGCCGCTGGATTTCCGAGCGCTGCACCCCTAAAAACTTTAAATCTCCCTCTAATGGGACCGTCTCCTGATTCCATGACCTCAGTTCTGGGAGAAGACCCTCAATATGTTGAAAAGCAATTCGGTAATTATGAAAACAGCGGCTTAGGTGGTTTATTAGATCGAAAAACAAATTACTCCCTGATTGTTCAACCGATGTCTCTCTGCTCTCGAGAGATGAAGCATGAGGTTTTACCTAATAGTCCATTGCACCTGTTTACTGCCCTACCCAATCCATACGAGCTGGGGATGCGTGTTACCTCTGATAGCACTCAGTGCATAAATACCAACATGAATGGCGTGCCCACTCTCGATGCCGTAAAAACATCAATCGACGGAAAAAGAGGAATGAGTTTCATTTTTAGGTCCCAATCTCCAAATACGTCACCTCAGGATCAATCTCCACTGCCTTTGAATCAAACGACCGCCAAAAATATATTCTCAGGCGATTGCTTTGGAGACTTGTCTAACGACGCGGCTAATAACGATGGACAACCCGCGACTTACCTCATCGATGATCTTGGAGCCGGTAATTTAGATGTGGGAATATGCGGAAATAACGCTGCCGACTATCTTCCCAATTGGATGAGAAGAGATCGGGCAGATGCCGAAAATTTATCCGATGGAAAATTAAATGTCGATGATGTGAGTCCCGAAGATGTAACCCATCCTTATAGATTTTGCCCTGATACATCTTCACCTGCTGTGCTAGAAAACACCCTTGCAGGAATCAACACAAGCGTGGCGCTATCATCTTTGCGTTCTGGCGGCTTTACTAAATCGGGCTGGCCTTTAAATATACCCCAAAGCTCAGTGGTCAACACACACACGGGCAATCCAGCACCGTCTGCAAGAAAGCGCTATTTTACTGGGCCAAACGATTGGAACAACAATCTTGCCGCAAGAAGCGTTTATCCTGTGCATGAACCAGTTGTCGATGCTTTTACATCGGGAGCTCTTTTTAACATGCAGTCTATTCTAAAAGACACATCTTTGATTCCGGACCAAAAGCAGGTTAGGCCCATAGCTCTCTTGTTTAGCGACGGGGTGGCTACCGTAAGCATGCAAGATGCTCTGGAAGGCAATCACGATAGTGCTTGGTTTCCACAACCACCAACTGCTGCTGAGTTACCCACTGGAGTCCCCGGGAATCAAGCGGGACCATTTTCTCTAGCTATAAATGAATCTCTTCAAGTTATCCACGAAATGGCAGCACAAGGAATTACGGTAATTGTGGTTAGCTTGGAAGATAACGATGATGATGCTCCCATAATAAAAAACACAAGAAAGGTATTTTCCGGAGGACTGAGAAGAACTCTAGGCACACGCCAAAACGCAGCGGACTCATCGACCTTTAAATATACGCTCTGCAAACCTTGTGGGAATGTCTCTGATTGGGAAACTGGTCCCAATATGGTCCTACCACCTAGCTGCACCCAGGGCTGGCCAGGAGTAAACGAGCCAGCAATTACAGAGCCACGCCCAGCATCTTGCTTCAACGAATTACCAGCTAAGAATATTCATGAGATTAAGATTAGAAAAGACTCTAGTGAGAGTTGGACTGAGTATCAAAACCGAATGTTTGAGAGAGTGACCATCAGTATAAATAGGATTATAAACGGCTACACGCTCAGCAAATAATGTGGAGCCGCTCTAATCTCTTAGCTCTGAATAACTACTCACACCTCAAATCGAAAACCAGGTCGAGGGCAATGCTGGTCAAAATCATCTGCGCGTTGTTTGCGCTATCGGCGGAAACGGC
>CAZWGK010000012.1:2909-7574 GCA_964633685.1 uncultured Bdellovibrionales bacterium | reverse complement strand
AGCATTAGTTCTAACGGCAAGACGCCTTCTTGGGGTTACACTATTCGAATAAAGGGACTGAAGCTCCTCTGCTGAAATAACAGCTAAAGGATTAGCACTTGTATGCCTTTCAGCAGTTATCTCCTCATGTGTATCGCCTACAGCTAAGGTAACATCGAATCCTTGTACGGCAAGAGAAGCTTGGGTTTCTAAACCGCCTATTCGAATTGTAGTAACTGCCTCAGTCGGGGCTACACTGAAATTAACAGTGGGAGTTGCTGAATCCAGTAAAGACAGAGAGCGAGTTATAGAGGTCTTACCAAAAATTTTTAATTCAGCTGGCGTCAACGACGAATCAGCACAAACGGGAATAGCGAAAGAACGACCGTAGAATCCGCCACTAAAATAATCTATCTCTAGACTTGTTTGCTCGGCCTGAACTGATGTAGCCAGAGACGAAGCGGCCATTATAAAACCAAACATCATATTTTTTATTAAATTTCTTCTCATATACTTCTCCATACAACTATAAAACCAATAAGAAATTTTTTGATAACAAAGTGCGGTATTTTGAACCCGAATTATCACATGGTGATAATTGAGCAAAAGGCATGCCGAGTTTTAGTGCAATAAAAAAGGATATCTCGACCACCTGAAGAGGCCGATTCAGTAACATCTGGAGCTCCCGAATAAGCCCTCTCAGGCACGAGATTTGCTTGAAATATCATTAAGGAGTCTAAAAGACTGAATGAAATGCAAAAAAGTAAGAAATTTTCCTAGTAAATCGGTATCAAACGAAGCTGGTATCGTATCTGTAGAATACATCCTGGCAACTGTTTTAATTGTAATAGTCTCCTTAACTGCTATTTCTCAATTACAAGCCAAAACAGAGGAGTCTTATCGAGACTCTGTTACAGCTAAGCCTTTTTATCATCAATCCAAAGCCCTCTTGGTCTCTAGCCAATAGTTCTCTGACAATCATTGATTTCTATCTTTGAGTGCTATTCAAAAACGGCAAATGAATCAATCTTTTGATAAATTATTTGTAAGGCCGTCTGTAATTGCTCAGCAATGTTGCTCTGCGTTAAATTTCCGAGAGGGAAATAAAAACGTCCCTCGGGATTGATATTTTCAGCTGTGTTTTTAAAAAGAGCTATGAAATCCCTGACATTGTCTTGATTGGTATTAGCCCCTCCATGTTGCATATGAAGCAGAATCACAAAGGTGTTGCCACCACTTTCAAACCTAGCTAGCTCCGATTTAATTGCCGCCATATCCTGATCGAAAGTTCTTCCTGCACAGGTAGCACCGGGCGTGGTACCTGCCAAAACGGTAGCATCACATACGCTTTCAGGGGCACCATCAGTAGCTAGAACCAAAACAGCTCGTTTCTTTTCGCCATTTTCTATTTGCAGCTCTCTCTCCCTCAGGTCTGCTACATCTTTAATTGCTGCTAGAATATCGGTGCCGCCCTTCGATGGAATTAGACTTTTAAAATATGGTAAAGCGAAGTTTCGCCTGGCTTCCGAAGCTGTATCATAAACTCCTGCAGTCAAAGCTCCCGTATCGGGATCTATATCATGGTAAAAGGGCACAGAGTAATCATCAGACCATGAAGGATGAGCCCCAGCTGGCACCGGTGGCTCTGCCCCACGTGCTGCTGGAATAAAACTTCTAGAGACATTTCTTGATAACTCATGAGCGGAATCCTCATAAGGCCAGTTAAATTTTCCTGCTCTGGTAAAAGGACCCGCCGAGCTTAGTGCATATGAGTTGTACCCTCCGAATCTAAAAGGTGAAAGCTGATACTTGGCTGGTGCAGGTAGCGGATCTAAAAATCGAGCACCTCTAAGAATACTCGCTCTATCCTCTGGTCTAGGCTTAATGAAATCATACTCTCTTCCCATGGTAGGCGTAGCCTCATAAGGATAAAGAAGCGCCATCTTAACTCTTCTCTCAATTCCGATTGGAGAGGAAATATTCGATTTAGCTGGGGGCCCATTTGCACTAAGAGTAAATGGCTCAAAATATAGATTATTTAAAGCAATTGGTTCACCATATATTCCAGATTTAGTCTCTGAACCATTCCATAAAATAAAATTTGATCGAAACCGATTACCCTGATAATTGGCGGGTCCAGCTGGTGTGGCTCCAGCAAAGACACCCAAAACCTGAGGTGCTATCTTATCTATCTCTAAAAGATATTTTTCCAATACGCTTTTATAAGAAAGCCAAAAATTAGAATAAAAATTTCTAAGTGCTCCAGCCTGAGTAGAACAAGCATACCCTGGTATTTCGGGGAGATTTGGGTCTGTTCGTTGTAAAACCCCACAAACCTGAAGCTCAACGTTAGTCATAAATGAGGCACTGGACTCCCACGGCAAAGTACACTGGTCTTGCGGCCCTATTACAATTCTAGACCCATCAGGTGCAGTGAGCGTGGTACGAAAACCTGGCTCGTTTATTTTTTGTTCAGGATATCTAAAATTATTAATTCCCCGCGAGTCACAGAATGTAAGATAAAGATCAGAGGCAGAAGATGCGGGAGACAAATCTTCTGCTCCTCGATACTGACTCCTTGGATTTTTATAATGATTTTCATCTCGAGGCTTTGCTCTCACACCTACATAATAAAATGGAAGCCTGGACCTCAGATAATGACCATTCAATAGCTGGTCTAAATTGAGATTCTGATTAACCCCGCCCTCAGGCCCAGTTTCTATAGGTGAAAAGGGATCCCGAGCTGGATTATTACTAGGGAGATGTCGATAGGGGTCTAAAGGTATTCCAAATTGAGTCAGAATAATATCATTCATATGCCCATCCATAGGCCCGACCATCGATTCCGATATATCAAACTCATTATAGACAGTAGAGGAGGCATTCTTTGCGGCTAACTCTACAAAGTGATCTTGAGGTAATAAAAAACCAAACGCATTCGCCAAGGAAATATCTGTACTTTGAATACTTACACGACTAACGGCAGGCAAGGTTGATTCATCATGATTCATTTTTAAGAAGATTTGAGCCCCATCTGACATAGTGAGCTCCTGTATTCCTGGTGTTGGCTCAGCTCCGACTAATCCTTGCAAACGCGCTATCGCAGCTCCAATTAGGTAAGCTTTAGCCGAATTCGGCGATGATTTTTGATTCTGAGAGATTGCTGCAACAATTCTAGAATATCTTAGGCTTTTAATTGTATTGATCGAAAACTGAATCGCTATGAAACATAATAAAATCACAACGACAATAGTTATGGCTGAAAATGCAGAGATAAACCCATTCTCGTTTGAATCACTAGATCTATTATTTCTACCAATGAAATCTATATTACTTAGCTTCATCAATACTTACCTATAAAACCTCTTTACCCGGCAACCAGATATACTTATTTACTCTTGGCTGCTTGTTAAAAAATGCCACGGGTGGCTGATAGCAAGTCATGTATACAATCATTGTGCGTCGATCCATATAAGGCTGGGGGGATGCTCCAGGGATAGAAAACATCGGAAGAGGTTTGCCTACTGGAATAGACTGTCGACTTAAAATGTTAATCTCCGATAATTTTTCCTGAGCATAATCCTTCAACTCCTGAATATAGAATTCTAAATTTGAATCGAAGCAACTTAAACTTGAACCAGGAGTATCAGTCGTATAGAACGAATTGCTTTTTAACAGCGGAGCGATTCCTTGCGCTAATAATCCAGTATTGGGGTCAATTTTCAACTCATACATCTGTAATGCTGCATTAGCTCCTCTGTCGGCGAAAGAACCAGCATTCCTCATTCCGTTGGTAAGTAGGCCAGAGAATTCCCTGAGGAATTCCTCTTTGTCGGCCTCCTTAAGATCCGAAACAATTACCGCGCCTGTACTGGGATCATAATTGGTGACATATGGGGCCTTTTTAAAATTAAACATCAGGGATAAAGATGCGATTTCACTATGGGCCTGAGCTATAAATCCGGCCAACAGGTCAAAAAACAAACCAAACAACAAAAAATATAAGGGCAATTGAACAGCTAATTCAACTAAAGCTATCCCTGATTTGGTCGAGTGTCTTTTCGATAAATAGGATTTTCGCTTATTCTTCCAGATTGGGAACATAAATTACCGACTTAATCTCTCGTCCAAACAAAGGGCTGGCCCGAGAAATCGTAGCTTTCATATTTTTATTAGATCCAGAGTCATGACTCTCTATCGACAATCCTACAGTAAGTCTTGAAACTGGGGAATTCGGATTTCGCATGTAGTTTTCATCCGAACTTTTCGCCACTAAGCCTCCGAGAGTATTGGCAAAACCAACCATGTTTAGATTACCAAAATCATAGAATGCATTTCGCTCTATCATTTGCCCAATTTGGCGCTTTTCTAGGTCGTTATCTGAAATAACCAATTCAGTTCCACTGTTTACTGACGCCCAAGTCTTTTCGTTAAGCGCCATAAAATTCACCAATGCCGTTCCGGCATTATTTATTGAACTCATTAGTAAAATAGTTCCGTATGCTAGGGCGATATAACCAAATATAATGAAATTCATGATTGGCATGCCCATGGCTGCCTCTACAAGAGATGCCCCGTTTTCATCGGCTAATCTTTTGAGCGCTTTTCTAGCGATCTTACTCATAAAAATACCTAGACCATTTGTGCTCCACGCCCTTCAATTAATATGCGTCTAGAAGCATAAAA
>CAZWGK010000012.1:0-2899 GCA_964633685.1 uncultured Bdellovibrionales bacterium | reverse complement strand
TGCCAACGGTCCGAAGTAAGCCTAAAGGGGGTGTTACTGAATTAATATGCTCAAGGGTTTAGCACAGTTTTTCTGCTAAAATAGCCGTGACACCAAGGGGTGAAGTGGTGGACCCAGGCGGAATCGAACCGCCGGCCTCATCATTGCGAACGATGCGCTCTCCCAGCTGAGCTATGGGCCCGAACGATCAAAATCATAATCCAACTGTGCATGACCGTAAATAGACGACCAATCCATACCAATTATATTACGAGCCTGTTGCTCAGACTCAAAACATAGGGATTTTAGTACCTCGTAAGCTGTTCTTGCTAAGGGGCGACTGTGATAATCACGAATGATACTTCCTAATGCTGGCTGAATTAAATGTTTCTCAGCTCCTTTCTTGAACACATACTCCAAAAACCCTTTTGGAAATGAAATATCTAATTCCGCTCCTCGCCCAGCCTTCAAATCAACGACTGAATTACCCCACTTGCGATATGATCTAGAATATTCGGCTCTAACGTAGGATATGCGTTCCAGAAGTTTTTGGAACAAAATCTCATGAGCGCCATAAAGCTCGGTATTAATTCTACCTTCCATGTATAGATGAGTGTTCCGAGTAATATCCTCCGCTATTCTCTGACCAAGACACCGTCCAAGAGTCGGATAACTAATTTTTGCCAAAAGATTAACCGAGGTTAACGATGTGACCCGTTTTGCAATCTCAGGCGAACCAAAGATATATCTATTCCGCTCAGAGGGAATTCCCCGCAGAACTTTTAACGCTATGGCCCGACAGTTAGAGTCCTCACTGTCTATAGAAAGTGTTGCTAAAGAGTAAGCCAAGATTTCTGAAGTAGACGAAGAATCGTTAGAAAGTCTCGATAAGAGGGGCGATGTCTTGTCAATTTTAATCCGGAATTCATCCTCTACCCTTAGAGCGTCAATAAATTTACTCCTTGAATCTGCCAAATGCTGCGTAAAATCACTTACCTCAAAAATATTTAATAAAGATAAATCTATCCTATTAGCGAGGGAACGATCGATGGGTGCTCCATTTCCCGATGACAAAAATACACTATGCTTCAATAACTCAATCAGAATATCTCTCTTAGAGACTGGGTCATATCCACCAATACGAGCTGAGTCATTTTTACCAAGCAAACCAAGTAACAAATTTAGCTCATCCTCTGACCCAGTTTTTAAAACATGGAGAATCTGACTAGAGCTAAGCTGTGGTCTCTCATTACTCTGGTTATTGAACCGTGAAAATTCGGAATCAGGGTTATCTTCGCTAAAACTGGGCATTTTATGACCACGAACAAATTTAATCGTGTTGAAAGGTTCTAAGATCAGAGGTAGTGTAAGTCAATTAAATTCGATTAAATTATCGTTATGTCTCAGAAAAAAAGAGCTCTTACTGGCATTCAACCAAGCGGACAAATTCATATTGGAAACTATCTCGGCGCAGTTAAACCTGCCATCGAACTACAAAAAGATTTTGACTGCGTCTACTTTGTTGCGGATTTCCACGCCATAACTTCTCTTAAAGATGGAGCAACTCTTTCTAGCTTCACACTTGATCTAACTGCTACGTGGTTGGCTCTCGGATTAGACACCCAAAAACATATTTTTTTTCGTCAGTCAGATGTAGCTTTTGTAGCTGAATATGCCTGGTATCTATCCTGCTTTACAGGGATGGGACTTCTTGAAAAATGTCACGCATACAAAGACAAAATCGCTCAAGGGAAAGATGCCTCACACGGACTCTTCGCATACCCAGTCCTTATGGCCGCTGATATTTTAATGTATGATGTTGATGTGGTCCCCGTCGGCAAAGACCAAAAGCAGCACGTTGAGGTTGCTCGTGATATAGCAGGATCTATCAACGCCAATTACGGCAAACAAATTATTAAACTGCCCACCCCCGTTATCTCTAAAAATACTATGTTAGTTCCCGGCCTAGATGGGCAAAAAATGTCAAAATCGTACAACAATACAATACCTCTTTTTGCATCTGAAAAGGCACTTGAGAAATTAGTCATGTCTGTAAAAACAGATAGCACTGGTCTTGAAGATCCTAAAGAACTTGATGGCTCGCTTGTTGGGCAACTCTTCTCTCTCTTCAGTTCGGAAGCTCAATACGCTGATTTGAAGAGCCGCATGCTAAAAGGTGGCATGGGCTGGGGTCACGCTAAGAAAGAGCTATTTGGGGTAATCAATGATCATATTAAGGGGCCACGCAGTGAGTTTGAAAAGTTAAGAGGGGACCCTGCGTTCTTACTAAAAGTTTTAAATGAAGGTGCAGATAAAGCTAAATCACTAGCTTTAAAAAACCTGCAGGCCCTCCGAGATTGTTTTGGTTTTGAGGATGTAACAAGAAAATGAATTTGACACCGAAAATATCTGTTCTCGCCATCGGAAATGAATTGTTAGATGGTCGAGTTACCGATACCAACTCTAATTGGATTGGATTTGAATTGCGGCGACTTGGTTTATCTTTACATAGAACAGCGACCTGTGGAGATACAATTGCTGAGATTGTCTCGTCTCTAAAATTTCTATATGAAAGCTCTGATATAATTCTTACTTCTGGCGGCCTTGGCCCAACAACAGATGACCTTACTAGAGATGGTGTCGCCTCATTAGCAGGAGTAAAGGTTGCATTCTGTCAGAAATCGATGGAACAGGTTGAGGCGTATTTTGCTAAACGTAATCGGACCGTAAATGATGCCAATAAGAGGCAAGCATACATTCCAGAAGGAGCGATACAAATAGAGAATCCGGTCGGATCAGCTCCTGGATTTACTTTTAAATTTAACCTTGATGGTACTACCAAAACTCTCTTTGCTCTTCCTGGCGTTCCGCCTGAACTTAAAGAGATGTGTGATGCAACTGTATTTCCAAGTATAAAGAG
>CAZWGK010000011.1:18621-23420 GCA_964633685.1 uncultured Bdellovibrionales bacterium | reverse complement strand
GTAAACCCTGCACATTAAAGACCGCCAACTTAAGAGGTGATTTTAGATCCTTTAGAACCTTCTGAGTCTGATCTGACAAACTAAAAACGCCCTGCTCAGTAGAGTCCCACCTAAAATTATACCGATCCTTTGCCCCCAAAAAATTAATTGCTGCAAGAATACCTATAAAAACAACAGAGAATAGAAATACATTGAGACCGAAGCGAGCTTCTCTTCCTTTTACTGCAACCGGTGCTGCAGCGAGATTTTTTGAACCATATAGACCAAACCAGGCAGCTAGAAGACCCACTCCCACTATCATGTGAATTTGCATAATGAAGTGGTCATGGCCAGTAAAGAATCCACCGATAATGCCAAATAAAAATATTACCAGGCCCAGGATTCCGAGGAATTTTATCAAAGAGCTATTCATAAAATGTCTCCAAGTATCAATTTTTAATTAGCGCCAACGTTGAGCCTCAAGAGCCCGTTGCGAGAAAAATATTCCTACAAGTATTAAGCTTGCGAAGTAAATTAAAGATTTGGTTTCAATTACTCCCAATAAAAGGTCAACTGCTTGTTCAGCTGGCGAGAGATACTTCAGTACCTCTCCAACTGTTCCGCCAACTGATTCAGCAGGAGAATTAATCATATACAACAAAAGAAGGGTGACCATGCTGCCGACAGCTGCGACAACTTGGTTATTAGTGAAGGCTGAAATAGCCATGCCAATAGAGGCAAAACCTAATGCATAAAGATATAGACCAAGAAGCCCCAGCAACATCGGCCAAAATTCAAATTCAGCTTGCATATATAAGAATAGAGGGAACAAAAACACAGAAAACAGCATCAGACCTAGCACTGCCGCGACTCCAAGAAATTTCCCCAGAACAATCTCTGTAATCGATAAAGGAGAAATCGCCAGCATTTCGAACGTTCCTGTTCTCCTCTCCTCTGCTATTAAGCGCATCGTTAGCACTGGAATTAAGAATACCAAGATGACCATTAGGGTGTAGTAGAAGCGGGCGACAACGAACTCATTCATTCCGGGAATCCCCTCATCAGTCATTCGTCCCATGGCAGCATACTGCTGCAGAACCAAATCATAATAAGCTAGAAAATTTATGAAGAAGTATCCACTCATTAAGATGAATCCTGTGATTACGATGTAGGCAACAGGAGACACAAAAAATGAGAGCATCTCTTTTTTAAAAATCGCAAATATATTTTTGCAAGTATTAACCATAAGACTCTTCCTTTTAAATTTAGGCTGCTGCGCTTAGTGCTGACTTTCGCTCTGTAGTGACGCACTCCATAAATGCCTGTTCAAGGCTTCTGGTCTTAATCACATCCTCAAGAGAGCTCTCAAGTGCAACATGGCCACTCGCGATAATCACAACTTTGCTACAAACTTCGGTGACCTCAGGCAGTATGTGAGTGCTAAGAATTACTGTATGGTTCTGGGCCAAGTTCGAAATAAGCTTTCTAATCTCGACAATTTGAACCGGATCCAGACCACTAGTTGGCTCGTCTAATATTATAACTGGAGGATTGTTGATAATAGCTTGGGCTAAGCCGACCCTCTGCCTAAAGCCTTTTGATAAGTGACCACAGAGTCTATTATGGACATCGGTGAGGCATGTCAGCTGAATAACCTCATCAACTCTCTTTTTTAGAGTAGACTTTTCCACTCCTTTAATCTGCCCCATGAATGTTAGGTATTCATGAACACGAAGCTCACCATAAAGCGGTGGATTCTCAGGCATGTACCCGATCCGTTTCCTAACCTCATCGGACTGAGTGATAATATCGAAACCAGCTACAGTTGCTGTGCCAGAACTTGGTGGTAAAAATGTTACCAACATCCTCATGGTGGTGGTTTTACCGGCGCCGTTTGGCCCTAGAAACCCTACGATATCACCTGGGGCAGCCTTGAAAGAAATGCCCGAAACTACCTCTCTATCTCCATATCTCTTGGTAAGTCCTTGAACTTCTATCATTTCAGATACCACTCCAACTTTTTATCGATAAAACAATCCCATTTTTGCTGAAAATCTCTCAACTCCGCAAGGATTATGAATGCAAGGTTGAGCTGATCAATTGACTTAAGGGACTGTTATTGTTACTTTTCTTTATACTATCGCAGGTTCCCCGTGGTGCTGCAATAACAGTGCCTCCAATAAAGGTAAGGTGGATTCCCCGATAAAGATTTATTTAAGGAGGCTTTATGCCAACAAAAACCAAGGTAACTGAAACTAGAAGAGCAAACAAAAGAGCTAAGCTTTTGGCAAAGAGACACAAGAAGAACAGGGCTAAGGCCAAGAAAAGCAAGTAAATAAACCCTTTTCAAGCTAGGAGATAGTGCTCTTGCCAGCACTATTTCTTCGCCCTACATCTTCCCACTAACCTACCTGAATTATAAAACCAGATAGGTAAATCAAAGTAAGCAACGTAGCAGAGGTTACAAAAAGTTGTAGCCAGGCCATTATATTATCTGGCCGTGCCCTTACTTTTGTAATCTCCATTAGTTCAAGCTTAAGGTCCGTCAACTGAAAAGCTAGGTCTTCGGCGGTAAAGGTTGAGGCTGAATCCTCTTCTAATCTCTTTTCAAGCCTTTGAATGAGGTGAGCCAACCGCTGTTCTGCCGATTGCGCAGTGGATGCTCTTTTAACTAGCGGTATTGATTCGATATTTTTTAACTGAGCATCCATAAAAAACCTTTAAAAATATTCCACCTATCTCTTAGATTCCTTTATCCTTGGTTTGGATTCACACTGAAAAACTGATATCCGAGACGTGCTATATTTTACCTAAAAGCCTAAGCGAGAGAGTTCATATGCTTAATAATTTAACTAAACTTCTATCAGGATGGGTCTTATTTTTGTTACCACTCACTCTGCTCGGTTGCATGGCGAAAGAGCCGGCAAAGTTTCAAAGCCTGCCACAACCTGAGCCACTTCACACCCACATAGCCGAAGCTCCAACCATCTTACCTGAGGAGCCAGTAATTAACTCGGCACAGTCAGATGTCACCCAAAAAAAGACGCCCAAGAATTTTGATGAGATACTGCTCTCTTGGAAAGTGCCAGATGTCCCTGTTGATAAATTTGTTATCTATTTTGGGTTCAATAAAGAAAAGTTAGATAGAAAAATTGAAATCCCTGCTAGCACCTTAAAACCCGCAGAAGATCCACAGTACGGTTCTATTTATCAGTACTACTTAATCGATATTCCCACAGACAGAAATATTTATGTATCGATCATGGCGATTCGAGGAAAAGATGCCTCAAAGATGGGAGATATCATAGAGCTCAAAGCGCAAGCTTAAACTGAATAATAATATGCCTCGGGGTGATGGACTATTATCGCCGAGGTCGATTGCTCAGGAACCAGTTGATACTCCGGAGTAAGGGAAATCCCTATTTGTTCGGGTTTTAAAAGATCAAAAAGTTTGACCTGATCTTCCAAATTAGGACAGGCTGGATATCCGAAGCTATATCTAGCTCCACGATAAGTCTGCCTAAAAAGTTGATCGATAGTTAATCCATCTTGGGCTGAAATTCCCAACTCTATGCGTATTTTCTTGTGCCAATACTCGGCCAATGCTTCTGCTGCCTCTACTGACAATCCATAGAAATGAAGATAGTCAGAGTATTTATTGCTTGAAAACATCTCATGACAAATTGCAGAAGCCTTGGAACCAATCGTAACAATATGAAACCCAACTACATCCAGCTGTCCACTCTCTTTCGATGCAAAAAAATCAGATAGACATCTCCTCTTGTCGAGAGCCTGTCTCGGGAAAGAGAATCGATGAAGCTCTTTTTTAGAAGAGGGATCATAAATTATCAAATCATTCTTATCGCTCTGGCAAGGGAAGTAGCCATAGGCAACCGCTGGATTTAGCCAACCACTACTCAACGCCTTTTCGCACCATGTGCTAAATCTAGGCTCGACGTAATCCTTCAAAAATTCACGATATTCAACTGAGCTTCGCTTACCTCGACGATACTGCCATTGGTTCGCATATAGCGCTTTTTTATTGAGGAAAGTTAAAATCTCAGACATGTTGAGCTCTGGCTCTCTAACGTACCGTACTCCGAAAAATGGCGGATTAGGAATATCTTTACAGGGAGTAACTGATGGCGTCACATACTCATTATGCTTACTCGCCATTCGACAATTTCTCTCTAATCTGGTCTCGCCTTTCCTTTCACGACTTGAATCAGGCTCTCCTGTTAACCGTTTTTCTGACACCTGTCCGGTTAACTCATCCATAATTTGTAAGCCAGTGAACGCATCAGCTCCGTAGTAAACTCTTCCAGTGGTGTAAACATCACTTAGATCGGTTTCAACGTAGGCCCTGTTTAAGGCAGCACCCCCACAAATTACAGGCAGTGATATTTTTCGCCTAGACATCTCTTCTAGGTTCTCTTTCATTACAACTGTTGATTTTACGAGCAGCCCAGACATGCCGATGGCGTCGGGCTTATATTTATCAATCGCCTCAAGAAAATTATCTAAGGTTTGTTTTATCCCGAGATTCACAACCTTATAGCCATTATTAGACAAGATTATATCAACGAGGTTTTTACCAATATCGTGTACATCACCCTTAACGGTTCCGATAACCAAAGTGCCCTTGCCCAAACTCTGCTGCTTCTCCATGTAGGGCTCTAAAATAGCAACAGCTTGCTTCATGGTTTCAGCCGATTGCAAAACAAATGGCAGCTGCATCTGGCCAGAACCAAATAGCTCTCCAACCTCTTTCATGCCCTTTAGAAGAATATTATTGATGATCTCCAGTGGTTTATATTTAG
>CAZWGK010000011.1:2814-18610 GCA_964633685.1 uncultured Bdellovibrionales bacterium | reverse complement strand
TTTTCGATTCCTATTTTTCGACCGTTAATTATTCGCTTCTCTAATATCTCCTCAATAGAGCCCAGGTCATCATCCTCAGGTCTGCTCTTTTGGCCGCCTTCGCTTTTTTGGGTGAGCTCTATAAAGTTAAAAAGTGGATCGTAGCCATCTTTACGACGATCGTAAATTAGATCTAAAGCCACCTCTAAAATTTCAGCTTTAATTAAATGAACCGGCAAAATTTTCTTTGAATTTATTATTGCGGCATCTAATCCTGCCTTTTGTGCCTCAGCTAAGAAAACTGAGTTTAGAATCTGTCGCGGGTAAGGTTTCAATCCAAATGATATGTTTGAAACACCTAAAATGGTTCTAGAGCGTGGGACCTCTGCTTTAATTAATTTAATAGCCTCTAAAGTCTCAATACCAGCTCTTCGACTCTCTTCATCTCCAGATGCAATCGTGAACGTTAGAGGATCGTAAAGAATAGCCTCAGAAGGAATTCCATGAGCTTTTGCTAAATCGTGGATTCTTTTCGCTATCCTAAGCTTGTCGGCGGTCTTTTTCGCCATCCCCTGCTCATCAATAGTTAGAGCCACTAAAGCTGCACCGTGCTCTACTGCCAACGAAGCTACCTGATTAAATTTCGGCTCACCATCTTCTAGGTTAATTGAATTTATTATGGACCTTCCTCCCAGAAGTTTTAGAGCTGCCTCTAAAACCTCAACCTGGGTCGAATCGATCATTACTGGAGCAGTCACCTGTGTGGCAAATCGCGATAACACCTCCGACATATCCCGCGCTTCATTTCTTCCAACAAAGGCTGTACATACATCGAGAGCATGGGCTCCTTCCTCGACTTCCCGCCGGCCCATATCAACGATCTCATCCCAAGACTCTTTTAAAAGAAGCTCCTTAAATGCCTTGGAGCCGTTAGCATTACATCTTTCACCAACGATTAGTGGACCAGCGTCTTGGTCGAGCGCCACTGCTGAATAGATTGAGGAGATATGTGATGCAAAATCTTTTGGACGGAGCAAGGGGGCTAAGCCTCCCACCCTCTCAAAAACCTCTTTAATGTGCGCTGGTGTTGTTCCGCAACAACCACCAACAGCGCTCACTCCGTAATCCTTAACAAATATCTCGTGATAATCGGCTAAACCCTCTGGGCCTAAATCGTAAATTACTCGACCGCCCTCATTTCGAGGCAGTCCAGCATTAGGCAACACTGTTATTGGTCTTGAACAGTGTAACCCCAAATAACGAACGCTCTCTTGCATGTGGTCTGGGCCAGTCGCACAATTCATTCCGAAGAGATCTATCGGTAGCGATTCAGCCACGGTTAATGCAGCCGCCACCTCAGTTCCTATCAACATCGTGCCAGTTGTCTCCACTGTTATTTGGGCGCAAATAGGCACTTCTCTTTTTGTCTTTCTCATGGCCAGTCGTGCGGCTAGCACAGCACACTTCATTTGAAGGATGTCCTGGCATGTCTCAATCTGAATTAAATCTACTCCACCCAGTAAGAGCCCCTCAATATGGGGTAGATAGGCATCCAACATCTGGTCAAAGGTGATGTGTCGCAGTGTTAACAGCTTAGTTGTCGGGCCAACCGAGCCTGCTACAAATCGAGGCCAGCTTTTTGTTGAAAAGTCTTTTGCAACTTCCGCTGCAATTTCTGCTGATTTTTTTGACAACTCGAATGCCTTTTCGGCAATGTCATACTCAGCTAAAACGATCGATGATGAGCCAAATGAGTTAGTTTCAACGACATCAGCGCCAGCTGCAAAGTATGCAGCATGTATCTCTTTTATTAAAAGTGGTCTTGTTGCGCAAAGATACTCATTACAACCGTCTAGACCTTCAAAATCATCAGCAGATAAATTTCTACCTTGAATCATGGTGCCCATGGCACCATCAAAAATAATAACTTTTTCCTTGAGTCTATTTAAGAACATGATCGCTAAATGATAGCAGGTTCTAACTAAAGAGAAACCTAAGAATCAGATAAGGCCCTTTTCTTCTAAAATCTCTCTCATAGACTCTACATCGCTGGCTTGGATTAATCTCGGATTTTCCTTAGAGGCCAGTAGCCTCTTAACTCTACCCAATTCCCGGCTTAGATTTGCTTTAGAGGGAGGTTTGACTAAAAAGCCACTGGCACCTGCTGCGAGGCATTTCAGTAAAACATCAGGTGTTCCGTAAGCAGTAAGAGCTAAAATTGGAATGTGCTTAGTTTTTTCATTAGATCTAATTTTCTCAGTCAGCTCAACGCCAGTCATGCCAGGCATATTTATATCAGTAATCACACAAGAGTACTCCTGAGGGTTAGCCAGAAGTTCATCTAAAGCCTCTTTTCCCGATGCAACACCTTTAACTTTGGCACTTTCTAAGTGCTCTACAAACGAGCAAATAATATCTCGAGCCGCTTCAAGATCCTCTACTACCATCACTTTAAAGCTACCAGCAGCACGACTCCGTTGCTGGGAGTATTTTCGCAATTCAACTGCAATACCACGATATGCTTCCTTACCCCCGCAAAAAACATATCCCTGCAATCCTGCTGCCCATCGCTTTTTAGAAATTTCCTCTGTACTCAAATCATCCAAATTGAAAAGAGTAGCTTGAGCTGAGCTATTTGCCCCCCAAAGAATAGTAGCTAAACTCTCAATTATCTTTTCTCCGAACGAATCATTTACTACAAAAAAATCAAACGCCTTAGTCGATAACCATTTTTTACCCGTTTCAACATCTAGACATGCCTTGACTCTAAAGCCTTCAGCCTCTCCCAACTTGGAGATAAACTCTGTCTGCTCTGAGGTGGGAGATATTATAAGAAGATCCGGCATTGATACCTATTCTGGTTTGGGTAGTTTGGCAGCCTCCTCCTTGAGCTGCTCAAAGAGGGACTCTATATCTTTGTACTCATGGTTTTTTTTAAAGTCTTCTTTTTTAAGAAGATCCTCTATCAAACCAGCTATCGAATATATTTCCTGAAATCCAAAGAATCCGGAACTACCTTTAATTTTATGGAACACTATCGCAAAAGTAGTCCGGCTAGAACTCCCTTGTAGGTGATTATTGACCAACGCGTCCCCAAATGAAGATAAGCTATTATTTAACTCTGCTAAAAATAGAGGATAAGCTCTACTTGAGATTAAAGGGTTTTCATTGGTGTTATCCATAGCTACAAGGTCGGTTTTATAGAACCCAAACTTAAGATCTGGTCCCCACATTTGAATACACCTAAACTCTTGAACTCTCAGGGGCGGGTAACCTAGAATACCCCTAATTCAAATATAATGAATAAAGGTCAAATAAATGAGTCCGAAAATTCTGATTCCTATTTTATTTTTTGCGATTCTTGTTGGTGTTTGGGTTGTAAACCAAGGCCCTCAAGCTAAGAAGCCAGCTGAGACCACAACAACCGAGCTCAGGTCAGATGCTCTTCAAGGGGCAGCTGAGCAACTATCTGCGGGAGGACAAGCCGAATCAGCTCCAGAGGTAGAGGATGTTTATAAACCAGCTTCGCAAAGATACCAGAGCGCAGAGCAAGCCCTCGCTGCTGTTCGCAAAGGTGCGATCGACTATGATGATATTCTTATCGAAGAGTTTAACGATCTTAAAGAGTGTGACTGGTGTGAAGATTTTTATTCTTCTCTTAGCATGATGCTAACCGACAAAGCTCTAGGTATTGATGAGCGAGCTTACTATGCGGAAATTTTAGCCATAAGTGGCAACTTAGATAATATAAAATATCTTGCCACTCTAGTTGAAAATGCCACGACCGTAGACGAGAAGGAAATGTTTGGGGAAGCCATTGAAATGGCAGGTGGAGGAGATGATACGGTCAAACTTCTCTCTGAATTTTTGAACAGCCCGAACTCAACCTTGAGGGAGAGCGTTGTTTCGGCAATATCAAATCAGGGTACTAGATTAGCCGCTGAAACTCTCTATAACGATCTCACATCGGAAACCAGCTCTAAAGTAGACTACTACTCGATGGGCATAGGCTTAGCTGAGATGGTTCCTGATGATGATGCGGTTCACTATCTACACGAACTACTGAACAAACGTGCAACTAAATCAGACCAAATAGTGAAAGCATTAATTAACTCTGGATTGGAAGGGTTAACGGCTGTTTTTGATTCTCTATCTAGCGAAACTAATGAGGCCTTAGGTAGGGAGCTATTAAAAGATGCCACTGACCATGTTATAACTGAAGACTCAGTTATTAATCTTCTAACAAAAGCGACTCAGGACGATCGATATCCACAGTTCTTAAAAGATTTTGCCAATCAGGCCCTCAAGGAAGCTCAGTCTGAAGATATCGAGGAGGATGAAGAAGACATTTAATCAGATTAAGGTTTGGTAACCAGATCTTTAAGAATCAAATCCATCTCACTCATTGGTTCCTTTTTCTTTGGCTTCATACTTGGCTGCTGCCCGTCGTTTACGGCCAAATTAACAAATTTAATAACCTTTCCATCGACGAAAACAACTCTTTGCTTTTCATAATACCATATATCCTCTCTCTTGATTTCTTTTATATCTTTAGAAAGAGGCGGTCCGAACTCTTTTAAAACTTCTTTGTAGGTCCAACCTTTCATAAAAGATGGGACAGCTTGAACCTCAGCGGTAGCTCTATGCCCCATAAAAAATGATAGTCCGAATAATAAACAGATAAATTTTTTGAAGATTTGCATCATAGTAATCCAAAGAAGGTTTCTATCCCTTAACACTCCTGGTAATATGGAGAGCAGAAAATTTACAATTTAACCTGAACACATCTTATTGGGATGTCCAATTT
The DNA here is from genome assembly GCA_964633685.1 of uncultured Bdellovibrionales bacterium. Classification (GTDB taxonomy): domain Bacteria; phylum Bdellovibrionota_C; class UBA2361; order UBA2361; family J135; genus JAWXBT01. Next base: position 13,824 of record CAZWGK010000011.1, on the reverse strand, counting down.
TAAGGAACATGAAAATTATATAGTAATTGGCGGCTGCCTAGCGGCATTCTTCTTGCCGCTCAAGCTCTCTTGGGCTTATGCAGCCATCATTCCTACTATGCTTTTATTCTTACATTTTCACCGCTGGAATGTCGTTAAAGTAACCGAAGCGATCCCCGGGTATATCAGAAATCCTCTAATTGGTTGGTTTATATTGGTCCTGCTTTCAGCACCATTTGGAATTGACCCAGGCACAACAATAATCAAAGGTCTGCGATTTGGATTTTCTATCCTCCTCATCCCATTATATATGTTTATTTCTCACCGAATAACCACCACTAAATTTCTTGGGTTTTTGGTTTTTGGTCAAACGATTTCAGCGACTCATACAGTCATTGCTTCAATTCTACCGAAATATATGAGCCGGACATTTCCTGGAGCAGTGACCGAATCTGGGCAATTAGCACTCACAATCTTTGCAGCACTTGGTTGCCTATTCTATCTTCTTCATACAGAGGATAAGATCAGACTAACCCCCGCAAAGCTGGTGATCCCGATTTTAGTTTTTACTGTCGCCACCTATACTGGTTTTTACGGTGTGGACATGGGTCTCGCTTCCTCTTTGCTAATAGGAGTTGCCCTACCTGCGGCAGTTATTATATCAGCCAATAAACACCTTCGAGCAGAGAGCTCGATTTCGGATAGATTTTACTCACTTTTATATTTGGCTATTCCAGTCCTATTCTCAGCTCTTTTGATAAACCTAAAAAGGGGCCCTTGGTTAGGAGTAAGCATATCAATCATGGCACTTCTCCTAATCTATAACCGAAAACTGATTATTCCGCTTCTCGGTTTAATAATACTTACTGCAGTCACAGTACCCCAAATTAATACTAGGCTGATTCAATCTTCTCAGGACTTCTTCATCGAAGGAGGTAGGAATCAGATGTGGCAAATTGGAATTGAACTTGCCTCTAAGTTTCCCATGGGTATTGGTTTTCAGAATAGTCCTTTTCTAAAAAAATACGATCCAACGATTCCTTCGATGCACAGCCACTTTCACAACAACGCATTGAACGTTCTTGTTGAAACCGGTTGGCTTGGTCTTTTCATTCTTGCAGGCTGGGTTGCTGGGTTATTAGTAGCCAGTCGAAACATAAACCTGTCTTTTCCAAACTCTCTCCTATTGAATACCGTAATTGCAGCAATTGGATCATGGCAATTAGCAGGCATAGTTGAATACAATTTCGGAGATAGCGAGGTGCTGCAGGTTGCATTTGTGATTCTGGGGGCCTTAGCCACTTTAACAAGCAAAAACGCCAATTCTGAAGCTACTATCTAGTCTTACTCCATATTCTGCTATAGAAATCACCAAATTGCATATTAGAATCTGCAACTGCCCTCTCTGCCTCGACTGAAACCTCATAAACTGGGGAAGCTGGAATCGCTTTGCCGTTTAGGGCACTCTGCTCAGGATTAGTGAGCCCCATCGCTTCCTTGAAAGCTCTCTTCTCATAGAGAGGCATCTCCATAAAGCGATCTAATTTACTCTTTAGGAGCTCCTGCATTCCATTAGAAATTACCCCACAAATAAAAGTATCTGGCTTCTCAATCTCATCCTTGATCAAAATTACACCCTTGCCACCACCCTCTCTAAATTTAATTAGAGGCTGACTGGTCTGAGGGATAAATTTTTTAAGTTCGCTTTCGAAAGCATTCATCATCTCCGAGAAGAGACTGTCGGCTAAATCCATTCTCATATACTTATTAAATGTTCCAAAGCCAGGGATACTGAATCTAACGGCAGTACATGCATTCGCGTCAGGAATATCCATTAACATCCCTGTTTTGAGTCCATTTACACGACCAAGCCTCAAGCAGTCTGGGCTAGCTGGATCTCCATAAGCAATATCAAAAGCCTCTTTCAAAAGATCTAATCTCTGATCCGCAGTTAAAAGATGCTCATCTAGTTTTTTTCTGATCTCGTAATACCGCTCTACTTGTGCATTTGTTACCTTCAGATCAAGCTCGTCAATTTCTCTGAGCTTATTACTAGGATCTACCTCTTTGATTGAATCAATGTCTGTCGTCTTTGCGATTTTATTAGCATGAATATCTTTTTCGGCTTTTACAATCGCTCGCTTGATATCCAAGGGGGTAAATTCATCTGGAAGCTTGACTTTTGAATAGCTAACACCAAAAAGTTTAACTCTATCAAAGGAGAGCTGAGCAACCTCTGTTATGCGAGCATCTTTCACCCAGCCCTTAATAGGGTTTGCCTTAGCCAATGAATCAATCATCTCGCGCGCAACAAAGGCTTGAAGAGAATGCGCGATCTGGGCCTCATGGCAATCAAATTTGCGAGTTACCTCTGCAAAAGACTCTACAGGTCGATTAACGGATAAGTTGTTTAGCCAAGCCGATTTCAAATCAGGGCTAATTCTATCAAATAGCCAATCTCCTAATGCCGCAGAGCTCGCATTTGCACCAACATCTTGTCTAAAAAGACCCATAATTGCAGACATGGTTTTAGAGACTCTAGCTAAATTTTCCGCTCGGCTCATTCTTGATTTAAGATCTTCAAGGGAGCTGGCACCAAAAAAATTGCGCTCGGGGGCTATTTTGAAAATTGCTTCAGTTGAGCGAGCTTCCTCTAAAAGGTGTAAAGCCGCTGCTATTTTTCGCTCCCCACTCTTTGAATTATTTGTAATGTAAATAAACTCATCGCCAGCATACCTAACAAACTTATCTTTTGGACCAAAAGCCTTTTTAAAAACTTCCCCCTCTTGTTCGAATAAGTAATCAGCCAATTTATCTAGACCAACATCAGCAAATACTCCGACATTATCTTTGTCCATGAAGCAGAGAAGACCATCTGGCACATCCGCTCTTATTGTAGCCACACCTCTTTCGGATTTGACTAGCTCAGCAGGCAGCGCTCCTGTTCTGGCACATTTCCTCTCTAAAAGTGGCTTTGAAGTGAATTGCTCTACCGTATTAGATACCTTTAAAGCCCACCGTTCTTCTGGGGTAAAGCTCTGGCTCTTGGATACAATCGGTATATTTAGGTTGCCTTCTGGAGAAATAGAGGCATCAGCCCGATTAGCGGGGTCAATTGGCTGCGGTGTATTATCTCGGTCCGATTCATTATTAGGACCGTCATTTTGCAGTGTCATATTGGTGGTACCTACCACCATGTTATTACATACTGACTCAATTGAGCATCAATTTAAGGCACAAGATAAGGATACGCTAATAGTCAATTTAACTTGGAAATACGACTAATTAGGGCTATGTCATCCCTTAACACTTTTTGAATTTGAAAAATTTCGGTTCGGATCTGAGCGATATCTCGCTCTCGCTTGGCGGTCTTCGTTGCAAAATCAAGAGACTCCAAAGATCTTTTCTCTTTCGATTGTGCAGGTGACATGGAAATTTTTAACCGAGCAACATTCGGATTTTTTGAATAAGTATCAAATGCGGTATCCCGGTCTATCTTTATCTTCTTAGTATCAGCTATCTCTTTACGAACCTGGCTTTTAGCTATTTCAATCGGATCTAACTTAGGTGGTGCAGGCTTTACTACAGTCGGAGCGATTGGCCGTTTATAGTCAGGAGCCTTAACAATCTCCTGCTTTGGCAACGGCTGTGCCACTGGCGTTGGCGGAATCTTTAACTCAACAACTGGCTTTATTACCGATTCATCCTGAGCAGGAATAACCTGAGGTTTAATTCGAGTGATCTTGGTGAGTTGAGGAGTTGGGACTTCTGGCTCCACCTCTCTTATTTCAGTGACTATCTGAGGAACAACTACGGTAGGTTTAGTTATCTTTTCATTCTGCTCAGCTTTCGCTATTGGAGATTCCTGCTGGCTAGACTGAGTTAGATCTAGGTCAGCCTCAAACAATTTTGGTTCTGGCTTCGCTTTCTCCTCAACCTGCGAATCTTGAACCTGTTCTTTCAACAGACCGATTGTATCTTTACCAGTCTCTACCTGTTGCTCCAGGTCTCTTACTCGCTCTTTTAAATATGTAACTGAATTCTCAAGCTCAGCCACATAGTCAATTACCTCAACGCCTTGAGCATCTCTTCGAAAGGGAGTGCCATCATGAAGAGTGCCGTTTGATGGCTCTTCTGCAAAGGCGACTGCGTTGAATATTAATACTGTTCCGAGTAGGGCAAGTTTAGAAAAGGAGAGCTTTAACATCTCTTAGGCACCTTCAAGCAATATCGAACCCCAACTTAACCCAGCACCGACCACCGCTACAACAACATTCTGCTTTGATTTAACCTGGTCCCAATGCATTGATAATACCGCCGGAGCGCTAGCCCCTGCTTGGTTTCCGATATGGCGAACATTATGCCAGTGGCCAGATGGCGGGATCTCTCTGTTCCCACAAATCTGCTCTAGCATCGTATAATTGGCCTGGTGTCCAATGAACACGTCCTTCTGCCAATCAATTGAAAATTGACTCTCTATCTGGCGGATTAACTTTACAGTCTGAAGAACTGAGAAGTTTCTGACTGCCCGTCCATCCTGATGAAAGTATCCAAAAGTATCCACGACCACAGCATCGCACCGTGCTGGATCTCCAGCATACTGAGCGTGCATCACCTTCAGCTTACCCTCTTTTCGGGGTGATACGATATAGGCAGCTGCTCCATCGCCCCAAATAGCTCCATCAGTTCTATCACTATAATTAACTTTATGAGTTAAGCAGGCTGTTGATACACACAGAATATAATCGGGCAGAGTCTCTTCTTTGGTATTATTTAAGTACTCAAGATGAAGTGCCATTACTGGGCACGCCGTAAAAATATCAAAAGCTCTAATATTTTTTGCGCCTATCTCTTTTCCGATTCTTTGCGCTTCGCTAGGCGTTGTCTGACTTGGGGTACAGCAGTTGGCAATTATCATCCCAACTTGGTCAGGGGTTATTCCAGCCCTCTCCATCGCCATATGAGCTGCCCTAACACCCATTGCGGTTGCGCTATCAAGCGCCACCTTTGGGGCTTCTCGTGGATCGGCGTTCTTTGTGGCAGAAATATAATCAAGAGGCAGCGAGGATAACCTTTCAAGAATACCTATCTTTTCCTCAATCCAAGCTGCGGTCGTGCCTGTCCCTAGTTCCTCTAAGAACTTATTAGTGATAACTGTTTTTGGGTGGGCATGGCCCATTCCTACGATGTGCAGCACTATAGACTCCTAATAAAAGGCTCTTTTAAGCTTTGAGCCCTGAAAAGTACCATATTAAGAAAAATAACTCACCTCTAGTGTTGTCGATAACTTGCGAATGAAATTAGTATATTGGGAGTATGAAGATATATTTTTCACCTAAAATTACCCTTACCTGCTCAATTTTAGCAGTGCTTATGCTGCGAGCATCTTATTGGCAATATGAGAGGTACCAGTGGAAGTTAGGGTTAATTGAAGATATGAAGCGGCATCTAGAGATGCCCCCGGCTCAGTTTTCTGAAATCATTACTGAGCATTCGAAAGATCCCGAGTCAATTCTTCACAGGCGAGTCTTTATCTCTGGAACTTTTGATTATGACCGAGAGATAGTCGTCCGAAACAGAAGATTCAAAGATGAGCCAGGTGGATTTATTATTACTCCGCTAAAGTTAAGTGGCTCAAACGATGCAATCCTTGTAAATCGTGGCTTTACCCCTATTACAAAGATGAAGCGAGGTGACAGGTCCAAGCTCCCTCGCCCCCTCTCCGAACAGAAAATTATTGGATTAGTAAAAGAAAGTGCAGAGCCTAAATTTCTGGCCCCATCAGACCCAGATACTGGTCTAGATCTCCCCTGGGCAGACTCCTGGGAGCGAGTAAATGTTGAAGCTATTTCAAAGCAGATACCATATCCAATCGTTCCTTTTTACGTTGAAACAATGGCTGTTGGCGAAAGAGTTGGTGAGGCGCTCCCTTCAACAGAGGAAGTAACCTCCAAGATGATTGATACCCGCGCCGGACGAGAAGAGATGCTTATATTGCCCATGAAAGGACACTTTGGTGGTACTAGCTCATTCAAAGATGAGGAATTACCAATTCCAGTTTTTGACACCGTGGTGCCACCTGGACGTCACTACGGATACATATATGAGTGGGCCATCATGGCGTTTTTTACAGTATTAATAGGACTTTTGCTCCAACTTAGACCTCCCAAAAAGCATTAGGAATGATGCTACACCTCCCAGCTCTCGCTCCATAACCTGGGAATAGGGGAAAATACATAAATCTTTAGGTTAGACTTAAAGATGAACATAAAATATCGACTTAAAACTTTTGTCGACATTTGGGGGAGGAAGCATGAACTCAGGGCCTATTGATAACGGTCTCAACAATAAATCAATTGATAATTCACTTTCTGGGAAAGATCCGGGAGACATAACTTACGCTTATTCTAATGTTGATCCAAGATTTGGACCATTAGGGCCGGCTAATATTCCAGAGCAACTTAATACATCCATAGCCAGCTCCGTTCACTGGACGATAGACTCTGGCGGACGTTGGACGCCCCAGCCAAACAAACTCGAAATTGATTTAACAGATATCAAAGGTGCAATTTTTGACCTTGATGGTTTCCTCGTAAATAGCGAAAAGCCAATTGTCGAATGTATCTTTTTGGCAGCCAGAGAATTAATTAGAGAAGCAAAGAGCGATTCCTCTGCTGAAATACCTGAGGGGGTGTTAAATCGAATTAATAAAGAGGCACTCGGTAATGCCGACAATAAAATGTCTGCCACTGTTCAGAAAATATTAAATGATTCGGGTCTAATGCCTGCGTCTATTGCCCATTTAAATCAAGATCAGTTCATAAAACATTTTACCGATATGAGAGCTAAGAATTTTGAGAACCTTATAGATTCGGGAGCATTCAAATCGCTGTATGCGGCAATCGAGCTAATCAGAGATTTATCAATAAAATTAAATGGGAAAGTCGGTATATATACTGGCTCTCCTGAAAAGAACGCAGACCTAGAGATAAAAGCAATTGGGCTTGATAAATACATCCCTAAAGAATACCGAGTATATGCTTCAGATCTACAACCAGGACAAACAAAACCCGAACCAAATGGATTTCATCTTGCAATGAAAAGAATGGAAATTAAGGAGGGAGACCTATGGATTTCGGGAGGAGATCGATGGAAAGATTTCGCAGGAGCCGCTGCAGCAGGGGGGTGTAAATACTTCATAGCAGTGCCCGAAAACCTAGACATGTCTTCTTTTAGGAAGAAAGGTCGAGAGATAGCCGCTGGTGATTTAAGAGACGTCTCTGAAAATGTTAAAGGCTTGGTAGACAAAGATAAGCTGAGTGCTACAAATTCCCTAGTAATACTAGGTAGCCTTGGAAGAGAGCGTATAAAGCTAGGAGCAGCCTCTTAGAGGAGGGAGGGCTTTTTAGCTTCAATCCTAGTTAAAAAGCCCTAAAATATAATTGCTTTTAATAGTTTGGGCTAATCTTTCATCAGTCACGCAACTTTTTAATAAATTCTGCGATTACTAAGTGGATTTAAGCGTAATCGTAAAAAAGGCAGTGACTATGAAATTTTCGATCTCCTTCTCAACCATCTTTACAGATATCAATTGGGGCAACTTTGAAAAGCGACCCCCAGTTAATAAAGATATGCCCTTATGCTCAAGTTTTAATTGGGAATACGACGTCCCCTGCTGCACTGATGGATATGTTATCTCTGATACTCTGCAGATGGCGACTCAAAAAAACAAACTGCAAACCAAAGAGGCAAAATTTCTGAGTGAGTACCCGTGCATAAACTCACTTGAGTTTGAAGATATCGTGGACAATATGTTTCAAGCCAATCTTCTCGAGGGAGTTAACACGGATAAATCAACCTCGCTTTTTGGAAGAATTACCAAAGGGCTAAGAGCGATTTTTTAGCTTTTGGTATTACTAGCAGATTTGCTAAGAGCACCAGTCTATCTGACGTTTCTTTCCACCCGTGTAAGGATATGCAAGCCCCCGGCTCATTAAGGCTGGAGCTATTGATTGACCATCGAGCAAAACAGTCCCCAAAATTCTAAAATACTTATCTCGCTGAACATTTACTATATCCACTCGGCCAGCCTGACGAACCCATTGGTCTAGTAAATTTCTAGCCTCCTGAGCTCTTGTCTTCTCGCACCTGTTTCTCGATCTTAATTCAGGTGCATCAATACCGTTAATCCTTAGCCCAATTCTTTTACCAAAAAGCGGATGCTGCCCAGGAATATCAACAAAAATTGTATCTGCGTCGTATACCTTCACCACATTCACACAGTTAAAAGAATTGCTGGTGTGGGCGCAGGCTCCAACCTCATTATTGCCCACATGGACGAATTTCTCGCTTGAGTTGTCCCGGATAGAACATCCCACCAAGAAAATGGCTAGGGCACTCGTAACAATTAATTTTAGGATTACAACGAAACGTCTCATGAAGTTACCATTATCTTTTGCAAATAAACTTTCGTATCTAACAAGAATAATTCCACTTAATTCTCCCTCTATCCCCGACTTTACTGTAGATCCTAAATAAATTTTACAAACTTTTTAACGGGCTCAGGAATCACTAAGTCCAGATGGGCCAACTCACTTCTGACATAATCATAGTCGAGGTCTTTTACGTTTAAAAAAATCTCCTTCAAATCATCTAGGTCCTGAAACCTCTCGGGCGAGTTGCTGAAGGCATAGCATTTTGCCACCACTAAATCTTCAGCGGTAATTACTGGAACCGAAGCAAATCCCAGGGCTATCTTGTTAAACTGAGCTCTTTCCACAGCCTTTCTCACCCAAGGTAACTCTGGCAATAAAATATCTATGATCCCTTTAGTCTGATTTGTTTTAGGAGACGTTGATATGAGGCAGACTGATTTACGCGGCTTCTCTTGGGGACCATGCGGAATAAATCCAACCATAGGCTTAAGACCTATCTGCTTAATAACCCTCTCCGCTAGTTTGCGGGACCCCGACACTGGCTCGGCTAATATTGCGAAATCAACATCGCTCGTTAATCGTTCCTGCGACCGATAAAGACTAGCTGCGTGCCCCCCAACAAGACAATATTGACACTTCTCATCTTCCAAAACTGCGACTGCCTTCTGAAGCATTTTAAGTGGGGTCATGGCGTAACTTCTTTATCCCTCTATAAAATTTATATGCCTCGTCCATCCAGGTTAACCGATCTATGGCATGTCTGCTTATTTTGATAGCACGCTCTTCAATCAACCTCCTTTCAAAGACCTGAAATAAACTGGTTAAGTGCGCTAGCTCCTCTTCAGATAAATTTAAATAGAAGCATCGCCTATTACCATCCCTCTGCTCTTTTAATATACCTGCTTTTTTAAGACGACGAAGAATGTCTGATGCGCCCGCTGGCGATAGTTCATATTGAGAGGCAAGATCTCGGAGGTGTCTTGGCTTTGGACTTAAAAGAAGCCCTCGAATGATTCTAATGGCAGGTTGGGAACCTAACCAGCTAATTACCGATCCTGGTGATTTGGAAAGTGCCATAAACCACATTGTACGATTTTTCGAACATTTTGTCGATCCGATTAAACGCCTCGATTTCGCCTATTGGGGGGGGCCAACTCACTTCTGACATAATCATAGTCGAGGTCTTTGACGTTAAAACAATCTTATTAAATGGAGCTCGCTTTAATGGAACTAAAAAAGTGCCCACATAGTCTGATCCCTGCTCCCCAATAAAGGACACAGCTATTCTAGTTTATTTTCGATTAAACGGGGCTTCTTTTCTTTCAAATCGATCCATTATCTCTTTTTTTAGATCATCTCTAATAGCGTACTGGAGCAAACTCGAATAAAAATCCTCGGTACTAGAACCAGGCGATTTAACTAGTTTAGGCAGGGCTAGAGTCTGAGACTTGTGGGTAATAAGTTTACCGAAGGCGTAAACTTCAATTTGTTCCGCCTTTTTTACAAGCTCTATCTGAGTAAAAGCGTGCATCTCATCATAGATTGTAAGGGATGCAAACTCCTGATCCAATGATTTTATTAATTGCGCACCTCCGTCCCTCAAAGATAGGTCGCAAAAAGGGCCTGTATTATTATTCAAACGGTCTGATATTGCTGCTGCCACCTTACCCGCAAACCCATCCTGCTTAATATTATCTTTTAAATACTGAGCGAATTGACTTGGAGAATCCCAATAATCAGGTGAGGTCTTGAGTTTATCAATTAGCGCAAGTTGAACCTCGCCTGAGCGCGCGGATTCCCAACAATAATTAAAAAGCTTTATCTTGGTATCTATTATCTCTATTTGCTTGGCAGCGCTGGGAGCTTTCTCAAACTCATCGCTCTTATCATACGAGTTCCATCTCTGATATTCATGCTTAATTACAACTGGGACTTCTGACTTCAAAAGGTGATTGGGTATATCCTCAGGAGACCATGAATGGGCCCTGCCGTATATTAAAACTACCTCACGACTATTGGCTGGAAATCTTTCGAGTTTTTTGACTACTTCATCAAGTACAATCTTTTCCCGCTCCTGCAAAACTATCTTGTCTCTCTCTTCTTTTGAGGTATACGGACTATCTACCTGCTTCCAGCGATTTTCATGTAAAGCATTTGTTCCGTGTAAAGTAACTGATGGAATAAACCATTTAATAGAATCGGATAATCCGGCACGAGCTAAAACAACAACCTGATCATCAGAGGGATTTGTCGGTATCTTCCTGTCTGGAAAACACTTCTGAAGCTCTTCACACTTAGTACCTTTTAAATTCAAATCCTTAAGATCTTCAGAGTCAGGTCTGTCTGCCTCTAAGAAACACTGCTTGACCTTAAGATCGGCTACTTTTTTTATGATGGCTAAATCACTCTGGCCTTGCAATATGTACTCATCCCGATCTACGCCAAAATTTGGTAAGTGAGTATTGCCAAGATGATGGACTGTCCCTATCTCTGGGTTACCTTCTAAAGTAACCTGACTAGATATAATTTTCGGAATATTGGGATCTTTAAGCTCTGAGCTAATAGATAATAGCTCAGCACTAAGGTCAAACTGATC
>CAZWGK010000011.1:0-2804 GCA_964633685.1 uncultured Bdellovibrionales bacterium | reverse complement strand
GCACGGTTGTTACTTGAACAAAAGAACAAAAGGTTGATAACCTCTCTTTTGTCCTCCTAAGGTTATGAATCACTGTCGCAAAGATGTGATATGGCTAAATTTTTGATTTTTTAGACCCCTAAGTGGTCGTAAATATATAATTTCCCAAGGTGCTGCCAGCAACTTTAGAAATCACCAAATAAAAAAGGGCCCCGCATATTTCAGCGAGGCCCTCTTAGAAGATATGTATGGGTGATTACCAGGTCAGAACAGCAGCAGCCTGATACTCAGTAACTCTGGTTTCGAAGAAGTTCTTCTCCTTACCAAGGTCGATTGTCTCACTCATCCATGGGAATGGATTCTTGGAGCCGTATTTGGCTTTTAGACCGATACGCTCAAGTCTTCTGTCAGCAATATACTGAACATACTCATTGAACATCGGAGCGCTTAATCCAAGGATTCCCTTTGGTAAGCAATCGTGAGCGTATTTGATTTCAAGATCTACAGCTTGATCAATCTTGTTCTCAATGTGCTTCTGGAACTCAGGTGTCCATATCTCTGGATTCTCGGCCTTGATTCCGTTGATAAGATCAATTCCGAAGTTCAAGTGAATTGTCTCATCGCGCATGATGTATTGGAACTGCTCACCAATACCTGTCATACGGTTCTGACGGTGGAATGAGAGAATCATGGCAAATCCGCTATAAAAGAAGATTCCTTCCATAATTACGTAGAATCCGATCAGGTTCTCCAAGAACTTCTGACGACCCTCTGGGGTAGATGTTGTAAAGCCATCTGCAAGGATCTCGCGGGTTAACTTCATCTCAAACTCATCCTTATTATGGATTGAGTTTACTTCGTTATACATGTTGAAGATCTCGCCCTCATCAAGACCGAGCGACTCAACCACGTAGTGGAAAGTATGAGTATGAACAGCCTCTTCAAAAGCCTGACGCAGCAAATACTGACGGCACTCAGCGTTTGTTACATGCTTAAATATTGAGAGGGTGATGTTGTTACCAACTAGGCTCTCTGCAGTAGCAAAGAAGCCTAAGTTTCTCATGATAACCATTCTCTCTTCTTTTGAGAGGTTATTGGACTTCCAAAGCTCAATATCTTTACCCATTGGAACTTCAGTTGGCATCCAGTGGTTAGCGCAACCATTTATATAGTGCTCCCATGCCCACTTGTATTTGATCGGCATTAACTGATTAACATCAACAGCACTATTGTTAATCAATCTTTTCGCCGACATTTTTACACGCTTATCATCGCCACCAGCGATCTCAAGATTCGCCTTCTTGGCGGATCCAGAATTATTGTCATCAAAGTTCAACATACATTCTCCCTTGCTGTTAAAATTCCATTAAATTTATTGGCAACTCTCGCAACCTTCTTCCATGTTGCAAACCTTACCTGCCACTTTTGGTTCCACCTTGCGGTCGACCTCAATCTCAGAAGAGGAAGATTTGTTCTTCATCCAACGAGGTTGTAGACCACGCTTGTTGATATCTGTTGTAGATTTCTCAATCTGAGTAGCGCCCAAGGAACGGAGGTAGTAAGTAGTCTTTAAACCCTTCTTCCAAGTTCTTAGGTACATATCGTTGAGCTTCTTACCGTTAGGCTCAGAGATGTATAGATTCAAGGATTGACCCATATCTATCCACTTCTGTCTGCGGCTTGCGCACTCAATGATCCAATCAGGCTCGATTTCGAAGGCTGTTAGGTATACCTTCTTAACATCATCTGGAACTCTCTCGATTTCAGTTAGAACGCCGTCGAAATATTTGAGATCATCAATCATCTCAGCATCCCAAACACCTCTCTTCTTAAGCTCCTGCACCAAGTAAGTATTTGGCACTGTGAACTCTCCAGAGAGGTTCGACTTGGCATAGAGGTGCTTATAAGTAGGCTCAATCGACTGAATTACACCTGTGATGTTAGAGATTGTCGCAGTTGGAGCAATCGCCATAGTATTGGAATTTCTCATTCCGTACTTCTTGACGCTCTCTCTAACTGGTGTCCAATCAAGAGATGAGGATGTGTCCATATCCAACCACTCAGCGCCACGATCTTTTCTCATGAGCTCAATGGTATCAATTGGCATCAGACCTCTATCCCACTTAGAGCCCTTGTAAGACTCATAAGTTCCACGCTCCTTGGCTAACTCACTTGAGGCAAGAATAGCGTTGTAGGAGATAACTTCCATGCTCTCATCGGCAAACTTAACTGCCTCTGGGCTAGCGTAGCTGATACCCTTTAAGTAAAGAGCATCTTGGAACGCCATCAATCCGAGACCCACTGGGCGGTGACGCAAGTTGGCGTTACGTGCCTCTGGGGTTGGATAGAAGTTAATGTCGATAACGTTATCCAGCATGCGAAGAGCTGTCTTAACAGTCTTTGCTAGACGCTCCTTATCTAGATCTCCATTTGGTTTGATATGGAGAGCAAGATTTACAGAGCCAAGGTTACATACAGCTGTCTCATCCTTTGAGGTATTGAGAAGAATCTCTGTGCAGAGGTTTGAGCTATGCACAACACCACAGTGGTCTTGAGGAGAACGTACGTTGGATGGATCCTTGTAAGTTACCCATGGATGACCTGTTTCGAAGATCATGCTTAGCATTTTTCTCCAGAGACCAACTGCTTCTATTCTCTTAAAGAGCTTCAGCTTACCTTCATCAGCCATCTTCTCGTATTCAGCATAACGCTTGTCGAAAGCAGCACCGTATAGGTCGTGAAGATCTGGTGTATCGCTTGGGCTAAAGAGAGTCCATTGACCGTTCTGAGATACACGCTTCATGAAAAGATCTGGCACCCACATT
>CAZWGK010000010.1:20740-25410 GCA_964633685.1 uncultured Bdellovibrionales bacterium | reverse complement strand
CAAATCACTGGTTCTAACCACTCTATTTAGAAACTTTTCTACAGCCTTGAACAAATTGAATTTCAATTGGCGCGCACTTCTTCCTCTCAGCAACATGATGCTAATCACACTAACCGGACTATTTGTCAGTAAAATAGACTTATTTGTAGTTAGCCTTACCATGACAAAAGATGATTTGGCCGTTTATCAAATTATAATATCTTTTGCCGCCCTGATTCAGAGTGGAGCAACATTTATATTCCTGCCTTATCTAAAGAGCTTTTATCGTCTGAATGATTTTAGCCAAAACAAATTGAGACTTTCCCTTCTTCAAATCGGAATCGTTTTTTGCGCCTTCGCAGTGGTTATTCTTTATCCAGCTCTCAATTACTTTTATCACCTAACCCTAACTCCACTCATGATGCTGGGATGTTTCCTGTATGGATTATGCGGATTTATAACTACGCCACTAGGATTTAAGTTATACGAACTGAACAGATCAAACTTGGTCTTAAATATCAGTGTGGCTTCAATTCTGGTTTTCGTTGGAATGTTTCTAGGTATTAGCTTGATAACTGTTCCAACTACTGAACAGATAGTTGCTCTAGCAGCGATTCATCAACTATTACTTGCCTCGGCTTTTGTCTTTTTTTGTAGCAATGCCACTAAGCGCTCTGTATCTGCTCTAGGATAGCGGGCTTTACATTCTTTATTTTTGGCTTGGGAGTTTGTTTATCAAGAAATCCCTTAATTCTGAAGTAAAGCATCGCTAATCGAGCTTTAAGGACCCGATATTTATTTCTCAGATACATCTTGAGGTTCATTTTTAACAGCGCTTTGTGCGCGTCTAGCTCACTAATCAGATATCTTATGGCGTAATCATAATATCGACGTGGATACTCACGCTTAAAATCAATATCTCGGTCTGTTCTCTTCTCCCAAGGCAAGAGTGGGAAGAAGTCAGGCTCGGCTTCCTGATAAAGACCGGTTCCAGTAATTGGATATGTAACAGTAATCGTAAACTGATCTGGGCATGAACTCTTCAGATGACGAGCAGTTTCTATGATGTCTGCCTCTGTCTCTCCAGGGTACCCAACCATTATGAATGTTCCTGCCTGGACTCCAGCCTTACGAGTCCTACGAATCATCTCACGAACCTGATTAACGTCGACTCTCCGATCCATCTTGTCGATTATTTTCTGAGAACCACTCTCGGCTCCGATCCAAACTCTGAAGCAGCCACTCGATTTGAGGAGAGCAATCACATTATCGTCCATCCGATCCGATCGAGAGATACACTCGTAGGAAATTTTTATTCCCCTGGCCTGAATTACATCATTAAATTTCTTTAACCACTGGTGACTTACTGTAAAGACATCGTCAACAAACCAAATAGTATCGAAAGAGTAGTTTTTCTGTAGATCCTGAATCTCATCTGCTACATGCTCAGGGCTTCTTCTCCTATAACTCTGACCATATACAGCCTTACTGCACCACTTACAGGTGTAAGGACAACCGCGTTGGGTATTAATACTAATTGCGCTGCTACCATGCTTCCCTTTCCAAGCATCAAAGTACAGCTGCATGTTAACTAACTTCCGATTTGGAATTGGCAATTCATCAAGATCTTTAAGCTTAGCTCGCTCTGCTGTTTGAATAAATTCTTTTTGAGAATTTAGATAGGCTAATCCCTGAATCTCCGATATATCGCCAGTCCTTTTCCCATCCAAAAACTCAACGAGCTCAAGCATAGATTGCTCACCCTCGCCGATAATAATGAAATCGGCCCCATGCTCCAGAAACGGCTTGGCGTGATTTTTTACTTCAGGCCCACCCAAGATAACTTTAGTATGAGATAGCTCAGAATTGCCTTTAATAAATTGCACCAACTTCAGGACATTGAGCTTGGTCATGAGGTTTGTGTAGATGCCAACAGCATCTGGCTTTAATTGAAGAAGATGACTTTTGAGTTTTTCGAACGACGAAAAAGTTGAGTCAAATACGGTATTAAGATACCCGTGTTTTTCAAGCCATGCAGATAAATAAAGGATTCCCAACGGCACATAGGGCCGCATGATCTCTCGCTCTTTCGGATCATCTTCTAAAAAGTACGCGTGAGTAAATAAAACTTTCATTGTTTAATCCCTTATATTCCAATCTTACTATCTCTTAATTTAAAGGATAGATAAATATGATCCGCAAAATCTGATAGTATTCCGAAACTGGCTAGCATTTTGTCACCTTTCTGTAACAATTGCCTTAATTTAGGGTGTCTTTGCCACCAGCTCTCCAAATAAGAGGGGGGGATTAAAATCCCTACCGGCCTTTTAGAGAGCAACTGAAAATTGGCGAATATACTCCTTAGGCTACTCGCACTATAGCACCAGGTGGGTTGTATGGCCTGAGCTCCGAGGTCAGCATCGTCTTGTCTAAGCCTTCGATGGGCCTTGGCACTCTCTCCGCGCCACTTAAAGAAAAGATACTCCCACAGACAATATCGAGCCATGAGTACTAGCTGCAAAGTTCCCCCTGGCTTGAGAAGATCGGCTAAAGTTGCTGAAACTGCTTTCAATTCAGAACTGTTAACACAATTTAAGCCCCCAAAATTACTCCAAATTAGGTCAAATTTAGCATCTCCACCGAGTGCCCCAAGTTCCGAAAAACCCAATTTCTTAAAAACCAGATTTCCGCCGGCTGAAGATATCTCGGTTTTTACACCGTTAGCCTTCTCCGAGGCGACTGAGATCATCTCAGTTGAGATATCTGTGGCAACTACATCGTGCCCGAGCTTGGCGAGCCAAATGGCATCTTCTCCTGTTCCGCAATTAATCTCTAATACTCTTAGTTTCTTGGTCGGATTGATATTTTTTAATAAAAATTCACGCGTTATCTGACGCTGCCTGGCACCAATAGATGAGAGAGTAAATTCAAGATCATAGTTACGTGCAACTGCATCAAAGGGGTTTTGCATTCCTTTCCATTTTTAACTTCACATATGCAGTTTGAGGGTATCGATAAATTAGACTTAGTAATTTTTTAAGAGCAAAAAGCGGATTATGACTCGGGCGAGCGAGCCAATTTTTTACTGCCAAGATGGCTTTCTGTTTTCTATACTCAGCATGAACATATCTCTGTAGAATTTTATAAAAAGCTCCAGGAAATGTTGATCTGAACATCATCGCCAACTCATCCGAGTCGGTCCAATTTGTCTTATCTTTTAATTGAGATTTGACCTTTTCATAGAATACGGTACCAGGAAGAGGATATGAAACAGATATTCCAATATCATGCGGCATCAGGGTCATAACCATATTAATGGTCGCTTTGATATCTTCGGCGGTTTCACCAAGATAGCCAAACTGCAGGAAGAAGCACGGCTTAATCCCGTGTTGCTTCATTAATTTTGTAGCTTGATGAATCTGCTCAATTTTTGTGCCTTTATCCATGGCATCTAAAATCTTTTGCGAACCACTCTCAGCCCCAACCCAAGCTTCATCACAGCCGGCAGATGCTAGAGAGGCAATCTGATCCTCTTTTAAAAGCAAATCGACTCTAGACTGAATCTTGAACTTTATGTTCACACCAGAAGATTTAAGTAGCGTGTCAAATTTTTGCACCCAACCTGGTTTCAAACCAAAAATATCGTCGCAGAACCAGATATGGGTGACGCCAAATTTCTCAACCAAAAACTTTATTTCGTTAACAACTCTCTCTGGTGATCTGTTGTAGTATCTCTGACCATAAATGGGCTTGGCACACCAATTACAATGAAACGGGCAACCTCTTGTGGTCGCAACATTCATCGAGAAATATCCAGCTCTCTCCATCCAGGCTTTTTTATAGCTTCCAATATCTAACAAATCCCATGCTGGATCTGGTAATTCGTCTAACTCCTTTAAATTACCCCGAGCACTGGTCCGAGTTGGTTTGCCGTCTTTTAAATAAATCAGGCCATTAATAGTTGAAATATCCTTGGGCTCTTTCAACTGACTCTGAGTCAACTCAAGGAGAGTCTGCTCAACCTCTCCCGCTATAATAAAATCAGCGCCACGCCCTAAATACTTTTCAGGATGGTCGGTCGCATCAGAGGAGGACATAAACACTACAGCCCCACTGGATTTAGCAACCTCAATCATCCGAAAGGCAGCTTCCCTCATGTTTGTAAGACACATCTTGGTCAGATAGTTAAAACCATCATCGCAGATGAAAACAATCTTGGGTTGATGCTGTTGAACATGTTGCTTTAGCTCATCTGGGCTCTGCCAGAACATCGAATCAACAAATTGAATACTGTATCCAGTCTTCCGCAACACTGATGATGCATAAAGAGTAGCAAGTGGTGGATAAGGAGTCTGGTTATTCCATTGCTTTGGGTCGAATCGGAGAAAATATGAGTGGGTCAGAAGTACGTCTATCATAAAGAGATATTTGTTGAGTGTTTCTGATTGAACCTTAGGACACTTTCAGCAAGCCTTCCTAACACAATCTGTTGATGCCCCTTTTCATGGTGTTTAGATACATTCTTTCTTGTTCTTATATTCACAGCACTGGGACTATCCACTTCGGTGTTATACCTTCTCTTCCACCTTTTGCACATGAAGTTGAAAAGAAAACGCTCCATAGAGTCGCCAAGCTTCCCAGAAAAGATCTTCTCTAAAGCCCATTTAAGCCGTGGAAAGTAAGGCTTTGGT
>CAZWGK010000010.1:14908-20730 GCA_964633685.1 uncultured Bdellovibrionales bacterium | reverse complement strand
TTTTGCAACCCGCGGTAGGGTATTCGGGTAAAACTGTCTAAACCATTCATTTTGGCTGATGATTCCATCAAGCACATTCGGACCGAATACGGGATACAAAAAAGCAAGCTCGGTGGCAGTAAAAACATTCCGATCTGGAATATTTAAAGAAGTCAGATCGATAAAATAATTCATACAGCAATACTGCTTAACTCGGCGCGGAAGAATCTTTTTAACAACAGCCAGAAAACTGCGTGTAAGCCACAGCCGATTTTTCTCAGTTACAATGAACAGATCAAGATCCGAACCGGCATCCATATAGTTTTTCGAGAGAGATCCTGAGAGCATTATTCCACGCACGAAAGGAAAAGAAGCGATCACACCAGCGACTCTCTTGGCAATTCCAAAATATCTCTCTGCCTCGATATTTCCCTTAAGTCGTCTATCAATTAGAGAATAGTCTTGAGTAGCAAGTAAGAATCCTCGCTCTTCAAAAATTAAACCCCTTGAGACCAATCCATCACAAATCGATATGATATCAAAGGGTGGCAAATCAATTGAACTAAACAGGTCCACCACCTCGGTCTTAAGGAGTGGATACTTAAACACATCAAAATAGAGAATAGTTCTCAGTATCGCCTTCTCTGCGCTTTCGATTAGCTTGAAATTTGATGTCGCCAGAGAATTAACAACTTGCATTCGAAACCAGACCACTATTTTTAAAAGGCTGGAGTTTGAACAGTACCTGATCTTGAAACAAGCTCTCTTTTCTACCTAGATATTCAAGAGAGTAGTTCGCCCTTTCAGAGATTTTTTTTATAATCTCCAGTTCTGGGATATCAGCGAATACCATTAAAACGGTTGACCCCTTTCCAACGAACCTATTGATATCACAAAACAAGCGAGTGAAGTACTGTAATTCGGGCCCAGCGTACCAGGCGTGCTGAGCCATGGTGACCGGCTGCCCTCGATAAAATGGAGGATTTATCACTATATAGTCATAATCTCTTGGCTTTAGAGAACCAAATAGGTCAGATTGAGTAATCTCTATGTTTTGACCAGCCGTTAAACCTAGATTTCTTGCATTCTCAAGAAGGCCCTCTATCGCCTCTGGGTTTATATCAGAAGCCGTTACCTTTGCGCCTTTTTGCGCGGCAAAAAAAGATATTAGTCCACTCCCCGCCCCTAGCTCTAAAAAAGTCTTTTCTTTGAGATCCAAACCACTGACAAAGTTGAGAAGAACTTTCGTGCTTTCAAAAAAACCTGGGTGAAAAACACCTCTTCTTATTTTTAGCTTAATGCCTTGATATTCAAAATAAGTATCTGCAGACGTTCGCCAAATCACATACGGTTTCCAGAAAATTCCCAGGATTTGTCCCAACAACTTTTTCAATCAGAATCCCTGAATTTCAGGTTGTCGATATTTCCAGAGTCGCTGAAAAGCTCGTATCTCTACAGGGGCCTTAAAAATATTGGCTGCGTACCTTACCGAGCCAAATACCTGCATGACTCTTCGTTTAAGTGGAGACAAGCGTATGTCTGTTTTTGTTGGATATCTTGCATTCAGAACAGTTTCAAAGTTCCTTATTTTATCAATCATCTGAGGTGTCAGCCACGGAGTTAATGGATTCTTTCTAAGATCAAAGTTTTTCCACTCAGGAGCCAACCAATCTTCTAATTTCACAGGAAATCTGAAGCCTGATTTTAATACTTTGTCGTACATATCTGAACCTTCTGTAGGAACAGGGCTATATACGTAAATAATGATTTCAGTATCTGGATTAACTTTTTTAACCCTTTTAATAAAATCGATGTCGTAGTCTATTTGTTTCATGACCTCTTCAGGAGTGTCTGCTGGGGTTCCCAACACAAATGAGTATTCAGGGACAATATCAAACTTTCTCATCCGTGCGGCGAAATCGAGTATCTGCTGCCCAGTCTGAGTGCCACCTTTATCCATCTTCTTAAGAACAGCATCGTTGCCTGTCTCAGCTCCAAAGAAAATCATCTTGCAGCCAGATTCTTTCATCAAGGCAAGAGTCTCATCTTTGTACTTATTTATGGTGTCAATTCTACCTTCGCCCCACCAGATGATGCCTTCATTCTTGATCATCTCAGAGAACTCTTTCACTCTCTTTTCAGCTACGAAAAAGTTGTTGTCATGGAACTCGACGGCATTAGCACCGTATTTGTTCTTAATAAACATTACATCTTTAAAGACACCCTCGGCGGATTTTGCCTTCCAGCGTGCATTGTAAATCGGAACAACGGCACAGAAACTACAGGTGAACGGGCAACCAAAACTACTGTGATAAGCCAGGGTCTTAGAACCTAAATAGGTTGGACCAAGATAATTTCCGAGAGGATAAAAATTATCTAATTTCTGATAAGGCAGCGGGTTTAATTTATCATAATCAGGAATATCATCTTTCTTAGTTTTGAAGATCTCCCCCGCTCTCATGAATATAAGATTTTTTATATCATCCAAGGGCAGATTATTTTCCCAAGCATTAAGCAGGGCTGGAAACGCATAGTCACCAGGACCGTTTACGACACAATCAACGTACCCCGATTCGAGCACCGACTTATGCTGATTTGAAGCAAAATAACCACCCCATACTGTCTTAATTTTGGGAAAGTCATTCCTAATTTTTTTGGCGAAAGGAATCGCTTGATTTAGCTGAGGACCCGGCATTACCGAGAAACCTACGTAGGCAAATTCTCCGGTCTTTAAATACTCTTCAATTTTTTTATATGGATCACGCTCACGGTTACCATCCACAATAACCCAATCCCACTGACCATCTATCGAGGCTGCCACCTGAAGAATTGAATTAGGCATTCTGAATTTAAAATCAGCACTGCGGGGGTTGAAGAGAAGTACTTTTTTCATCGGGATAATCTGCCCTTTGAGCTTATATTTGGGGACCGTTATTGCTAACCCTAAAGAACCGTAGAGTCAATCCTAACCGACGCATTAGAGCCTCAAATTTGGAGGCTCCGGAATCTCACCTAAACATCTGTATTCGCTTACAATAAATTGCCAATAGGATTACCTATTTCAATAATTCGGGCAATCAATCGCTGGACTAGGTTCGGAGCGCTACGCCCAAAATTTTTATTGGGATTTTAACACCAGCCAGGGGAAAGGAGACAAAATTCCCAGTTTCTGGAGGGTTCTAAATGTCCAGGAGATATTCAGATCATAACCCTGCCAGTCTGAATAAAGATGGTGATGATAGAAAGGGATCATCTCTGGATTTTTTTGAGTATTAAAATACTCCTCTGACTTTAATTTGGCTGATTGTTGGGCCTGGATATCAGGGTAGAAATTTGTGTCTATTATATGAGCCTCACCCCGAGGAGTTAATAATCGACGTAGGCTATCCTGAAGTTTGTGCAAATCTGGAAAGTACTGTGCTGACCCGGCCAATATGATTACATCAAAAGACTCGGCAGGGAGATCTTCAGATAAAATATCAGCATACCCGAATTCCAGAGCTGGATTAGCAAATACGCGATTAGCTTGCTCTAACTCAGCCAGATTAACATCTACACCCAAAACTCTTGCTGCCTTAAATTTAGAGGCTATTAAATTAGACATCCATCCATTTCCACACCCAACATCCAAAACTGTAAATTTCTCTCCCCCGAATAACTTAGATATATGGCGCACCAATCGAGCTAGAGATCTCCGTCTCCAACCCCATATTTTTGCCTGCTCTGGGGGGAACCCTGAATAAGGCAATTAACTAACAGTCTCATCATCATAATACCAACCCTCAATTTTTCTGGATTTTAAATAAGTTTTCTCTAGCCGATTTGGATTCAGGGCAGATAAAAATGTAACTGAAGAATTGGTCATAATTTAACCTTTAATAAAAGATATCTCAGATTGTATTACAAGTCTCGATTAATCCCCTCCCAAAGCCAAATAAATACTATACTATTCGACTAATGAGCATGGCCGCCAAAAATACCATCAGTATCGCAACTATTTTTATTCTCGGACTTATCTGGCGAGTCGTAATAGTTAAAACTTATTCATTTGACGGACTTTATGGCCAAGATCCTTATGCTTATTTTAATTTTGCTCAAAGCCTAAATGAGTATCTATCCTCTAGTAAACCGCTACCACCGTTCTTCTGGCCATGGGGATATCCTTTAATACTTCTACTCGGCAAATTTTTAGGAGCACCTGAAATATTGATTAATATCCTCTTGGGATCGTTAATCCCGTGTCTAATATTTTTAACATGCTTGGAGCTTAAGTTATCCCTCGCTGCTGCTGTTATTGGTGGAATCGTAACAGCGATATCTGGTCAAATTCTATTTTCTAGCTTGGCCATAATGTCTGACATTCCTGGGATGTTCTGGATACTGATGAGTTGTTTATTCCTTATTAAAGGACTCAATACATCAAATTATAGCCATATTTTGATCGCCGGCCTTTTTCTGGCTATCGCTGGAATAACTCGATGGATCTCTTTGATTCTATTGATTACGTGGGGCGTAGCTGTATTTGGCAGGTATCGCAATTTAGGATCGATTTTTAGATTGATTCTACCCATAATCATTCTGACTTCGTTACAGCTTTGGTTCAGTAGTAACTCTAAGTTTGACTCGCTTGATCATCATTTCTTGGGAAATTGGTCTCTAAAAAATTTCTGGGCAGCTGAGCTCACTGGCCTTGAAGGGGTGGTATCAACTAAATTCCCGAATTTAATCTTCTATTCAAAGGCACTCTCTGACCCCTTCTTTATTCATCCCTTCTTTGTTTTACTAGTCGGCCTCGGATTATTGGGTATTTTCCAGAACAGCCAAAGATCGCACGTTATTTTGCTTATCGGTTGGGGACTGAGCACTTATCTCTTCCTCTCAGGTTTACCAGTACAAAACCCTCGATACTGTCTTCAAGTTTTCCCAATTATAGCTATCCTGACCGCTTTTGGTTTTGATTACTTTAAGCAGCGCCTGAAAATTACTTCTTTTATCGATTTAATTTTGATTGTGGGAATCATTGGAGTCTCAGTTATTAGTATTAAAGCGAATACCAGACAGGTTTTACAATTAATAGAGATCTACAATTCTGATAAACTAGTCGCTAACTGGATCTCTAAGGCGGTTACTCCTAAGACTCCCGTCTATGCCTTTGGTATTACTCTTACATTACAGCATTATCACCCAGAGCTAACCACTAAAGATATCTACTTTGAGAGTATTGAGAGTCTTTCAACAGAGCTCAATAAAGATGTTTATTTTGTGGTGGATATCGATAATATTAAGTCTCAATGGAAAGATACCAGACTAGGCGAGACTTTAAATTGGCTTAAAAACAGAGAAGGTTTCAAGCTGATTGGCAAAAACGGCAAATACTCACTTTTCAAAATTAATGGATAAAAATCGTCATATCTTGTTTCTTACTCCAGGTTTTGCAAAAAACACTGGAGACACGGTCTGTATTCCAGCCCTTCAAGTGTTTTTAAGAACCTATGCCACTAAGTATCCAGGGGATCGAATTTCAATAATTACTTTTGAATACCCCTATTCATATGGTCATTACGACTGGCACGGCATAGATGTATACAGTTGTGGCGGCAGTGGTAGTCGCTTGAAAAGGCCCTTAACTCTTTGGCGAGCTCGGAGATTTTTTAAACAGATTCATAAACTTAATCCAGTGACATTCATTCACTCACTCTGGATGGGGGAATGCGCGGCCTTGGGCGCACGTTTGTCGAAAGAGATGGACATTCCTCATTTAATTACATCTATGGGGCAAGATGCTCTTCCCAGCAATATTTACCTTAAAAAGAGGGATTTACTCTCTGCTAACATCATAGCCC
>CAZWGK010000010.1:9606-14898 GCA_964633685.1 uncultured Bdellovibrionales bacterium | reverse complement strand
CAAAATATCTTGAATCAGTCGTCGTTTCAAATGAAACATTCTCTTCAGCTGGGTTCGGTGTTTTTCGGGAAAATTTTTTGGAGTTGCTTTCTGTACGGCATTCCAATATCGCATTTCATTTTTGACATCTTTCAAACGAGCTCGGGCGTGTCTCCGATAGCAATAATTCCCTGGGGGGTTGAGCCGCTTGTTCTAACTGAGGAAAGTCGGCGGGTCCGACCCTTTGATGTCATCGGCGTAGGAAACTTAACTCAGTTAAAAAATTTCTCCTTATTTATAGACTGTATAGCCGCACTAAAAACAGAAATGGCTGATATTAAAGCCGTAATTGTTGGAGATGGCCCCGAAAGAATATCTCTCCAGTCAAAAATTGACTCCTTAGGATTAAGTCGAAATATAATTTTAAAAGGTCAACAAAGTAGGGATTCAGCTTTAGCTCTGATGTCCCAATCAAAGGTATTACTCCATACATCTTCTTACGAATCATTTGGATATGTTTTTTCAGAGGCGTTGGCTTCAGGAGCGAAGTTGGTATCTCTAAAGGTAGGCTGGGCGGAACCCTCCGATAAGTGGTTTGTGGCAGAGTCTGCCGAGAGTCTAGTGGTCCAATTAAAATCTGCGCTCGCCCCTCAAAAAGGAGAATTTACCCCATTTATTCCCGTGTCTGCGGCCGAAACCGCCGAAAAATATCATCAATTTTATGAATCCAAAACCAAATTGAATTCGATCACTAACTACAGTAGTTTAATGGTCGAGAATCAAGGTAATTAATCCCAGATGAGTTTAGTAACAAAAATAAAAAGAGCTAATATTCGGTTGAATCCTGGTCACCTTTTTTTCGCCCCGGATTGGCTCGTTTTAGGTGTAAATAACCTCTGCAATCTTAAATGTAAGATGTGCGATGTGGGTGTAGGGTACACCGAGAGTAATTTCTCTCAGAATCTAGTCGGCTCAAAGCCACTCAATATGCCGATGGATCTCTTTAAAAAAATTATAGATGAAGCGACTGAAGTTTTTCCGAAGACAAAAATAGGATACGCCTTTACGGAGCCCTTGGTGTACCCACATTTGGTGGAATCCATTCAGTACGCCTCAAGCAAAGGTTTCTTTACTTCAGTCACAACTAACGCCCTCACACTGCCGACAAAAGCCGCCGGAGTAGCCGAAGCTGGCTTAAGTGAGATTTATATATCTCTTGATGGATTAGAAGAGACGCATAATTTTATTCGTGGTCACAAAAGCTCATTTGCAAAAGCTGTCGAAGGCATAGAGAAACTCCTAACACTGCCCAAAAGACCGACTATATCTATATTTTCAGTTATTACCGAGTGGAACTTCTCTCAGTTGCACGAGTTCCTGGAATTTTTTAAGAAATATCCACTAAAAGAAATCGGGTTTATGCACACCGTATTTACCCCAGATGAACTGGCAGAGGAGCATAACAAAAACTTCGGAGCTTTATACCCTGCCACATTATCGAACATGAAAGAGATTGATTTAAATAAAATCGACCTTCGTGCATTACAGAGTCAAATTACCCAGATAAAGAGCTCCCAGTATCCGTTTAAAGTCTCCTTCTCCCCAGATCTTGAATCAAAGGAAGAGTTAGAGCAATTCTATCTAAGACCGGCTGAGAAGATAGGTCGCATTTGTAATGACGCCTTCAGAAACATCATGATTAAAACAAATGGTGATGTAATCCCAGCTCACGGTCGGTGCTTTAATCTTAAATTTGGAAATCTTCATGAGGCATCTCTAAAATCCATTTGGAACAGTGCAATAGCAAGTAAATTCCGTAAAGATCTGATAGGTGCCGGTGGACTTTTCCCGGCCTGTTCCAGATGCTGTAGTGCATTTTAAAAATGATAACTAAAGAGAATTCTTTCTTAAAAAATATCAATGTCCCCAAAGGTGGCTCTTAAGTCTGCTAAGGGCAATTTGCAGTTGTAGTTAAAGTATAAATACGGAAAACTTTCAAAAGACTGATACTCTTTTATAAACAGCTCATGCTCTTTTGAGCCTGACATCGACTGAAAATTAATTGTTTTTATTCCTGCAAGAAAACATAAAAGTTTTAAGATCTGCATGATACTTTTAAATTCAGTTTCAGTCGCTATCTTTATGTCGCCAATAAAGAGTCCACGATGAATTTTGAGCCATATTAGAGCACTTTTAATTTTCAGGATCCTGACTCCCCTAGCTTTCTTGTAAGCTAGTATACTGTCATCTCGGATAAGAACAGGATTTACATCAGAAGAGAACGAATACGGAACTTTAGCAGCAACAGTAAACATTCCGAATATGAGCTTTACATAAGCCTGATAAATCTTTCTTAGTAAGCTATTTTTGAGTGACAAAGTCTCAAGAGGGAGCGTTTTTATCGGAATTGCAACGCCAGTGAGAGGGGTACCCGAGGCAAAACCTAACTTTTGAATCATTATAGGAGAGAAATTTTGGTTCGGAAAACCTATTACAGCAGCTATTCCAATATCCCTACAAAATTCATAAGTTTTCTTGGCTAAATATGTAATAATTCCCTTTCCAGCATAATCAGGATGTACAAGCGTATCTACAATTTGGCCCAGCATTTCAGATTTTCCTGAGAGCAATACATCTACTCTTGTTACCCCCTGAAACCCTACTGCCTTGCCATTTCTATCTTTCGCAAAAAATCCTAAAAACGAGTGCTTGGATTCAGAATGAGAATACTTTAATCGAAACTCCTCTGGGGTAGGACTCACTCCCCAAACACTAATTGATAGGCTACAGAGCGCGGGTATATCTGCTGGCGTGAATCTCTCAATACTGTAATCAAGAAATTTTTCCATAATATAAATCAATTAAGTGTATTTGCCTGTAAAGACAGCATGAATCTGGCTCTCAAATGAAATAAACGGATTAACACCTAACCTTTCTCGGAGCATCGAATGCTTAATGCCGCCTAACATCTCAACAGATACAATCTCAGTGAAACCACTTTCAAGGCAGCAGTCTAGAACCATTTTATTATGGCTTCCAAAAGGAAATGCTACCGATGATACATCCTTCTTTGAAATTCGAGAAAGAATATCTTTGCACGATCGCAACTCAGCTAAACACTCCTCTCGGCCCATTTGTGACCAATCGGTGTGATATAATCCATGAACCCCAACTGTTATTAAGGGATGATTTGCCAGGGTAAAAATTTCATCATCATTTAGCAGCTGATAGTAATCAGAATTATAGGCATCAAGACATATCTCATATTTACCTCGTATCTCTCGAAGTGTGGCAGCGATAAAATTTTTATCTTTGAATCTGAGAAATCGCTTTAGTGATTGATTGGATGATTTAGAGTACAACTCACCTTTTGACGTTTTTTGAAATATCCTCCCGGCACAGGAGATTTCGTTAGGCAGTTGCGGCGTAGCTAAATCAATAAAATCTGGCCATAAAATTCCCTCACCAAGAGAATTAATACCTGTAACGAATATAGTCGCAGGAGCGTTATATTTTTCCAAAATAGGCAGCGCTCTAGTTAAATTATTCCGAAACCCATCATCAAAGGTGATAGCAGTAGCAAGTCTATTTTTATAAAATCTACCCTCAAAAAAATCCTTCAACGAAACAATCTGCCCATGCTCTTTGAGATATCTAATCTGCCTCTCGAAGTCTTTCTGACTTATAAATTTAGTGTTGTATGACGTGCTGCCGACTTCATCAATTCCGTGATACAGCAATATTCGAGAAACCGACGGCGGAGTTTTTGGAAGAGAGCAAATTCCGACCCGAAAAAGAAGATCGTTAAATCGCCACTTAAGATTTTTTACAGACCTAAACATATCCAAATTATGAGACTATGGTTTTCTGGGCAGAGTATAGTCGAATTTGGGATTTACAGTAACCGCTGATAAATAACCCGGCCTAATCAGCATGCGATAGCCCCTACCGCACTGCTGGGCTATTAATACTCGCCACAAATTCCTGTCGGGTCTTTTGATCTTCAAGGAATCTTCCTAGCATAGAGCTCGTTACCATGTCTCCAGATTGCACCTGAATTCCCCGCATCATCATGCACATATGCCGAGCCTCAATAATACAACCCACACCTTGAGGTGCTAATATTTCATTGAGAGCCTCTGATATCTGCGATGTCAATCTCTCTTGGACCTGAAGTCTTCTGGCAAAGTGTTTTACAATTCGGGGGATTTTAGACAGTCCGATTATTTTACCGTTGGGAATATAAGCCACGTGCACTGAGCCAAAAAAAGGCAACAAATGGTGCTCACACATGGAATAAAATTCGATATTACGAACTAAAATCATCTCATCACAGGCCTCGGTGAATACTCCCTTGCCCACAATTTCATTTATATTTTCGTGATATCCAGAGGTAATCTCTCTAAAAGCTCTAGCAAACCGTTTCGGAGTATCAAGTAAGCCTTCGCGATTTGGGTTCTCGCCAATAGCCTCTAAGATGCCGTGGCATGATTGCTCTAAAATACTGCTAACTGAATCTGACTTCTCTTTCATAATTATCTCTCGAGATGAGGCTAAGATTATACTACTTATCGGAGTTCTTTTCTACACCGCTCAATTAACGGGTCTGCCACCTTGGCTTCCGCGAATCCTTTTGCTCGCAACTTACAGGCTGGACATTCACCACAAGGTGGCAGCGTGCCATTGTAACAGGTATGGGAATAAGCCAGCGCATCTAAAGCCCCTACTTCTAAGGCAAGATCAACTGTCTGTGCTTTGGTAAGCCACATAAGTGGAGTGTAAATCTTAAACGTTCTATCTATCCCTAGAGTTAAAGTTTGCTCCAACGAATCAATCGTGTTTCGACGACAATCTGGGTATCCACTAAAATCGGTCTGGCAAACACCAGTAACCAAATTTGAGATGCCGCGTTGATAAGCATACGCCGCTGCTAAAGTAAGAAATATTATGTTTCTTCCCGGAACGAATGTGTTTGGGGGCGCTCCATTTTGGGACTCTTCAATCGGCATGTCGGCTGTTAGTGAATTGCCTCCCAGTTGAGCCAGAGCTGATTCTTTTAAGATTACAGAAGGCACTCTCGCTAGGGCTGCAATTTTCTTTACAGCTTCTAATTCAATCAAATGGCGTTGGCCATAGTCGAAGGTGACGGTCTCAACATGCGCGAAATTTTTTAGCGCCCAATAAAGACATGTGGTGGAGTCCTGTCCTCCTGAGAATACAACCAGGGCTTTCTCTTCCATCACCGGACACTCCAACCCTTGTGTTGTTGAACAGATAGTCTCCAAGTCGGATTATCTTTTACAAGGTCGATGC
>CAZWGK010000010.1:2027-9574 GCA_964633685.1 uncultured Bdellovibrionales bacterium | reverse complement strand
GTTAGATAATTTCGGTTTTGGTATACCTTGGCCGTATCCGCGAACGTATTTTACTTCATCGCACCGCTCTAATTTTACGGCATGCTCTGCAACTTTCGGTGAACAGGCTATCCAGTCAATCAGAGCCAAAACTTCGGGAGCTGGATTAATCGAGCCATTAGTTTCAATCGCGATTGAGAAGCCTGCAGCCTTTAAAGCTTTCGCTAGGTTTAAATCTAACTGAAGAAGCGGCTCTCCACCGGTAACAATTATCCAGTTACAATCCTTTGAGAGGTCTCGACACCGAGAAACTATCTCTTCAGCCGACATTTTTATGCCGCTAACAAACTCGGTATCACAGGAAAATCCATGAGTCTCAACTACACAAGTCTGGTTACATCCGCTCAAACGTAGGAATAAATTTGCTGTTCCAGCCCGGACACCTTCTCCCTGAAGCGAATAAAAAATCTCGTTAACAGTGTAGTTGGTACGATTCTTATCTGATTCCATAAAGCTCACAAATTTTAGGATCCGCTGGCTCACAAGATTGCTCAGCAGAACAATTATCAGTCTCTCGGAAAATTACCTTATAAACAATTACTCCGGAGCCCTTTAATAGTTTCGGACACACTTCCCACAAAAGATATTTTGCTAAATTCTCGGCAGTCGGATTGTAAGGTAAAATGAATAAATCTTTCTTTCTTGGTATATTTTGTAAAGCCTTAATAGTAACTGAATCTTCAGCACAGAGAATTGTGGTGTGGTCCCAATTCTCATCAATCCATCCACCTATCTTTTCTTTTAGAACGCTAAAATCAATAACTCTTCCGATGGAGTCTAAAGAGCTTATGGGGGTAGCTGATATTTCTACATAACCGTTGTGTCCGTGCAGTGTGGCACACTTACTCTCATGATTCACCAGTCTATGACCGTAACAAAAATGAAGTCGGCGAGTGCATGATTCCATAAAAATCTCGATAAATAATCACCTTAATACCTGCAAAAATCACAGGCTCGTTCTTAGCTATTTTTTTGTCTTTGTCTCCCCACGATAATTAGCTAAAAACTCCTTTTTAAAATCCAAAAATCTATCTTCAAAAATCGCCTCTCTAGCCCTTACTGCCATGGATTTATAAAAAGCGAGGTTATGCGCAGTTCCCAAAATCTGTCCGAGAATTTCATTTGACTCAAAGAGATGCCGTATATACGCCCGACTGAAATTGGAATTTACGTAATCCTTTAAGTTAGGCTCAATTGGGAAGAAATCTCGGCGGTAATTTTTATGCTGAATTCTTATCTTACCGCGATTTGTAAATAGCGTACCGTTCCGACCAAATTTAGTTGGAATAATACAGTCGCTCATATCGACACCGTATTCCCATAACCAGAGAAGGTCCTCGGGCATGCCAAGGCCCATCAAATATCGCGGCTTATCTGTAGGCAAAAGTGGCGCAGTGTAACGCACTACTTTCTGCATCAATTCAGTAGGCTCACCCACAGAGACCCCGCCTATTGCGTAACCAGGAAGATTCCGACTAACAACTTCTTCGGCCGATATTTTGCGATATTTTTCAATAATGCCACCCTGAACAATCCCAAATAGGGCCTGTTTAGGATTCTTCCACGAAGCAATGCACCTGTCTAACCAGCGGTGAGTACGGCCAATTGAATTTTTAACGTAATTTTCAGTGGCTGGATAAGGAACACACTCATCAAACGCCATCATAATATCGGAGCCGAGATTCTGCTGAACCTCCATCGAGAGCTCTGGCGTAAAAAGAATATTATCCCCCTTGGGGCCAACAAAGTTCGCTCCTTCCTCAGTTATGGAGTTCTTCTGAAGAGAAAATATCTGAAAACCACCCGAATCCGTAAGAATTGCTCGGTCCCAACCCATAAACTTGTGTAGGCCACCGGCCTTGGCGATAAGCTCAGCCCCAGGGGTCAAATGCAAGTGATAGGTATTAGACAATAGAACTTTAAAGGAGAGGTCCATTAACTCCTTTGGCTGCAGGGCCTTAATGGCTCCGTGGGTAGCAACAGGCATAAATACCGGAGTCTCGATATCTCCGTGAGGGGTATGTATTATTCCAGCACGAGCACCACAGTGCTTATCCTGATGAAGGAGTTCAAATTTAAAATGGGGGGAAGTATCAGGGCAGCTACTCATTTTTAAAGCACCTTTATTTTCGATTAATACGCCTGGGCTCACTGCTGCTACCAAGGTCGGGGAATCCTACATTATTGGGTAAGGGTATTCAAACTACCGGAACCAGCACCGCTAAAAAACTAAGGCAAAGCAAATTTTAATTAGCAGGAAGGGATAATAGACCGGAAGCACTCACTATACCTCCAGAAACTACCTTACCATTCAGAGAAGAAATTGGCTTTGAGGAATGGATTAGCATATTCTTCAGTTGAGCAGTTGATAAGTTGGGATTGTTTAAAAACCTTAATGCAGCCACACCACTAACCATGGGCGCAGCCATTGAAGTGCCAGAGAGATTGCCAAAACTCCTAAATGGAGAGAGCTGCCTGAGCATTGCGCTGTAAATACCCACACCTGGTGCTGCAAGATGCACTGCCGTTGCTCCGTAGGCCGAAAAAGACGCCAAGGTACCATCATTATTAACAGCAGAAACAGCCACTGCTCCGGGGCATTCAGCTGGTGATGTTTGAGCAGAGACAGAATCAAGATTCCTAGAATCATTACCGGCTGCTGCCACGAAGAGTATTCCTAAAGAGTTCATAGTTGCGATGGCACTCGCCATAGAGACAGAACAACTCCCATCTGCTCCGAAAGATGCATTTACGACTTTAATATTATGCCCACCCTGTTTAAGACCAATTACATAATCCATGGATTTAATTATATCACTTAACAAACCACCACCAGCAGCAGCTAAAAATTTTACAGGCAAAATTTTAACTTGTGGCGCAACTCCCACACTACCTCTATTATTTCTAGCAGCGGCTATAATCCCAGCTACATGAGAACCATGTCCTACATCATCCATAGGGTCAGGCGAAGGACTTTTCCACCCGCCTAAACAAGTTCCAAAGAACATTTCACTTTCGCAAGCAACGAATTTCATACCACTTATATCATCAACATAACCGTTCAAGTCATCGTCTAGCCCGTTGATTATCTCGTTGGTATTTACAAAAATATTTGGGGCTAAATCTGGATGAGTATAATCGACCCCTGAATCAAGAACTGCAACTGTCAAATTAGAGCTGTTCGGTAAATTTTGCCACACATCTGGGGCATCGACATCAACATCGGCTAAGCCCCCCTCCTGTCCGATATTTTTCAATCCCCAGTTTAGAATAGTCAGATCTTTCGGCTCATTGTTAATTCGATAAATTTGATCAGGCTCTATCGACTTAATATTGTGACAAAAAGAATCTCCAAGATTCTGCTCCAAATCACTCTGCTCCAGAAAAGCCCAATCTTCCAACTCTAGTATATGCGTTTCCAAATTTTGAGCTATCTCGCTTTTTTTGATCTTGGCAGGGGCCATATTGTCAACAACTGCTGCCTCGAATTCTTTCTGAAGAAGAAATTGTATGCTCAACTGCTGAGTATTAAATGTTGAAGGGTAATAATTTTTTTTAAAGGTGACCAGAATACGCCCCCCTCCCAAGAGTGCACTAGAATCAACTAATGCTTCGTATTTTTGATAAAGCGAGGCGCAATCTTGAGCCAAGCTAATTTGATTAAAAAACAAAAAGGTCGAAATGGTCACAGCAGCAAGATAACAAAAACGAAACAATCGCAACCCTAGCCACACTACAACAGAGATTTGAAACTGCCTCATACCACCTCCGATACTTTGCTCGAAAGAGTATCAATTAATTTCAACCTCTAATCAATGATTTTTTGATTAACTGCCACCTTTCGTGGTATTGCTTTCTTCCTGAATCCATTTAACAGAGGCTTATATGAGATTAACCCTGGCTCTCTTGGCAATTAATCATTTAGTCCTTTCGTTTTTATTATTGGCCTCCAATTCTCTGGCCCAGTCCGTAATTATCCAGCAAGATAAGAGTTTTGCCGGCAACATGGCGGCAAATGCACCAACCTTGGATGCAGCGATATCTGGGGATGGGCGATTTCTAGTATTCGAATCTTATGCCACGAATTTGGGAGATAATGGCTCAGGGCTGGTTCGCGAGATATTTCTGCAGGATAGAAACACTAATCAAGTTTCACGAATTTCGAAGGCCCTAGGAGGCGGTTTAGCCAATAGATCCAGCTCGGATCCATTCATTAGCCCCAACGGCCGATACATTGTGTTCAGCTCTCTCGCAAATAATTTGGTACCAGGTGACACCAATGGATTTGAAGATGTTTTTCTCTACGATAGGGAAACGGCTACCCTAACTCGTGAAAGTCTCGGCACAGCTGGCATTCAGGGTAATGCAAGAAGTTATCACGGTAGCATCTCAGACGACGGAAGGTATTTTGTTTTCGCAACCTTATCCTCCAATTTTTTTGCGAATGATACGACAGCAGCTAATTCCTGGGACGTCTTTCTTAGGGATCGAATCACAAATGTCTCCACCATGATTAGTCAAACACCCACTGGCCAAAGAGGCTACGGTGGAGGGAATTATTTGCCGTCAATTAGTGGCGATGGTTCTACAGTTGTTTTTCATACCTTCGCTTATAATATATTCACCAACGGGATCTCGGCTTTCCCTAGTCCAGGAACTAGCCAGATAGCCGTTTACAACCTCCAAGATAGGAGCTTGATTCCAATTTTGAACAACTTTGGGAGTCTTAGTTACGGGGTTAGCTATGATGCGACCGTTTCTTATGACGGCAGTATCGTAACATTCGCATCAAACGCCAGTGGCCTAACCTTGAATACGAACTCCTCGGATCTTCAAGTTTATGCCTGGACACGTTCTACTAACAAATTGCAGA
The DNA here is from genome assembly GCA_964633685.1 of uncultured Bdellovibrionales bacterium. GTDB lineage: Bacteria > Bdellovibrionota_C > UBA2361 > UBA2361 > J135 > JAWXBT01. The sequence goes on along the minus strand of CAZWGK010000010.1, from coordinate 4,662 downwards.
TGATATCTAAAATTAATGGTCAAACAGTTTTAAATATTGGCTCAAATCTGACGGCAGTAGTCAGTGGCGATGGAAACAAAGTAGTGTTTCAATCTTGGTCTTCATCCCTTAATCCCCAAGGCGGGGAGTTCGGCGCCCCGATGTTGGCAAGTCGTATAATCGAAGGGCCGCTAGCTGGCTCATACGAAACAACACACTTACCAATATCATCGAATGGAGGCTTTCTTGATGGAGAAGTGTTTCCAGTAGCCATCACCAACAGTGGAGAAGAGGTGGTTCTTTTAACCTCTGCGGCTAACGTTTTAGCTGAGGATGATAACGGTGTCGATGATATAATTGTGTCTACTACCAGGGCTGATTTATGCCCATTGGATCAAGATAAAATTCAGCCAGGGATGTGTGGGTGCAATGTGGAAGACCTAGACTCCGATAATGATGGCATTTTTAATTGTGTGGATAAGTGTCCAACAACAGGACTCAAAAACGAGCCGTTGCTATGTGGATGTGGCATTCCCGATGTGGATGCCGATAACAACGGAATGGTTGATTGCTGGGGCTTTATTGGCGCCCCTTATCAAACCCCCCCTCCGCCCGCCATAAGAATTCGCAAAAAGAAGAGAATAGTCGAGGCTTGGTTGCCTTTCTACTTAAATCCGGCAAAAAATTTGAAATTTACCTTACGAAACGAGATCACCAACAAAAAGACAAGAAAATCGCCTATCAATGGAATTGCCAGGTTCAGTAATGTTGCCCCTGGGAAATACGTAGTATTGTACACTTTTAAAAAACCGGATGGATACGGAGGAGTTTTAGGGGCTGGATACATAGAAATAAAGTGATTAATGAAGTAGCCGGGGCGCAGACATTGGTACCTAACCCCTTATCCACTCCTGATAACTCGGAAATGCGAAGAGATTTAGGAGCCTCTCTTCGAGGGCGTGTTCAACGGCCTCCTGAAAGTTCTTGTCTGATATATTCGCTTTAAATTTAGAGAGTGCTACTTCAACTTCAGATCTGATCTTTTTAAGAACAGCTTCCTCGGCTTTAGCTCTTAAGGCTTTGGCTTCGGCTTTTCTAGCCATTAGGTACTGAGCACGCTTATCTGCTTTTTGCTCAACCTTCTCTGTTCCCTCCCCTTCTGAGCTCGTTACATGGGAGTTAGATATTTTACCTGAACCCTTCTGCTCAGTTGGGCTTTTACCAAAGAGATGCTCTTGAGATTTTTTAGGCTCTTCTCCAGGCAACATAAATCTATCTGGGTTTTCAATTGCCCTGTATAAAAAACCCACTGGGCTGCGACTAACTAATTTGCTCTGGGAATGTACGAGCTCATCAAAATACTCGATGATTTTATAAGCCTTATCTAGGAACACATGACCAAAATCTTTTATCAACCGAGCCGATTGCATGGCTTTTAATCCCCTATCCTCGAGGGCGCGCTGAATAAAGCGTCGTTTCTCCTCTAAGTTATCACTCTGAGGAGCCGCTGCAGTAACCTCAAAGACTGCTTTTTGGCCTCCTTTTGGCTCCAAATACCGTGGGGTCGAACTTTTTGCGGAGATAGTTATCTCAGCGTCATCTCCCCTACCCTGATATCCGTATCCTTCCAAAAATCCAGCCGCTACGAGTTCATCAAGTGCTGGATCTATCTGCTGACGTATTGAGCTTAGATATTTATAGTTTCTAGATATGCCTAATTTTTCATGAGCTAGCGTAAAGACCGGAATTATTAGTTTAGACTTGTACCAGAAGTGCTTGTCCAGATACCGGAATAGTCTCTTTGAAACGGCACTCTCTAGTGCCAAGTAAAATCCGAGGTCTAGCTTCTTGATGTAGCCCACTTGGAAAGATTTGTAGAGAACCTCGCTCCAAAGGAAAAAACTCGCTCTCTCTTGCCCTGAGGAATCCCGCCCATCGTTGATTTCATAGGCATCGATAATGCCGAAATTAACCGTGCTGTGAGTCTTTGATGAATTATCAAAAAACGCATTTTTAGCTTTTATTCGAACACCACTTAGCCTATCAAGGGCATTCATGAGTCTTTTATAGCTTCGACCCTCGGTGGTCCATTGTAGCGCCTTCAGCAATTCGTAACGGGTAAAATATACTTTTCTATCTTCAAATCCTTGATCCACAGAGAGCTTTAATAGGCCGATTAAGACTTCGTCGTCAGAAGCTGTAGGAAGACCAAATTTATCAGCTCCAGTGATAGTCCACTCGCGATTAATCACATCACCGTTTTTTGATTTTATCTGATCTTTAAACTCGAGTGTTTTTATCTTTGGATCGGATCGTGTGGAGAGTAATGTTAATGGAAACTCGGCAAGATTCATCTCGTCACGAGTGTGACGTTTTGGATGATCGATTGCTAATGCTTGCTGTTCCATTAAAAAGAAAACACAATAAAATTATTTAAGGAACCTACATCAGTTCCTGTTAGTTTAACAATGTTGAAGTAAATATAAGTTATTTAGTAAGCAAAAGAAAAAGAAAAATGAATTAAGGGGTTAAGCTCGAAAAATTCTTTCGTTTCACGATGAAACTTAACCCGATTCACGATAACCCTTATTTCAATGCTCGAGGATCCTTACCTCAATTACCGATAGATTTTATCTAGTTACACGATCCAAGGTTA
>CAZWGK010000010.1:0-2017 GCA_964633685.1 uncultured Bdellovibrionales bacterium | reverse complement strand
TCGGGGCACGATGAATTGGGATAAGTAGTGGAAGAAAAATGATTTTTGGCCCAAATTTCTTTTTTCTTCAGAGAGTTACAAATCTGCTTCCCGCGCTCCACCTACAACTTTCCTCAAATCACGATACCTAGGATTTAAGACATTTGGCCCCTGAGTCGTGAATCCAGGTAAAACTGCCCAGCCCCGAGTAATAATATTTTTCTCATAAACGCTCTTAATTTAGCTCAGCGGTATATTTTTTTATTGATTTGTACTAGATGGATTCCATACTATGACGTCTGTTTTTGCCGAATTTAATTATAAAAAACCCTCTAGGTGATTCATGGCCGCACGTTCAATAAGTGTTGTAAATCAGAAGGGCGGGGTGGGTAAAACCACAACTGCTGTTAATCTTGGGGCCTCATTGGCTCAAAAGGGCTTAAAAGTCCTTCTGGTCGACATGGACCCACAAAGTAATCTTACTACCCATCTTGGTCTTGGTGAGAAACAGGCAGGAATGGATGTCCAAGAGTCTTTGGAAAAGCCTCCCGTGCCTGAGTTTACTGTATACGATGTGCTTAAGGGCAGCAAGAAGATTTCTGACGTTATTATCAATAGATCCAATAGTTTAGATGTGGTTCCGGCGAGCCTGTTTCTGAGTGCGGCTGACCTTGAATTGGGCGGAGCCATCGGGCGTGAGTTAATCTTGAAGCGAGCTTTGGTAGATGTAAAAGATAGATACGATTACATCGTGATTGATTGCCCTCCAGCCCTTGGGCTTTTGTCCCTAAACGCTTTGGCTGCTGTGGAAGAGGTGATTATTCCGGTTCAAAGTGAGTATTTAGCGCTGCATGGTGTGCGCCAGTTATTGGATACCATTGAGCAGGTAAGAAGTGTTTACAATCCAACTCTTAGAGTTGGCGGGGTTCTTATCTGTCTTCACGATAACAGAAAGCGATTGGCTCGGGCAGTTTACGATACCATCAAAGCATACTTTGGAGACCTCGTATTTAAGACAGTCATTAGAACAAATGTGGCATTGGCAGAGGCTCCAGCAAGTGGACAGAGCATATTTGAGTACAATGCCGAATCAGCAGGAGCTGAGGATTATCTATCTTTTGGACAGGAGGTCATAAATGGTAAAAAATAAGTTGGTTTTAGCGAATAATCCGTTATTCGGTGGGCCTGATTTTACAAATAGAGAGCGGGCAGGGAGCCCTTACAGGGAATTAAGGATCGATACAATTGATAGAGATCCCAATCAGCCTCGGGTTCATTTCGATGAAGAGAAGTTAAAAGAGCTTTCAGCTTCTATTAAGACCTACGGAGTTCTTTCCCCAATTCTCGTGGCTCCATCCAGCATTGCCGGAAGATATAAGTTAGTAAGCGGAGAGCGCCGTTTCAGAGCTAGTCAGATGGCCGGACTTACCTCAATACCCGCTGTTATTGATAAGGATGCCGATAGTAACGGCGACAGAACTTTAGCTGTTCAGCTTGTAGAGAATATCCAACGTGACGACCTAACTCCATTAGAGCGAGCACATGCTATTGGAGCCTTGAAAGAGACATTTAACCTCAGCATAAGAGATATTGCCGATAAGTTGGGTGTATCAAAGGCAATGGTTCAGAGAAGTCTTGAGATATTAGAGCTTCCAGATGACCTGATGAATGCCTTAAGAGAAGGTGCTGCGGAGTCAAAGGTATTATTGTTGGCTAAGATTCCAGATGCTGAGGTTAGGGCGAGCTATTTAAGAGCGGGAAGAGAAGGGTGCGGTTGAGGTTAAATTGAGCCCAGAGGACCTAAGATTAACTGAAGAGATGCAGAGGTCTTTGGGACTCAAGGTTAAGATGACCCGTCCAGCTACTAATGCAGAGCAGGGAAGGTTAATCATTGATTTCTACTCCCAGGGGGATCTTCAGGAGGTCTTTAGGAGATTAGTAGGGTAATATATCCCGTTAGGTGTACCGCGGTGGTACACTTTGGGTGATAAAACGGCCGCCTGAGGATGACTCAGGCGGCCGTTTTTTGTTTTAGCCT
>CAZWGK010000009.1:26107-27243 GCA_964633685.1 uncultured Bdellovibrionales bacterium | reverse complement strand
GCCCCCTCTTTTAAAAACTCAGGATTACTTACGACTTCAAAAGGGTGGTTAGTTTGCTCTTTGATAGTCTTAGTAACCAGAGCCGCGGTGCCAACTGGTACTGTTGATTTATCAACGATAATTTTAAAACCATTCATGTTTTGTCCAATACCCTTTGCCACAGCTAGGACATGAGAAAGGTCAGCAGAGCCATCTTCATCTTGTGGGGTGCCTACAGCTATGAAAATTATGTCGGACTTTTCAACGGCATCTTTCAAGTTGGTTGTGAAAGATAGACGCTCACTCTGAGAATTTCTTATCACGAGATCTTCGAGGCCAGGCTCATAAATTGGGATTATGCCATCTCTCAGAGCTTGGACTTTGTTCTCATCGATATCAACGCAGATAACGTCATTGCCAGTATCAGCAAAACAAGCACCTGCGACGAGACCTACATATCCTGAGCCGATTACTGCTATCTTCATACAATGACCTTAAAATTCAGAGAGTGATAAAAATATTAAATTGTTGGGCTGTCATTTAACTCCGAAGTTATATAGCATCGGACTACCGAAATCAAAGAAGGGAAACGGCAATTTATTATGGATCTCTCGGTAGTTATACCAGCATATAATGAGGAGCAGCGGCTAGGAGCCACCTTGGATGAGCTCCGGTCTTTTATCGAATCTTCGTCTATGTCCATCGAAGTTATAGTGGTTGATGATGGGAGCACTGATAATACAGCAGGTATCGTGGATAGTTTTTGTAGATCAGTAAAGTTTTGTCGGTGTTTAAAACAGCCAGTCAATATGGGTAAAGGGGCTGCTGTCAGGGCTGGCATGCTCAATGCGCTAGGCGATCTAGTCCTTTTTACAGATGCTGATGGATCCACGCCTATAGTAGAGGTGCATCGTCTGATAAGCGTAATAAGGCAAGAAGAGGGCGCCTCTATCGCAATCGGTTCGCGTGCTATGTTTGCAAGTGATACGAGAATAAGAGCTCGAATTTTTAGGAAAGTTATTGGAAGAATATTTAACTTCTTTGTTAATTTACTAGCTGTTCCCAATATCAAAGATACTCAGTGTGGTTTTAAATTATTTAAAAAAAGCATAGTTAGCCCACTGTTTGAAAAGCAAAAATTTCCCCGATTTAGTTTT
>CAZWGK010000009.1:23970-26043 GCA_964633685.1 uncultured Bdellovibrionales bacterium | reverse complement strand
GGCGGGCCCGTAATTTAAACCTCAAAGTAGTGGAGGTGCCAATCAACTGGCATCATGTCGCAGGGTCGAAGGTTAGAGTAGTCCAAGATGGTTTAAAGATGCTCCGCGATGCTTTTATTCTGGCATTTTCGAAAAGAGATTAGAGTTCGACCTGTACTCCTATCTCAACCACTCGATCTGGCGGAATTCTAAAGAAATTCATCGCTCGTTGAGCATTTCGAGCCATAAAGGCAAAAAGCCCCTCGCGCCACAGTGCCATGCCTGGCCTTTCGCTTGGTATTAAGGTTTCGCGGCCGAGGAAAAATGTTGCATTTTCGGGATCCACGTTTAGCCCCATATCTCTGCAGAATTTTATTAATCGTGGCACGTGTGGTGTCTGCATAAACCCATAGCGGGCTGTTACTTGATGAATCCCAATACCTAGGTCCTCTATCTCGATTGATTCTGCTACTGGTGTAATCGGTTTACCCTCGGTCTCTATCGTTAGAATGATTACCTTTTCATGCAGCACTTTGTTGTGAATTAGATTGTGCACTAGAGCTGTCGGAGTGCCCTCGGAGCTTCTAGCCAGAAACACGGCTACTCCCGGTACGCGAACTGGATTTTTTGCCTGAACTTGGTCGATGAACTCAGGGAGCGGTAGCCATTTATTTCTTAGTCGCTCGGCTACTATGGCGCGTCCTCTGTGCCAAGTGGTCATGATCAACATTATTGTTCCGCCCACCACTAACGGCACCCAGCCGCCACTTGGAATTTTAATCACGGCTGCGCTAAAAAAAGCTATTTTAACTGCGAATATGAAAACCCAGCCTATGCCAGCGATTGTCATGGGCCACTTCCAGATGTCTCTAGCCACAAAAAACATTAGGAGTGTTGTGATCACCATACTGGTGGCGACTGCAAAACCGTAAGCGGCCGCTAAATTGCCAGACGACTTAAAGGATGTGACGAGCCAAATGTTGGCAATCAGCAGAGCCCAATTAACTAAGGGAACGTATATCTGGCCAATTTCGTCTGCTGATGTGTGGCGAATTTCCATCCGAGGAAGATATCCCAACTGGATTGCTTGTCTCGTAAGAGAAAAAGCTCCGGATATCAATGCTTGAGAGGCCACGACTGTCGCAGCGGTGGCCAAAACTACGAGTGGCAGAACTCCCCAGCTTGGAGCCAAACTGAAGAATGGGTTGCTATTAGTAATAAACTCCTCGCTGTGTAGAAGTAGTGCGCCTTGCCCTAGATAATTTAGTAGCAGAGCTGGAAAAACCACCGAGAACCATGCCAACCTAATAGGTGTTTTGCCAAAGTGCCCCATGTCAGCATAGAGTGCCTCTCCTCCGGTCACAACTAGGAAGACAGAGCCAAGAACCCAAAAAGATTGGAATTGATGCTCAAGTATAAAGTTTAGGCCATATAAGGGATTTATTGCCTTTAGGACCTCGGGTTCAAGAATTATGCCCCTAACCCCAAGGATGGCTAAGACCGAGAACCATATAAAAATGACAGGGCCAAATAATGCTCCCATTCTGGCAGTTCCGCTCGATTGGCTCCAAAAAAGAATCGTTAAGATGCCAACAGCAATTAGCGGCACATATTCATCCACTCCGGGTAATATGACCTCTAGCCCTTCGACGGCACTCAAAACTGAGATGGCAGGGGTTATCATACCATCGCCGTACAAAAGAGAGGCTCCTGCTAACCCTGCAAATAAGATTAGCGTTGCTGCAGAGGCGGTGGATCTTTTTCTAGATAGAAGAGCCATTAGAGCAAATTCTCCGCCTTCGCCGTTATTGTCAGCTCTAAGAATTACTAGAAGGTAATCGATTGAAATAAGAACAATAAGTGCCCAGATAATTAGGGATAGTACTCCGAGTACGTTGTCGTGATTAATTAGAACTGGATGGCTGCCAAAGAAGCACTCTCGTAACGCGTATAACGGACTAGTTCCGATATCACCAAAGACAACACCGAGAGCAGCTAGAGATAAACCTAGCAGATATTTATGATTCCCCGAATTAAGGGGATTATTTGGAGACGACATATTCCAAGGTTATATATTCCTTGTGGTCAATTGAC